>DASXHF010000259.1:0-9017 GCA_036488775.1 Gemmatimonadaceae bacterium | reverse complement strand
GCAGCAGGTGATACATGCCGGAGCACGAGCGTACGACCCGGTGATCGGAGATACCCCGGTCGCCGCGATTGCGGACGAGGTTCGCATCGCACGCGTGCGTCCGCTCCGAGGTCCGAATCTATGGTCGATCTCCCCGGTGCTGATCGCCGAGCTCCGGGGAGGCGCGCTCGCATCGCTCTCGCCACGTGACGTGGTCGAGATCGCCGAGCACGTCGCGGCCATCGGCGTCGAGGAGAATTCTCTCACGAGCTGGGGAACGTTGCTGCTGGCGCTTGGGCTCGCGCTGCAGCGGCAGGCCGGCGCGCCCGACGCGAACGGGCGGGTGGTCGGCGGTGATCCCGTTGCCGGCCGGTGGACCGTCGTCATGGGATTCGACGAGGAGGATCTCGCGGTCGACGCGCTTCACGACGCCGCGCGCATCATCCGCAACCTCCTGCGTGGTGACGACCCCGAGATCGAGACGACCGTGGCGGCGCTCACCCGGACGTATCACCGGGCGCGGCCCGGCCCTACGTCGCTCGTCATGATGGAGGCGGCTCGCCGCCGAGGCATCCCGGTGCGCCGCAATCTCGAGGATGGAATCATCCAGCTCGGACTTGGCGCGACGCTTCGCCGTCTCCGGTCCACGATGACGGATTTCACGAGTGCCATCGCGGCCGAGATCACCTCTGACAGGCAGCGCACGAAGCAGGCGTTGGCGCGGGTCGGCCTCGGCGTACCGGACGGCGACATGGCGCGGACGCTCGCAGAAGCGCTCGAGATCGTGGATGAGATCGGCTTTCCGGTGCTGCTCAAGCCGCTCGACGCCAACAATGGGCGCGGCATCTCGGGGCGGATCGATGATCTCGATGGAGTACGCCAAGCATGGCCTGCTGCCGTGGCCGAGCACCCCGTGGTCGTCGTGGAGCGCTTCGCGCTGGGAAATGATTACCGCGTCCTGGTCGTCGCCGGCCGGGTGGTCGCGGTCGCGGAACGTATCCCGGCGCACGTCCGCGGCGATGGAGTGCGAACCGTTCGTTCCCTCGCGGTGGATCGGACGGATGACATCCACCCCGGAAACCGCGCGCTCTGTGAGCTGGCCGCCGGAGCGGTCGCCCTCGACGTCGCCGGGCTGGACGTCCTCAGCGCCGACATCGCTGTTCCGTTCCGTGAAAACGGCGCCGTCGTGATCGAGGTCAACGCGTCGCCCGGGATCCGCATGCATACGCATCCCGATCAGGGCATACCGCGGGACGTAGCCGGCGCGATCCTCGACATGTTGTATCCGCCGGGTGCGCCGACGACCATTCCCGTCGTCGCGGTGACCGGCACCAACGGCAAGACCACGACGACGCGCCTCGTTGCTCACCTCTTTCGCGAGCATGGGCGGCGCGTCGGCTATACGACGACCGACGGCGTGTACTACCATGAGCATCTCCTCATGGAAGGAGATCTCACCGGTCCGTTCGCCGCGAACATCATCCTCTCACATCCGCAGGTCGACGTGGCCGTCCTCGAGACGGCACGCGGTGGTATCCTGCGCGCGGGGCTCGGCTTCGAGGAATGCGACGTGGCGGTCGTCCTCAACGTCGCCGCCGATCATCTGGGGTTGCACGGCATCGACACCATCGAGCAGCTCGCCGAGGTGAAGGCAGTCGTGCCTTCGGTCGTCCGGCGGGACGGATACGCAGTGCTGAACGCAGACGATCACCTCGTCGCCGCCATGCGCGAGCGGACTCCGGGCAAGGTCGTGTTCTTTTCCACGATGCCGACCGGTACGAACCCACTGGTGGAATCTCACCTCGAATCCGGCGGCACCGTTGCGCGTCTCGAAGGCACGGACGAAGTGTCGGAGGAGCTGGTCATCCGTCGCGGTGCGGAACGTCTTTCACTCGGCCGGCTCGTCGACTTTCCGCTCGCCTTCGGCGGACATGCCCGCTTTCAGATTGGAAACCTGCTCGCTGCGGCGCTGGCGGCGCTGGTGCAGGGCGTTCCGCTCGAGACCATCCGGCATGGTCTCTCGACTTTCGCGCCGTCGGCCTCGCGCACGCCTGGCCGGCTGAACGTGATCGAGACCACGCGCGGGCGCGTCGTGCTCGACTACGCACATAACGCGGCGGCGATCACGGGTCTCCTCGACTTCGTGCGGCGACTGCCCGCCGACCGCCGGATGGCGCTGCTCGGCGTGCCGGGCGACCGGCGCGACGAGGATCTCCGCGAGGTCGGGCGGCTGTGCGCCGGCCTCGATCTGGCAATCTTCAAGGAGCACCCGCACTATCGGCGGGGCCGGCCACCGGGGGAGATCGCACGCATGATGGCCGACGGCGCGCTGTCGGCGGGGATGCCTCCCGACCGGGTGTGGTCGTTCGACGATGAAGCGAAGGCGGTGACGGCCGCGCTGGGCGTCATGCAGCGCGGGGACGTCGTCGCGCTCATCGCTGACGACGCGGTTGCCGTGCGCGAGCAGCTGCGTCCTTATCTGCTTTCCGACCAGCCGGGAGACTGATCGCAGGCTCGAGCGATCACGTCGTCGCGCCGGAGCGCCGTCGCCGAGGAGCTGACGAACCCCCGTCACCGCTCGTGTCTCTCGCTCGTCATCCTCGCGTCTATGCTGACGCGAAAGCTGCTCGACATCGTCTTTCCCGAGGGGCTCTTGCTCCTCGTGGCTGTCGCGCTGGTGCACTGGGGTGCGGCCGCCCACCCGGCTTCGCCCGTCATCCGTCTCTATCCGCTCGTCGTCCTCGCCGCCGGCGCGCTCCTCGGCTGGCGGTTCCAACGCGGACGACTGCTGTTCGCGCTGCTCGGCCTCGCGATCGCCGACCGCGCGATGATTTGGCTCGCCCCGGTCGAATCCGATGCGCCTCATGCCGGCCCGGTGGTCGTGCGCACGGTGGCGATCCTGCTTCCGGCAACGCTCGCGGTGTTGGCATTCGTTGGCGAGCGCGGCGTGTTGACGCCCGCCGGATTCCGACGGCTCGCCGTGCTCGCGGGGCAGACTGCGATGGTGCTCGCGGCGTGGCTGTTGTCGGCCGTGTATCCGGAGGGCACCGCGGGAGCCTTTGACTTTGCGCTACTGCCCTCGCCCAACCTCCCCTCGCTGCCGCTCGGTCAGCCGGCGACACTCGTCGCGCTGCTCGCCATCACCGTGCTCGTCGCGCGCACGCTCTGGCGTCCGGACGCGACGAGCCGAGGGTTCCTCTGGGCGGCGATCGGCAGCGTGATCGCGACGAGCGCAGGACCCGCCGGCGGCCGCGCGACGTTGCATCTGGCGAGCGCGGGGCTCGTCCTCGTGGTGGCGACGCTGGAGAGCGTGTACGCGATGGCGTATCACGACGAGCTCACCGGCCTCCCCGCGCGGCGGGCGCTGAACGAGGCGCTGCTGCGCGTCGACGGCACGTATACCGTGGCGATGGTGGACGTCGACCACTTCAAGAAGTTCAACGACACGCACGGTCATGACGTCGGCGACCAGGTGTTGCGCATGGTGGCCACGCACCTGGCCCGCGTCGACGGCGGAGGCCGCGCGTTCCGCTATGGTGGAGAAGAGTTCGCCGTGCTCTTCCCCGGCAAGACCGCCGAGGAGACCGCGCCGCACCTGGAGACGCTGCGGATGTCGGTCGCCGGCGCGGCCTTCACGCAACGCGGTCGCGATCGCCCCGAGCGGAAGCCCAAGTCCCCGCGCGCGCGCCACGCCGGCGCCAAGCAGCTCGCCGTCACGGTGAGCATTGGCGCGAGCGAGGCGCGCGGCTCGGCCCTCCCCGAGCAGGTCGTCAAGGCGGCGGACAAGGCGCTCTATCGCGCCAAGGAAGCCGGACGCAATCGCGTTGCGCTGTAGTCGACAGCCTGCGAGCGGGGTCAGAACGGACAGTTGCCGGGCCTCGGCTGGTCGATCTTCAGCGGCGCTCCCGGTGGCAGGAAGTAGGTGACCAGGGTCTGGGCCGCGACCGCCCCTTCGTTGCGCGCCATGTGGGTGTGCTCCCCCATGTCGACATAGCTCTGGCCGGCCGTCCGAATGACAGCCGTGCACGTCGGGTCATTGGCCATGTAGAAGCTGATGGTGCCCGTCGTCACCTGGATGAAGACCGGGCCCGGGTGGAGGTGCCAGGTACTCTGCGCGTTCGGCGCGAAGGCGATCGTCTGCACTGCGACGTCGACCGCGGGCTTCGCCTTGAGGTCGAAATGCCAGTCGTCGGCGACGCGCATGACCTTGAAGTTCTCGCCGTCGGGATCGCTGAACGTGGCGCGGCCGAGCAGCTTGGAGACCGTAGGAACCGTCGATGCCGCGAGGTCGGACTGCGACGTGGCCGACTGGTCCGGCGAGTTGGTGGCCCGCGGACCGACCGAGCTTCGGCTGTCGGAACAGGCGGCCAACGAGGTGGCGAGCGCCAGAGCGCACGCGTGACGACCGTGGAGCAGCGACATGGAACCTCCTGACGTGGACGGGGAGTGCGGGGCGCGAACCGGCCTGTCTCCCGGCGTCGGATCGCCGTATGTTGGACCCGCCGCTCGGGACGTGCCTTCTCACCCGATTAACGGAACGTCGTGCTGAAACACGACATTGCTCCCGCGATGGCCGAGCCCCTCGACCACGCCGTCTCGCTCGCGTATCGCGAGCTGCGCGCGATCGCCCATCGTCGGCTCTTGGCGCGCGGCACCGGCGGCACCTTGTCGACGACCGCGCTGGTGCACGAGGCCTACCTCAAGCTCGCCGACCGACCGGGCGCCCGTTGGCACGACCGGGCGCACTTCCTCGCCCTCGCCTCGACGGTCATGCGGCACCTGCTCGTGGACCGCGCGCGCGAGCTCCATGCGCTGAAACGCGGCGGCGAGCGCCGGCGCGTCACGCTGGACGACGACGTGATGAGCGCCGAGTCCGAGCCCGGCGTGCTGCTGCAGCTCGACGAAGCGCTGAATCGTCTCGCGACGTTCGAGCCGCGTCTCGCCCACGTAGTAGAATGCCGATTCTTCGGCGGCCTCACCGAACAGGAGACGGCGGAGGCGCTCGGCTGCACGGTCCGCACCGTGCAGCGCGACTGGGTGAAAGCGCGCGTGCTGCTGCGGCGCGCGCTCGAATCCTGATGTCGACAATTCGGCCTCGCTGATTCCGCCGTGGCCGGTCACCGCTCGTCCGAGAGCTGGGTGCAGCTCGCATCGTTGATCGATGTGCTGCTCGACGCCGCGCCGGAGCGGCGCGGCGCGCTCATCCTGGAGTTGAGCGCCGGCGATCCGGCGCGGCAAGCAGACCTCGAGCGGCTGCTGGTGGAATGCGACGTCGAACCGGTGCTGTTCAGCCGGTCGGCGGCAGAGCAGTTCGTCGGGATGTTCGATGATGACGTCGCCCGCTTCCCCGACGCGCTCGCGGAGCGCTATCGGCTCACCGAAACGCTGGGACGCGGCGGAATGGCGACTGTGTACCTCGCCCGCGACCTGAAGCACGCGCGCGAGGTGGCGGTGAAGGTCCTGCATCCGCTCGTCGCGTCGGTGCTGGGCGCCGACCGCTTCCTGCGCGAGATCGGGATGGCCGCGCAGCTTCACCATCCACACATCGTGCCGCTCTTCGATTCAGGGAACGAGGACGGCTCGCTCTATTACGTCATGCCGTACGAGGCTGGTTTGTCGCTGCGGCAGCGGTTGGCGCGTGACGGCCAGCTCCCGGTGGAGGACGTGATCGTCATCCTGCGCGACGTCTGCGATGCGCTGGCATACGCGCACGAGCGCGGCATCGTGCATCGCGACGTGAAGCCGGACAACGTGCTGTTGTCAGGTCGGCACGCAATGCTCGCCGACTTCGGCGTCGCCAGAGCGGCCACCGAAGCCGCGGCAAGCGCGAGCGGCACGGGAGCAGGCGTGACAGTCGGCACACCGGCGTACATGGCGCCGGAGCAGGTCGCCGCCGACCCCCATGTCGATCATCGAGCCGACATCTACTCCGTCGGCGTGCTGGCCTACGAGCTGCTGGCGGGACGGCTGCCGTTCGAGGACGACGGATGGCGGGATGCGCCATCGCACTTCGTCGCCGAGCCTCCCTCGTTGACGACGCATCGGCCCGACGTGCCGGCATCGCTCGAGGCCCTGGTGATGAAGTGCCTGCAGAAGCGTGCCGTCGATCGATGGCAGAGCGCCGACGAGATGGTGCGTCAGCTCGAGACGCTGGCCGGTGCGGTGAGCCGCTCGCGCGCCGCGCTGCACACGCCAACGAGAAGGACGCGACAGGCCGCGGCGACGATTGGGATCGTCGCCGCGGCGCTGATCGCCGCAGCCGTCGTCCGGCAGCGCGGCGCGCGAGGGGACGCGTGGCGGAGCCGCTGGGCCAATGCGCGGATCGAGCGGCTGACCGACTTTCCGGGCTCCGAGGTGGACGCCGCAATCTCGGCCGACGGTCGATCCGTGGTGTTCCTGGCCGATCGAGACAGCGTGTTCGATGCGTTCGTCACCCGGGTCGGCAGCGAGCAGTTCCTGAACCTGACCGGCGGACGATATCCCCAGCTGTTCAACGAGGACGTTCGCAACGTCGGCTTCACCGCCGACGCAGCGCACGTGTGGTTCCGCGTCGCGGAGATCGCGGCTCCCGCGAGCGTGTCGCTCGTGCCGGCGACCGGCGGCGACGCGCGTCCATTCCTGAACGCGGCGGTGATGGCCGTCTGGTCGCCGGACGGGAAGAAGGTGGCGTACCACGAGACGGCGGGCGATCCGGTCTACGTCGCCGACCGCGACGGCAGCAACGCCAGGCGGATCTATGTCGCCGAGCCGGGGGTGCACTGCCACGATCTCGCATGGTCGCCAGACGGGCGCTTTCTGTACTTCGCGAAAGGATTGCCGCCGGATGCGATGGACGTCTGGCGGATCCCGTCGAACGGCGGCGCGGCGGAGCGCATCACTCGCCACGACTCGCGCGTGGCGTATCCCGCGCTCCTCGACGATCGCACCCTCGTATACACCGCCACGGCGGACGACGGCACGGGACCGTGGCTCTACACGATGGACCTGAACGATCGGGTCGCGCATCGCGTGAGCACGGGCGTCGAGCACTACGTCTCCGTGTCCGCCAGCGCCCAACGCGCCGGACAGCCGTGGCGTCTGGTCGCGACGGTCTCGAACCCCGAGGTGCGTCTGTGGAGCGTGCCGATCGCGACCGGTGTCGCCGGCGAGGCAATCGCGAGCCAGGTCGCGTTGCCGACGGCTCGTTCGGCCGCGCCGCGGTTCGGCCACGATGCGTCACTCTTCTATCTGGCGTCGCTCGGCGGGGCGGACGGATTGTGGCGCCTGTCCGGCGGCCACGCCCGTGAGCTGTGGAAGTCCAGCCAGGGCGCCGTCGTCGGCGCGGCGGCCGAGTCGCCGGACGGACGCCGCGTCTGCTTTCCGGTGCGTCGGAATGCGCGATCGACGCTCTACTGCGTCGCCGCAGACGGCACCGGCGCGCGGGTGATGGCCGAGGGGCTCGACGTGCGCGGCGCGGCATCGTGGTCGCCCGATGGCCGCTGGCTCGCCGTCGCGGCGAGGGAAGGGCCCGGTACGCGCGTGTTCAAGGTCCCGGTCGGCGGCGGCGCACCCGTGCGGCTGGTGGATTCGGTGTCGTCGAACCCGGTGTGGTCGCGCGATGGCGCCTTCATCCTGTACTCGGGCACGCCGCGCGCGCGAAGCGTCTCGGTAAGAGCCGTGACGCCCGACGGGCGGCCACATCCACTGCCGCCGCTCGCGGTGGATCGGCTGGGCGACAGCTACCGCTTCCTTCCCGACGGCAAGTCGCTCGTGGTGAAGCTCGGCGGCTTCCGGCGGCAGGATTTCTGGTCGTTCGACCTCGCGACCGGGCGGCGACGCCCGTTGACGGCGCTCAAGCCGGGTGAGTCGGTGCAGCGATTCGACGTCTCACCGGACGGCAAGCGCATCCTGTTCGAGCGCATGCGGGAGAACTCGGACGTCGTGTTGATCGAGCTTCCGCCGGGCTGACGGCAGCCGCACCGACACACCTTCCGAGCTCGACCTCGCGACCCCGATTCCCGACGCCACCGGGCACACTGACTGCGGCCACGCTCGCATCCCACCGGTCGTCGCCATTCAGGCGGCGCGCAGCCCGTCTCTTCTGGGAGGTCCGCATGGCACCGCCAACGCTCCGAGCTCGTCATCGTCTGTCGCTGCACGTCGTCCTCACTGCCTGCATCGGCCTCGCGCTCGCGGCGGGCGCGAGCTCGTGCGGGCACAACATCCAGGTACAGACCGTTACCGCGCCCAATGCGCAGTTCGCCGGGCGCCGGACCTTCCGCATCCTCGAACCGCGGTATCGCGGGAACGTCGCCCTGGCGTCGAACGATCCCATGCTCGTGAACTCGATCACGGCCCAGGCGCTGCGCGACGAGATCCGCCGCGCCTTCGAGTCGCGCGGCTACGTCTACGCCCCCGACCGCGCCGACCTCGACGTCGCGTACTATGCGTTGGCGCAGCCGGTGACGGACATCCGCACGTTCGACTACGGCTACACCTGGCGCGGCTTCCCGCGACAGTACGTCGACGTCGTGCAATACGAGCAGGGCACGGTGATCATCGACGTCATCGACCCGGCCACGCACGAGCTCCTCTGGCGAGGGCAGGGAAAAGCGCCGGTGGACCAGGATCCGAACAAGTACGTCAGCGTGCTCAGGCAAGCGGTGGACAAGATCGTCGCGAAGTTCCCACAGGCGTCCTGACGGCGCTCGACCGGCTCGCGCTCGCGTCATGAGAAATATCGGATCGGACGCTACTCGAGGACCGTCGGGCGACTTGCGCGCAACGAGAAAGGCGCACGGCCTGTTGGCCGTGCGCCTTTCTCGTTGCCCCGCACCACCCGAATTGCTGGCGTGCCCGGGCTAGGACTCAGTGCGTTTACTTACAGGCCGGCTCGCCATCGCCCGCGGTGCTGATCGCCGGGTTCTGGGTGTTCACACCGATCGAGCAGCTGAAGTTCGCGATCTGCGAGTGCGTCACCTGCGCCGTCCAGTAGCCCGGGCCGGTCGTGATCGCCGGGGTCGACACACCGGTCGACGGACGGAACTTGAGCAGCGTCG
>DASXHF010000173.1:0-2977 GCA_036488775.1 Gemmatimonadaceae bacterium | reverse complement strand
ACGTGTCGTATGCGATCCCGTTCCTGTCGCGCGGCGAGATGCTCGCGATGACGCGGGGCGCGCTGGCGGCCGCGCCGTTCACCAAGGTGATGTACAGCTCGGACGGCGCACGGATCCCGGAACTGCACTGGCTCGGTGCCCGCGATGGCCGCCGCGCCCTCTCGGCGGCGCTCGGCGAGCTCGTCGCCGACGGGGACCTCGACGTCGGCGAGGCGCGCCGAGCCGGCGAACGGATCCTTCACGACAACGCCTACGAGCTCTACGGCTTCGCGAGCCAGGTGCCGTCGTGACGGGACAGCTGGCGAGCAAGCGGGCATTCATCACGGGCGGCGGGGGTGCCCTGGGCCGGGCCAGCGGTCTTGCCTTCGCGCGTGCGGGCGCGTCGGTCGCTGTCGTCGACATCGTCGCCGACGCGGCCGATGAGACCGTCCGGCAGATCACGGCGCAAGGCGGCGAGGCCGTCTCGATCGTTGCCGACGTCCGCGATGAAGAGCAGGTCCGGCGCGCGGTGGCCGAAGCCGTCGAAGCGCTGGACGGCCTGGACACGCTCTTCAACAACGCCGGCGTCATGCCTCATCAGGACCGTTCGGTGCTCGGCACCGACCTTGAGCTCTGGCAGACCATCACGGCGATCAACTTGCATGGCACCGCGTTGTGCTCCAAGTACGCGGTCCCGCACATCGTCGAAGCTGGCGGCGGGGCGGTCGTGAACATGAGCTCGTTCCTTGCCGTGATGGGGTGCAGCTACCCGCAGGACGCCTACGCGGCGAGCAAGGGCGCTATCGCCGCGTTGACCCGGTCGATGGCCGTCCAGCTGGGGCCGCGGCGGATCAGGGTGAACGCGCTCGCTCCCGGGCCGATCCTGACTGCTCACGTCGAACAGTTCTTCCCCGATCCGGAGGCCCGGCAGCTGCGGCTCAACCGCGTTCCGCTCGGACGGTTCGGCACGCCGGAAGATGTCGCCGCGCTGGCGCTCTTTTTCGCGTCGGACGCCGCCTCGTGGCTCACCGGTCAGGTCGTCGTCCTCGACGGCGGCATCTCGTGCAACTACCTTTGAGGGGCAACACACTGCATGTGCCGGCTTTTGGGCTATGTCACGCGTACTCCCACCGCGCTCGCCGAACTGCTAGGTGAAGAAGACCTCTTCGAGTTCACCGAGCTGTCATGCAAGCACGGTGACGGCTGGGGCGCCGCTTGGGCCACGGATACGGGAGTCGAGGTTGCGAAGGCCCCCGACGCGGCGAGAACGAGCAGCGCATTCGAGCGGCAGGTGCACGAGCATGTGGGAGATCTGGGTATCGTCCACCTCCGCTGGGCGACGCTGGGACTCAAGGTCGCGCCGGAGAATACGCATCCGTTCACGGACGGCACCGTCGCCTTCGCCCACAACGGGTCGATCAATTCGTCCTCGTCGCTCGACGCGCTGATCCCCGCGGGCCTGCAGCGGCTCCGAATGGGGTCGACCGACAGCGAACGCTACTTCCTCGCGGTCCTGGCCGAGGTAATGCGCGAAAACCAGCTTTACCCGAATGGCCGGGGCCGTCTAGCCGGCAGCGTGGCCGCCACTGTCGAGAGGATTGCGGCATCACATGCGTTCACGAGCCTCAACGCGATGATCGCAACGCCAGACGAGCTGATCGCCGTGTGCTGCTACGATCCGGTCGCCGAGGAGAAGGAAGAAGAGCCGGACTATTATCGTCTAGGCTACCGAGTCACCCCAGGCGCTGTAATTGTGTCCTCCAGCGGATGGGGAGCGAAGTGGTCGTCGCTGGAGAACGGCCAGATCCTTGTTGTCAAGCGTGACACTCTCGACGTATCAGTAGGCTGGATAGCGGACGCGCGGATGACACGATAAGCGAGGAGGTGGACGTGGTCGCAGGGCAGCCACGTGCCAGCGACCTCGCCTATGACGAACTCCGCGAGCGAATCCTCGACCTGAGGCTGCCGCCAGGCTCGCTGGTCAACGAACTCGCGCTCGCGTCCGATCTCGGAATGGGCCGCATGCCAGTGCGGGAGGCGATTGCCCGGCTGGCGATCGACCGGTTCACCACCGTGCTGCCACGGCGCGGAACCGTCGTGACACAAGTTGGGCTCGATGACGTCCTCGACATTTTCGAGGCGCGGGAAGCGATCGAGTGCGGCGCAGTGCACATCGTTGCCAGCCGCGCGACGGGCGCGGATCTCGCGACGCTTCGACGCCTCATCGAAGCAGCTGACCGGGCCCGCGACGGCACTGACCACGAGGCGTTCCTGCGTGACGACCACGCGATCCACTCGTTCCTCGTGCACATGGTGCGCAATTCGCTGCTCCAGGATGCGGCCGACCGCCTCCTGCTGCACAACCTGCGGTTCTGGCGGATGTACTGGGCGTCACGCCCGGCGCAGCATGCGACGATGATCAGCCATGGCAGCCTGCTCGCTGCACTCGAGGCGGGCGACCCCGAGCAAGCGGAAAAGGCGATGCGCGAGCATCTCGTCGCGTCGCGGCAACTGCTGCGCGCCTCCCTCTGACGTGCTGCCGCGAGCGCGGCCGAGCGCATCGGGCATGCCCGCGCGAGTACCGGCCAAGACAGTTGGCTGTACGACCGGGCTGGCCTAGTCCCTGAGGGTGGTGCGCAGCCACGACTCGATCCCCGCGACGTGCACCGTCGCCCAGGACCGGGCCAGGTCCGCGTCGCCGGCCAGGATCGCGCCGTGGATGGCCCGGTGCTCGGCCAGCGTGCGCTCCAGGGCTCGCGGTTCCGTCATACCGCGCCAGATCCGGGCGCGCGCCGTCGGCAGCGACATGTTGTCGACGAGCGACGCCAGCACCGAGTTGCCGGCGCCCACGGCGATTTTCTTGTGGAACTCAAGGTCGGTGGCGACGAAGTCATCGACCGGCGACTCCACGGTGACGGCGTCCAGGATCTTGCCGAGCTCGGCCTTTTCCTGCGCTGACATCCGCACCGCCGCCAGCCCGGTGGCGGCAGGCTCAAGG
>DASXHF010000155.1:0-1910 GCA_036488775.1 Gemmatimonadaceae bacterium | reverse complement strand
ACCGGCGAGCTGCGCGAGCTCGACGCCAGCGACGGCGACATCCAGACGATGGACTCGGTCTCCATTCGCGTCCGCTCGACACGACAGCTTGGCATCGTGTGCACCGTTCCGGCGCTGGGCGGCGCCCTCAACCTTCAGGTGCTCGCCGGCGTCACCTTCGCGGTCCGCGACACCCTCGAGTCCCTCCGGTACTTCGCTCCCGCGGATTCCGTCCTCGTCTACTACGAAGGAGATCCGACCATCCGCTCCGACGACAGCTGGCTCGCCGGCGCGTTCTCCGCGGCGTCGGACCCCGGGACGGGCGCGCTCACGGCATGCACCGACGTCGCGGGACGGCAGGGCCGGCTGTTCAAGGTCGATCTCTTCTTCGACAACACCGCGCCCAACGTGCAGTTGAATACGGCGGGCAACATCGCCGTCGGATCGCCGATCCGCGCCTTTCAGTCCGTGACGTACAAGCGCCTTCAGGTGGGGAGCGACTGGTACCTCGGCTTCGATTCGCTCGGCGTCGCCAGCACCAATCAACCGCTGATCGGCCCCCTCGCCGATTCACTTGGCCTTCGATTCACGTATTACGACTCTCTCAATACCCGCCTCACGGCGCCCTATACCGCGGCAGTGCGGCGCAAGGTGGCGCGCATCAGCATCGCGCTCGCACTCAAGACCACCCGTCCGATTCGACGGAATCTCAGCAAGGCCGCGCCAGATACCAGCCGGGTGACCCTCGAGGTCGCCCTGCGCAACAACCGGCGCTTCTAGTCTGTTTACGAGACCGCCCAGGGAGATCACACCATGAGCACGCTCCGCCTTGCGCCATCGAGCCGCCGTGCACCGTGCGAGCGTGGGGGCGCGACCACCGGCCGACGCGGCATCGCGCTCGCCGTCGCGCTGATGTCACTCGTCCTCATCGCCGCGATGATCGCCGGCGCGGCGTACTTCGCCCGTCAGAACTCCCGTGCGGCCGACAACTCGCGCCGAGTCGTCCAGGCCACGTCAGTTGCCGAAGCGGCGACCGCCGAGGTGATCCACGGCTGGTCGATCGTCAGCTACAACTCGCTGCAGAAAGGCGCCTCCGTGGCCATTCCGCAAGCCACCTCGCCGCAGGGTCGCGGGACGTATCAGGGAACGATCACCAAGCTCACGGACAAGACGTTCCTGATCGATCTCACCGCATGGGACTCGACCAACTCCCGGACGCGAGGCTCGGGGGCTCGGCAGCGGCTGGCGACACTCGCCCGGATCGCCCCACTCCAGCTGCCCACCAGCGCCGCGCTCACCATATCCGACACCGTCAAGTTCGGCGGCGGTAATTCCATCGTTCAGGGAGCCGACCAGGTGCCCGCCGGCTGGTCGGCGAACTGTCCGCCTTCGGGGTCGACGGTGGTCGGCGTGCGCGCCGGCGCGGCCGGCGACATCCAGGGGTCCGCGGGCCAGTACACCGGCAATCCCAACAGCCTCATCACTCCAGGCCTCGACTCGAGCGTGTTCACACAGTTCGGCGGCACCAGCTATAACCAACTCGCTGCGAGCGCGACATTCACCATCCCGCCCGGAAGCTATTCGCCGTCGCCCGTGGTGAACGCCGGGGCGTGCGTCACGACGGCGAGCTCCAACTGGGGGGACGGCACCAACCCGACCGCCGCTTGCGGGACGTTCTTCCCGATCGTGCGCATCAACGGCGGCGCCGGAACGACGACGACGCTGAGCAGCGGCCAGGGCCAGGGGATGCTCCTCGTCGACGGCGATCTCGTGGTCTCCGGCACCTGGACCTATTACGGCCTGCTGATCGTGAAAGGGACGTTCAAGACGTCGGGCGTCGGCGCGCCGAAGGTGTTCGGCACGGTGCTCGCGAAAAAGGTGGACTTTTCGAGCACGTCGGCGGGTAACGCCGCGGCGGTGATCAACTATTC
>DASXHF010000120.1:0-7560 GCA_036488775.1 Gemmatimonadaceae bacterium | reverse complement strand
CTCGATCACCCGGATCGCCGGACACCCGGAATAGGTCGGCGTCACCGACACCGTGACCGCGCCCGACTCGTCGATCTCGACGTCGCGCACGATCCCGAGCTCACGGACGCTCAGCACCGGCACCTCCGGATCCATCACCGTGTCGAGGACTGCCAACAGCGCCTCGCGCGACGGACCGGCGCGAGCTACCACGTCGCGCCCGGATGCGACCGCGCCACGATCTGCATCTCGGCCAGCATGTGTCCCAGAAACTCGGTGTGAGCGCCGGCGCGTCCGCGGCGCGTGCGACCGGCTGGTGGCGCGTCGTTCGGCGCCGTGAGCGTCGCGCGGTCGAGCACGTCGCGCACGATCGACTCCCAGGCCGGCTTCAGTGCGGACAGGTCCGGGGCGACACCTGAGTGCTGCATCTCGCGGTCGACGTCGTCGGCCTCGAACAGCTCAGGGGTGAATCGCCAGAGCTCATCCAGCGCACGCTGCACTCGGCGATGACTCTCGTCCGTGCCGTCGCCAAGCTTGAGCATCCACTCGCCGCTGTGGCGGATGTGGTACTTCACCTCCTTGAGCGACTTCGCGGCAATCGCGGAGACGTCGGCATGCGTGCTGCGCGACAACGCATCGAGCAGGACCACGGCGTACGCGTCGAACAGAAATTGTCGCGCGATCGTGAATCCGAAGTCGCCCTTCGGGAGCTCCACCAGCTGGCAGTTGCGGAACTCGACCGCCTCGCGGAAGTATGCGAGCGAATCCTCGTCTCGGCCCTTCCCTTCCACCTCTCCTGCAAGCCGAAGGAACATCGTCGCTTGACCGAGCAGATCGAGCGCGACGTTGGAGACGGCGATGTCCTCTTCGAGGATCGGCCCGTGTCCGCACCACTCGCTCAGCCGATGGCCGAGGACCAATCGGTCGTCGCCCAGGCGCAGCAAATACTCGAACAGCGCGTTCGGCGGTGACGGCGGCTCGGGCACGACGGAGAATCCCGTCGTCGGCGAGGTCATATGCCGCGCACCCCACGCGGGACTTTGTAGAACTGTGGATGCCGGTACGCTTTGTCGGCCCCTGGATCGAAGAAGGGTCCCGCCTCACCTGGAGACGACGCCGTGATCGCCCCGGTCGGGATCACCCAGAGCGAGATCACGCCGCCGCGGCGCGCATAGACGTCGCGTGCATTCTGCAGCGCCTGTTCGGCATCGACCGCGTGCAACGAGCCCGCGTGCTCGTGCGGCGCACCCTGGGCACTCTGGGTGAACACCTCCCACAACGGCCACTGCCCATCGGCCGCGAGCGCGTCGGCTTGCTCGCTCACGGCGCTCGACGTGTCGGCAGACGTCGCGTCCCGGCTGCGCACGGGGCTCGCCACTGCTACGCCGCCTCGCTCGTCCGGTTGGCCCGCTGCTTCGCCGCGTACGCCACCGCGGCCTCGCGGACCCATGCTCCGTCGTCGTGCGCCTTGCGGCGTGCTTCGAGGCGGTCTCGGTTGCACGGACCGTTGCCGCGAATCACCTGGTGAAATTCCTCCCAGTCGATCGCGCCGAACTCCCAGTTCTCCGTCTCCGTGTCGTACGTCAAGGCCGGGTCAGGAAGCGTGAGGTTCACCGCCACCGCCTGCGGCACCGTGAGGTTCACGAAGCGCTGCCGCAGCTCGTCGTTCGTCTTGCGCTTCACCTTCCACCGGATCAGCTCAGCCGTGTTCGGCGAATCGGTGTCGCTCGGTCCGAACATCATGAGCGACGGCCACCACCACCGGTTCACGGCATCCTGCACCATCGCGCGCTGCGCCGGCGTTCCATTCGCCAGCGTCGCCACGATCTCGTAGCCCTGGCGTTTGTGAAAATTCTCTTCCTTGCACACCCGAATCATCGCGCGGGCGTACGGTCCGTACGACGCTTTGGCGAGGATGGTCTGATTCACGATCGCCGCCCCGTCGACGAACCAGCCGATCACGCCGATGTCCGCCCACGAGAGCGTCGGATAGTTGAAGATGCTTGAGTACTTCGCCGTCCCGTCGAGCAGCTGCTGGATGAGCTCCGAGCGGTCGACGCCGAGGGTTTCGGTGCCGCAGTAGATGTAGAGCCCGTGCCCCGCCTCGTCCTGCACCTTGGCAATCAGCGAGATCTTCCGCCGCAGGCTGGGCGCCCGCGTGATCCAGTTGCCTTCCGGCAGCATCCCCACGATCTCGGAGTGGGCGTGCTGCGACATCATCCGGACGAGCTGCCGGCGGTAGCGCTCGGGCATCCAGTCCTTCGGCTCGATGCTCTCCCCGGCCGCGATCCTGGCCTCGAAGGCAGCGACCTTGGCCGGATCGTCGGCGGGCACGGTGCGAGTTTGGGTCATCAGATCGGCTCCGAGAGGACCGAGCGGACTCGGCGTCGGGACAGCGAAGGCGAAAGGCAAGCGGGCCAACGGCTTGGCGTCTTCAAATCTACACCTCCGGACGGCACTCGGACAATCGAGTCGCCGCCCCTCGGTCCCTGCCGGGGAAGTGAGCAGGTTCAGCGCCAGACGTCGACGACTTATCTTCCCCCGATATGATCACGAGACCAGCTGTCCAAGGCACTGCCGTCGCCGGCGGTGACGTCACCGTCACGCTCGCTGACGGAATCGGCACCATTCGGTTCGGCCACCCCAAAGGGAACTCCCTGCCCGGTGCGCTGCTCAAGCGATTGGCCGAGGCTGTTTCGTGGGTCGGCCGCGACCCGGCGGCGCGCGTCATCGTGCTGCGCAGCGACGGCAGCGGGCCGTTCTGCGCCGGCGCCTCGTTCGACGAGCTGGTGAGCATCGGCGACGCCGAGGCCGGTGAGGAATTCTTCAGCGGCTTCGCGCGCGTGATTCTCGCCATGATCCGCGCGCCGAAGTTCGTCGTCGTGCGCGTGCACGGACGAACCGCGGGCGGCGGTGTCGGCATCGCCGCCGCCGCGGACTACGCGTTCGCCGTGAAAGGTGCGTCAGCCAAGTTGAGCGAGCTCGCCGTGGGCATCGGGCCCTTCGTCGTCGGTCCGGTGATCGAGCGTCGCATCGGCCCCGGCCCCTATGCCGCAATGTCGGTCGATGCCGATTGGCGGGACGCCGCGTGGGGCGAGCGCCATGCGCTGTACGCCAAGGTCTGCGACGACGTCGCGTCGATGGACGCGGCGATCAATGCGCTCGCCGGCACACTCGCGGCCTCCAACCCGGAAGCGATGGCGAAGATGAAGCAAGTCTTCTGGTCGGGGACCGACCATTGGGATGACCTGCTGGCCGAACGCGCTCGCGTGAGCGGGACGCTGGTCCTGTCCGACTTCACGCGCAACGCGATCGCGAAGTTCAAAGGAACGGCGAGACGTGAACGGTGAACGGTCGGTGACCCAGCACCGGTCCTGAGCCCTGAGGCGTCGGTCGGATGGTCATGGGTCACCCACGGCTCACGCCTCACGCGTCACGTTCAGGCGTTCAGGTGGTCGGGGGATTGAACGCCTCGTGCTGAGCGTCGATCCAGCTCCGGTGGTAGCTCGGTTCCTCGATGTCGAGCGCTTGCTTCGCGACCTTGAGCGGGCGGAAGGTGTCCATCATCACTGCGTACTCGTCCGTCCCCTTCGCGCCCATCGAGGCCTCCGCGCGCCCGGGGTGGGGCCCGTGCGGGATGCCGTCCGGGTGCAGCGTGATCGAGCCGAACTCGATGCCCTTCCGGCTCACGAACTCGCTCGACGCATAGTAGATCACCTCATCCGAATCCACGTTGCTGTGGTTGTACGGAGCCGGAATCGCCTCGGGATGGAAGTCGAACGGTCGCGGGCAGAATGAGCAGATCACGAAGCCATCCCCCTGGAACGTCTGATGCACCGGCGGCGGCTGATGCACGCGACCGACGATCGGCTCGAAGTCCTTGATGTTGAACGCCCACGGATAGAACTGGCCGTCCCAACCGATCACGTCGAGCGGATGGTGATCGAGGATCACTTCGTTGATCCCGTCGTACTGCTTGACGAGGATTCGAAAGTCGCCCTTCTCGTCATACGTCTGCAGCTTGCGCGGGATGCGGATGTCGCGCTCCGAGTACGGCGCCCCCTCGACCAGCTGGCCGAACTCATTGCGGTATCGCTTCGGCGGCCTGACGTGCCCGCGCCCTTCCATGATCAGCAGCTTCGCGCGCTCGCTTCCCCGCTCGAAACGATAGCGGTGCATGATGCCACGGTGGAGCACCAGGTAGTCGCCCTCGCCGAACTCCAGGTCGCCGTACTGCGTCTCGAGCCGGCCCTTCCCCTTGGCGACGTAGACCACCTCGTCCGCCTGTGCGTTGCGATAGAAGTGCTCGTCCTCCTTGTCCGGCTCGACGTACCACATGGCCACGTCCTGATTGAACATCAACGGGATCCGGTCGAGCGTGGGGCTGCCCCCCGATCTCACCTTGCCCGTCCGAAAGTGCCGGTGACGCAGCGTCCGATCGGAGTCCGCCTCGAGCTTGACCTCCTTGAGGCGCTTCACCGACTTCACGGTCGTCGGCGGGTGCACGTGATACAGCAGTGCCGACGTCCCGGTGAACCCCTCATGGCCGACGAGCTGCTCCGCGTACAGCCCGCCGTCGGGTTTTCGAAACGCGATGTGCCGCTTGCGTGGAATCTTGCCGAGCGTGTGATAGAAAGGCATGTCACTCTCCACCGGATGCGGTGCGCAACGCGACGCGCGATGCAGTGCGCGCACGCGGCGCGCCGATGATCGTACACTATAAGCAGCCAACGACTTTGGCTACCGCATGCCGTTGCTCGCCGCGCGGGCGGGGCTCGAGACGAGCATCGTTCGCGATTCGGTCACTCCCTCGACCGCGGCACGCGAGTATTTCACCGGGAAATAGCGATCGTTCTTCCAGAGCTCGAACAGATCACGGTAGTGTGGACTCGTGACGTCGCCCGATTGCCCTGGTGTGTTCGTGCCGACGGCGTTGTCCCAGTCGCCCGGCTCGACGATGAACCGAAACGAGGCGCCGGCGATCTGATTCTCACCCGCCCCGGTCGCGCCAGGCGTGTTCCCATCGCCACCCCGCGGCCACGGACCAACCTCGAATCGAGCGCGTAGGTCCGGACGCAGCGCCGCGCTCATCGGATGCTGCAGCACCACGTGGTGATAGTTCCCCCACGCCCACCCCGCCGTGTCGGCTCCGTAGCGCTGGGTCAGCTCGCGCACCGCGCCCGCGAGGCTGGAGAGCAGAATGTCGTCCCGCCGTCCGACGGGATCGCTGCCGAGGTCGCCGCTCGGCGACGTGAGCCACTCGATCACGCGTTTCGTCGGTACGCCGCGCGACATCGAGCGCGCCGGAGCCGGCACCACGGCGTCCACGATTGCGGGTGCGAGCTGACGGTACCACGCCTCGTAGATTCCCGCCGCCACCGAGCGCGAGTCCAGCACGAAGTTCCACGTCAGCAGCGTGCGCCGCGCGCGCTCGACGCTCGAGTCCGTGCTCGAGATGCCGGCCAGCAGCGGAACGAGCGCGCGAGCGGGGAGCGACGTGTAATCGTTCTGCAGCCGCATCATGTCCATCATCGACAGTCGTCGGCCGGAGCCGAGCACTTCGCTGATGCGCGCGAACCGGTACGGGTCCGCCCAGCTCCAACCGATCGCGTCGCGATGCGGATAGCCCTCGGGCGTGAGATTGTTGTTCGCCGTCGCGATGAACCCGTCGGTCGGGTTGAGCGCGTGCGGCTTCTCCTTGATCGGCAGGTAGCCCGCCCACTCGTAGCGGCCGTCACCCGGCACCGGCACCAGTCCACTCCAGTTGCGCCGGATCGGCGCGATCCCGACCGCCTGCCATCCGATGTTCCCGCTAATGTCGGCCCACACCATGTTCTCGCCGGGGATGTTGCTGAACGCACAGGCGTCGCGGAATTCCTCCCAGCTGTTCGCTTGATCCATCCGCAGTGACGCGAGATAGGGCGCGCCGCCGGGCTCGAGCCATGCCGCTCGGACGGCGTAGGCGAGGTGGCGGGCCGTGTCCTCGTACACCACCGGCCCGTGCCGCGTGTATTTGAGCGCCACGGTCACTGGGGACTCGCCCTTCACTGGAATCGTGTCCCGCACTACGCGCATCGTCTCCCAACCGCCGCGATAACGGTAGCGGGCGGGGTCACGAGAATCGGTCTGATATACGTAGAGATCCTCGCCGTCCGTGCCGAAGATCGTCAGTCCCCACGCCCCGCGCTCGTTGTGCCCGATCGACACTCCGGGAATGACCGGCTCTCCGCCGCCAAGGACGTTCCATCCCGGCGCGACGAGGTGGACGAAGTAGCGCAACGACGGCGCCGACTGCGCGCGATGGGGGTCGTTCGCCATCAACGTACGGCCGCTCAACGTCCTCGCTCGGCTCACCACCCAGTTGTTGCTTCCGATGTCGCGGCGCTGGTTCCAGCGCAGGTCATCGCGCGCCGCGCTGTCCAGCGCGGCGAGATGTCGTGCAGCTACCGTGTCCCCGCGATACGCCACCGACAAGTCCGAGGGTTGAAAGCGCACCGGGGCGCGAAAAGCGTCGTACAGCTCGAGAATCGGTGCATCGAGCGCCCGACCATCGATCGTCGGGTCGAGCGCGAGCATCGGAGATGGGCCGGGATGAAACCACTGGACCTTCTCGAGTAGTCCAGACCCGAAGTGGGCGACGAAGCGGCCGTTGGCGAGCTCCTCATCGATGTTGCCGAGCAGTCCCTGATGGCGGGACACGACTACCTCCGGCGTCCAGCGACCCGGCTTCACGCCGAGCATCCGGAGCTCGAGGGGTATGAGCGATGAGTCACGCGCCGCCGCGTCGACGTAGGCGTTGACTCCTTCGACGAACGCGTCGACGATCGCCCGCCCGCGAGGATGGTAGTGCGCCAGCTCGGCGGACATGTCGCCGCGGTAGCGGAACAGCCGCGCACCGCGATCGCGCGCCAGCTCGCGGCGGCCCAACAGCTCCGCCACCGTGCCGGTCGCCTGGCGACGCCAGAGCTCGAACTGGAACGCGCGGTCGCGGGCCGCGGTGTAGCCCTGCGCCATGAACAGATCGTGCTCGGTCCGCGCGTAGATGTGGGAGATCCCCCATCGGTCGCGCAGAATCTCCACGGGCTGCTCGAGCCCCGACAGACGCAGGGTGTCCGAAGATGCGGATCGGCGCGTCTGCGCCCCGGCACGAGAGGAAGCCGCAACCGCGAGCGCGCAAACGATGAATCGCGTCAGCGCGCGGGGGGAGAGAGTGGGCATCACGCGGCCGGTCGTGGGTGAGAGAATACGGACCTGAAGGAGTCTACGGGCACGAGTGCATCACACCGGGCACACGGACAATCGACGTGCAAACGGCCAACTGATTACACGCAACGAGCGGAAACGGCGCCAGTTGGGTCCTGGTGTGCCGTCATCCGCCGGTTCCGTCGTTTCCGTTCGTTCCGCGCATTCCGTTCGCCCTTTAGCGGCGCGGAACGGCCGTGACGGTCAGAGGTTGCCGCGCAGTTCCTGCTCGCGCTCGATTGCCTCGAACAGCGCCTTGAAGTTGCCGGCGCCGAAGCTCTTGGCGCCTTTGCGCTGAATGATCTCGTAGAACACCGTCGGCCGGTCCTCCACGGGTTT
>DASXHF010000102.1:0-4272 GCA_036488775.1 Gemmatimonadaceae bacterium | reverse complement strand
GCATAATTCCCAGGCGTACGCCTGACCAACACGCCCCAGGATACACCTGGGAACACTTCAGGAGAGAACGACAATGGCTAACGCGACTCTGAGCAAGGACGAGATCCTCGAGGCAATCGGCAACATGTCGGTGTTCGACCTGGCCGATCTCATCGAGGCATTCAAGAGCAAGTTCAACGTCACGATCGCAGCCGCCCCGGTGGGCGGCGCGGCGCCGGCAGCTGGCGGCGCAGGTGGCGGCGCGGCGGCGGTCGAAGAGCAGACCGAGTTCACGGTCAACCTCAAGGAAGCCGGCGCGAAGAAGATTCAGGTCATCAAGGTCGTGCGCGAGATCACCGGTCTGGGCCTCAAGGAGGCGAAGGATCTGGTGGACGGGGCGCCGCAGACGGTGAAGGCGGGCGTCTCGAAGGACGAGGCGAACACGATCAAGGGCAAGCTGGAAGAGCAGGGCGCAACGGTCGAGGTGAAGTAAGGGTGCTCGCCGGTCGCGGGCTGCGGTGGGCGTCATCCGACGCCCCCGCCGTTCCGGCCGCTCGTGCGACCCTGACCTTCACCTTGGCGCCTACGTGCATCACTCTCGTTGCACGGCACCACAACTGATGCAGTTCCACGGCACGCCCCGGACCCCGCGCGTTTGCGCGAGCGGCCCCGGGGCCACCGCCGTTTTTCCTGTTCGCGGGTGAGACATGCCTGAATTGATGAAAGAAATTTCCTTCGGTAAGCTCGACGACAAGGGGATGGCGATGCCGCATCTCCTCGACATCCAGACGCGCGCCTTCGAGGCGCTCCTGCAGCTGGATGCCGCCTCGCATGACCGCGAGGACATCGGCCTCGAGCGGGTCTTCAAGGATCTGTTCCCCATCGCCGACGTCCACGAGAATTTCTCGTTGGAGTTCGTGCGCTATACGCTCGGCGACCCGAAGTACACGGTCGAGGAGTGCATCGAGCGCGACATGACGTACTCGGCGCCCCTCAAGGCGACGCTGCAGCTCGTCATCAACGAAGAAGTGAACGGCGTGAAGCGGCCGCGCAACATCATCGAGAAGGAGGTCTATCTCGGTGAGCTGCCCCTGCTCACCCCGCTCGGGACCTTCGTCATCAATGGCGCGGAGCGCGTTATCGTCAGCCAGCTGCACCGTTCGCCGGGCGTCGTGTTCGAGGAGAGCACGCACCCGAACGGCCAGCGGCTGATCTCGTCGCGCATCATTCCGTTCCGCGGCTCGTGGGTCGAGTTCACGGTCGACATCCACGACGTCGTCTACGTGCACATCGACAAGAAGAAGAAGTTCCCCGCGACGGCGCTGCTCCGCGCCTTCGGCTACGGGTCGAACTCGGACATCCTCCGCCTCTTCTTCGCCGTCCGCGAGCTGGACCTCACGAAGGAGCGCGAGAGCCGCACGGACATCCGTGAGGTGATCGGCGCGATCATCGCCGAGGACATCGAGCTGCCGGGCGAGGCCACCGCCGAGGACGCGCCGAAGGCGCGCACCAAGAAGGCGAAGGCGGAGCGCGAGCGCGCCGAGAACATCATGCTCGTCAAGGAAGGCGACGAGCTGACGGAGGAGGTGTACAACCGCCTCCGCCGTCAGGGCATCGAGACGGTGAAGGTGTTCGCGTCGTACATGACGGTCGACCTGCGCGACGAGCAGGACGCGATCGAGCGCGGCGAGCGCCCGGTGCGCCGCGTGCTCGCGCTCGACGTCGTGAACGAGGACGGCGAGGTGATCGCCGAGGCCGGCCAGACCCTCACCGACGCGCTCATCAAGAAGATCCGCAAGGCGGACGTGAACAAGGTGCAGGTGTTCGTGTCGAGTGGTCGCGCCGAGAGCACGCTCGTCAAGAACACCCTCGCCAAGGATCCGACGGCGCGCTACTACCGCAAGGAGGGTGGCGAGCAGAAGGAATACGCCGTCGATTCCAAGACGGGCGAGGAGCTCGCGCTCAAGCAGATCTACGGGCTGCTGCGGCCTGGCGACGCGCCGGACACGCTGACGGCCAAGCAGGCGTTGGAGCGCCTGTTCTTCTCGCCGAAGCGCTACGACCTCGGTCGGGTGGGACGCTACAAGATCAACCAGCGGCTGGGGCTGAACACGCCCTCCGATCTCACGGTGCTCACGAAGGACGACTTCGTGGCGATCGTGCGCTACCTCGTGGAGCTCCACGAGGGCCGCGGTCACGTGGACGACATCGACCACCTCGGCAACAGACGGATCCGGTCCGTCGGTGAATTGATCGCGAACCAGTTCTCCGTCGGCCTGTCGCGCATGGCGCGGCTGGTGAAGGAGCGCATGTCGATTAACACCGATCCGGAGAAGATCTCACTCGACGATCTGGTGAATGCGCGGACGGTGAGCGCGGTCATCCAGGCGTTCTTCGGGTCGTCGCAGCTGTCGCAGTTCATGGATCAGACCAATCCGCTCGCCGAGCTGACGCACAAGCGTCGTCTCTCGGCGCTCGGTCCGGGCGGTCTGACCCGCGAGCGCGCCGGCTTCGAGGTGCGTGACGTGCACTATTCGCAGTACGGCCGCATGTGCCCGATCGAGACGCCGGAAGGTCCGAACATCGGACTCATCACGTCGCTCGCGTGCTTCGCGCGCGTGAACGATCTCGGGTTCATCGAGACGCCGTACCTCGTCGTGAAGAACGGCAAGGTGACGAACGAGATCGCATGGCTCGACGCGAACCGCGAAGAAGGCGCGGTGATCGCGCAGGCCAGCGCGCGTCTCGACGAGCACGGCAACTTTCTGGACGAGCTCGTGCTCTGCCGCCAGCAGGGCGACGTGCCGCTCACGCCGAAGGATCGCATCGATTACATGGACGTGGCGCCGGAGCAGATGGTCTCCATCGCGGCGGCACTGATTCCGTTCCTCGAGCACGACGACGCCAACCGCGCGCTGATGGGCTCGAACATGCAGCGCCAGGCGGTGCCGCTCCTCAATCCGCGCACGCCGCTGGTGGGCACGGGTCTCGAGGACAAGGTGGCGAAGGACTCGGGTGCCGTGGTGGTGGCGCGCCGTGCCGGCGTCATCTCGCGTGTCACGGCCGACGAGATCATCGTCGACGCCGGCCCGGTCGCCGCGAAGAAGGAAGCGGCGGCCGACGGCGATCGTCCGCTGGCGCGGCTCACGCAGCACGACCGCTATCGCCTGAAGAAGTACTGGCGCACCAACCAGGACACGGCCATCAACCAGCGGCCGCTCGTGCGGCAGGGTCAGAAGGTCAAGGCGGGCGACGTGCTCGCCGACGGCGCGGCGACAGAGATGGGCCAGCTGGCGCTTGGCTCGAACGTGACGGTCGCGTTCATGCCGTGGTACGGGCACAACTTCGAAGACGCCATCGTTCTTTCAGAACGTCTGGTGAAGGACGACGTCTACTCGTCCATTCATATTCAGGAGCTGGAGCTCCACGTCCGCGACACCAAGCGCGGCCAGGAAGAGATCACGCGCGAAATTCCGAACGTGTCGGAAGAGGCGCTGCTCGATCTGGACGAGCGCGGCATCGTGCGCATTGGTGCGCACGTCAAGCCGGGCGACATTCTCGTCGGCAAGATCACGCCGAAGGGTGAGACTGAGCTGTCGCCTGAAGAAAAGCTGCTGACGGCGATCTTCGGCGAAAAGGCGAAGGATGTTAAGGATTCATCTTTGAAGGTCCCGCCGGGCATGGAAGGCGTCGTCATTGATGTAAAGATTTTTTCCCGGATTGAAGACCAGGTAGTAGAAAAGGATCGCGGCGAGCGCATTGGTGAAGTGCGGCGTCTCGAGGCCGACGAGAAGATTCGCGTCAACGAAGTCCGCGACTCCGAGCTGTTCGAGATTCTCGAGGGGCAGACGATCGCGCTCGCCCTCAAGGCGGGCACGGTCGAGGAAGCGATTCCGGCCGGCGCGAAGGTGACGGCCGATCAGCTTCGTGAGATGAAGCTCACATCGATCGACCTCAAGACGCTCCGCGTGGAGAACAAGCGCGTCAACGAGCGCGTGCGTCAGATCATCGACGCCTCGAACGAGGAGAAGGCGAAGATCGAGGAGAAGGCGGAAGAGCGCATCGACCGCATTCTCCAGCCGGATGAGCTGCCCCCGGGCGTCATTCAGCTGGTCAAGGTGTATCTGGCCGAGAAGCGCAAAGTGTCGGTCGGCGACAAGATGGCGGGACGCCATGGCAACAAGGGTATCGTTGCCCGCGTGGTGCCCGAGGAAGACATGCCCTTCCTGCCGGATGGACGTCCGGTGGACATCGTGCTCAACCCGCTCGGCGTGCCGTCGCGCATGAACGTGG
>DASXHF010000096.1:0-19412 GCA_036488775.1 Gemmatimonadaceae bacterium | reverse complement strand
CGAAACGTCGGCGAGCACGCGTGGCGGCAACGACCGAACGACGTTCTTCGTCTCGGGGCTCAACAAGTACGACGGCGGGATCGAGCAGAACACCGGGTACCGCAAGCAGGGGGTGCGTCTGAACCTGACGCATCTGGCGGGAGACAACGTCTCCCTGCAGCTGAGCAACAATCTCGTCCACACCATTACGCGACGTGGGATCAGCAACAACGACAACTCGAACATCACCCCGGCGTTCGTGATGGCGGGGAATCCGAGCTGGTTCGACATGCGCCCGGCGGGCAGTGCGTATCCGGTGCCGATCTTCGGGGCGAACCTCTTCCAGGACCGCGACTTCCTGGAGACGCCGGAGGAGGTCTATCGGCTCATCACGTCCGGCGCGCTCACGTGGGCCGCGGCGAGCACCCAGACGCAGACGCTGCAGCTCAAGGTGGATGGCGGCGTCGATCAGTACGCGGACCAGGTGAACGTCATCTCTCCGCCATTCCTGTACTTCGAGCCCAACGACGGGCTGCCGGGAACGAACACGGCGCTGAATGCGCACTCGCTGAACGCGAACGTGAATGCGAGCGCGGTCCACAGCTGGTTCCCCGCCCTGCGCGCCTTCACCGCGACGACGGCACTCGGTGTCCAGCGCGAGATCTCCGATCGGCGGACGACGAACATCGTCACTCGCGACGTGCTGGTGGGACAGGAGAACGTCAACCGCGGCGCGTCGGTGAACGCATTCGCGCACCAGGAGAAGATCCGCGGACTTGCGTGGTTCGCCCAGGAAGAGATCCTGACGATGGGCGAGCGGCTGCTCGCCAGCGCCGGGGTACGTGCCGAGCGAAGCACGGTGAACGGGGACGTGAACAAGTTCTACTACTTTCCGAAGGCGTCGCTGTCGTACCGGATGGACAGTCCGATCCGCCGGCTCGACGAATTGAAGTTCCGCGTCGCTACGGGACAGACCGGGAACCAGCCACTGTACATCCAGAAGTACAGCCCGGCCAACTTCGTGACGTACGACGGACAGAACGCGGTCCAGGCGGGTCCGGTGCTCGGCAACCCGAACATCAGGCCGGAGCGGCAGACGGAGTACGAAGCCGGCATCGACGCGACCGCGCTCGCAGGCCGTCTGTCGCTGAACACGACGATCTACCGCAAGACGATCGACGATCTGATCCTCCAGATCAGCACCGCCCCGTCGACGACGTACGACGTCAACATCTCCAACGGTGGCTCGATCCGGAACGAAGGACTCGAGATCGCGCTCGCGGCGACGCCGTGGGAGAGCAGCCGTGGCACGTGGATCATGCGCACGACCTTCGCCCGCAACTACAGCCAGGTACGGTCGCTGCCGGCGGGTTTGGCCTTCTTCGAGGTGGCGCGCGACGCATCCGGCCAGCGGGTCGCGTTCGGGTCCGGGTACGGCATCGGCCGGCTCGAGGTTGGCGCCTCGGCGACGCAGATCGTCGCCAGCGACACCCAGACTGTGAACGGGACGCTCACGAACATCGTGCGCAAGTACGGGGATTCCGCACCGTCATTCTCGATGGGCTTCTCCAACGTCGTGACGATTGGCAGCCTGCGGCTGCAGGGATTGCTCGACTGGCAGCACGGCGGAAGCCTCGTGAACGTGACGCAGGACGTGCTCGACGCCTTCGGCGCGGCGGGTGACCAACCGGATGGCGGGGTGGCGCGCGCGACCAGGAACGATCAGCTGGGCATCGCGCAGTACGTCTACGACGGTTCGTTCGTGAAGCTGCGCGAGCTGTCGGCGTCGTATGAGGTTCCGACGTCGCTCGCCACACGACTCGTCGGCGCGGCCCGCACCCTCCGGCTCGAGTTGAGCGGCCGGAATCTCAAGACGTGGACATCGTATCCAGGGCTGGACCCCGAGGTGAGCAACTTCGGCAGCCAGCAGATCAGTCGCTTCATCGACCTGGCACCATATCCGCCGAGTCGCAGCTTTTTCGTCTCCCTCGCCGTCGGCTTCTGACCGTGCTCGCCACGAGCAGGACCACCCAAATACTCGCACGAGGCCACGGAGATCCCATGAAGCCATTCCACATGCTCGTCGCCTTCGCGCTCGCCGCCGGCAGCGCGTGCAGTGATCCCACGATCCCGAACCTGAACGACCCCGTCCTCCCACCCAGCATCGACACGCGCGCGCAGCTGCAGGCGCAGACGGCCGGGCTGCTGGCCGGCGATCGCGAGCAGCAGGCGTTCACCATCCTGGTGCTCGAGACGATGGGACGAGACCTCTACCGCATCGATCCGTCGGACCCGCGATACCTGCAGATGCCGCTCGGCACCTTCAGCCCGAGCGCATTTCTGGTGGACTTCACCTACAACTCCAACTTCCGTACGATTCGCGGCGCACTGTCGCTGGTCAATGCGGTCGAGCAGTCGACGTCGCTCGACGGGCTTCCGGTGTCGACCGCCGACAAGCGAGCGGCCGAGGGGTTCGGTCGCACGATGCTGGCGCTCCAATACCTGCGGCTGATCGAGAGCCGCGATTCCCTCGGTCTGCCGATCGTCCAGGGGCTTGGCGGCTCGCTCGATCCGATCAAGTGCAAGGTGACGGTGCTGGCACAGATCTCCTCCATCCTCGACGCCGGCTATGCCGATCTGCTGGCAGGCGGCGCGTCGTTCCCGTTCACCTTGTCGCGGGGCTTCTCGAGCAACGGGTCGTTCGACACGCCCGCGACGTTCGCGACGTTCAACCGCGGGCTCGCCGCGAAGACACTGCTGTATCGCGGATTCCGCGACTATGCGAAGACGGGGACGATCGACGCCGCCTCGCTCAACGCGGCGATCACCGCCCTGAACCAGTCGTTCGAGAGCGAGACCGCGCCGTCTCGCGATGGTGTCTATCACGTGTACACGACGTCGTCGGGCGACCTCACCAACTTTCTGTACAATCCGTCGGTCTATCGGGCGAATCCGCGGGTGCTGTCGGAGGCGGAGGCGGGGGACGCGCGTCTCGCCAAGATCACCAACGACCCGGCACAGGAGCTCGTGGCGGGCGACACGACGGTACACTCGTCGCTGGTGATCAATCAGATCGCCGGTCCGACGACGCCGCTGCCGATCGTCACCAACGTCGAGCTGATCCTCATTCGCGCCCAGGTGGAATGGGGTCGTGGCAATGACGCTGAGGCGTTGCGGTTGGCCAATCTCGTGCGCACGCGTGACGGCGGATTCGCCGTGCCGCAGGCGCCGTTCGCCAACCGGCTGGATCTGCTGCGGTTCATCCTGCGGCAGAAGCGGTACTCGCTGCTGTTCGAGAGCGGCGACCGGCTCGTGGACTACCGGATGTTCGGTCTGTTCACCGAGCTGGGCCCGGAGCTCTCGACGCGCAGCGTGGGTGAGAGCCTGATCCCGTTCCCGGAGGCGGAGATCGACGCGCGCAGCGGGAGCATCACGTGCGCGCCGTGAAGTAGTCGTCCGTGGGTGCGCGAGGGCTGTCGAACTTCGACAGCCCTCGCGACCGCTTCACCGCGACGGTCAGTGCTTGGCCGCGGACAATTTCTTGTCGAGCTCCTGCGCCCGATCGAGATGCTTCTGCAGCTCGGGGAGGGATTTCTCGACGAGGGATTTCACCTCGGGATTCTGCGCGGCTGCGGCGGCCTTGTGCGCGTCGTCGATGTCCGTCTGGTGATCGGCGATCTCGTGATGCACGAAGGCGGTGTCGAAGTCGTAGCCCTTCAGCGCCGTGAGATGATCGATCGTGTGGGCGGTCTCCTGGCTCGTGGTGTCGTTCGCCGGAGGCTGCGGCGTGACGGTGAGCTTCGTCGCCAGCGCGACGACATCCTTCTCTCCCTTGGAATGGTCGTGCACGAGCAGGGCGGCGTAGGCTTTGACCTGCGGATCGCTCGCGTGAGTGCGCGCGAACTGGCCGATCGCGACCTCGGCCGAGTCGCCGCCCTTCTCCTTGGCGAGGATGTTGGCGTCGGTCATCGCATTGGCGCTCGACGATGGCGCGGTAGCGGGCGACGACGAGTCGGTGACGACGGGCGCGGGCGCGACCGCTCCCGAGGCGCTGTCTCTGGTGGTCGCGTCGTTCTTGGACGAGCAGGCGGCGAGGCCGAGCGCGGCGACGACCGCGGTGCGGCGGAACAAAGTGATCTGAGCCATATGTACCTCGGCGTGGGTTTGCGGCCGAGGTGGCAAGATGTGAACCGACGGCTCCGCCTCGCGTCGAGGCGAGCCGGTCGATGGACCGCCGGCGCTACTTCGTCCGCTCGACGTAGAGGAGGATGTCGCCGCTCCGCTCGTAGTGGGCCTGGACCCACTCGCTCCCGGTCCATTCGGGGATGCACAGCTTCTCGGGCGGAAAGGGCATCCCGTCGATACGATAGATGCGCTTGGCGTCGATCTCTCGGCCGTCGGCTGGACCGCCGAAGAACCGGAGCGTGTCGATCATGGCTCTCTCCTCTCGTGCATCGCGTACCAGGGACGTGCGGCCGGGTTCGGCTCGTGTCGCACGAGACCAAGGCGTCATCAATATCGAGGCCAGCGGACGGGAGTGGTCGCCGATCGCGGCAATCACGCTCGGTGGACCGCGGAATTCGCGCGCCCCGGGCGGCGAACGCCGCCGACGCTTCCGCGCCATAGGTGTTGCGGCGCCGCAACGCCAGGGCAGGCACAACGCGCGAAATCACGGGCCAACTTCCGGCGCGTGGTTTGCCTCCACGTCATGGTGCGCGTACGCACGGCCTACGTTCCCCGGCTGACGCGCGGGACCCGCCATTGACCTCCGTCGTGGCGGGTTCCTCGTTTGCGACACCACGACGCGACCGTTGACAAGGCGCTGCCGCCGCCCATCTTCGGCGGGCGCCACCTACCGTTTTCAATTCGCTGCTCCCGACCGCCGGTCGATCTGCAATCCGCTCCCTTTCGTCCTCGATAGCTCCCATGGCTGCCCCTTTCGACGCAATCCGCCGCTTCCGCATCCCCGCCTATCTGATCTTCACCCTCGGCGCGGTGCTTCCGCTCGTGGAGCTGGTCCTGGCCGTCTCGCCGCTCAAGCCGACCCAGGTGATGTGGCGCTTCGGCGCGGTGGGTCTGTTCGCGTCGGCGGCCGCGGCGCCGCTGATCATGCTGCTCCTGCTGTACGGGGTGGCCCTGGCGGCGGAGGATCGGCGGGTCCTCTATGTCATCGGGTCGCTCGCGGCGCTCGCGGCAGCCATCCTCCTGGTGTCGTCCGGAGCATTCGCGCTCGACGCGCTGCAGATGAAGCGGCAGGTGACGCCGGGCGCAATGACGAAGTTTGCCGTCGCGTCGGTGCAGGCCTTCGTGAAGCTGGTGGTCCAAGGCGTGGCCGCCGCGGTCCTGGCGATGTCGGCGCTCCGCGCGGCGCGGGCGCTCAAGCGTGAAGTGCTGAAGAAACCGACGCGGAGCAGCACCCTCGTCGTCGGGCAGCCGACGAAGACCAAGGGCACGCCTGAACGAGCGAATGCGCCCGTGCTCGAGACGAAACCGAACGGCTGACGCCGACCGGCATCAGATGGTCTCCGCATCGCGCGGGAACTCCCGCGCGATCAGGTCGGCCAGACGGGCGAGGTGCATGTAGGTGTGCTCGAACACGAGCTTCGCCGGCGCACTCGCGTCCATCGTCCGGTAGCGCGCCATCACCCGAATCAGATGGCCGACGGCGGTGCCGCCGGGCTCGGTGATCCGGCTTGGAAGAATGGTCGCCGCCGCGAACAGCGCGAGCTGAACTGCCATCATGACGTGATACGCGGCCGGCGTGCTGACCGCACTCCGCTGCGCGAGCGAGAGCGCGGCGCCCCCGAGCAGCGGCGCGATCCCTTCGGCGAGTCCCGACGCCGCGCCGAACGTCGCGAGATAGGACGGACGACTCGCCTCGGGCGCGAGCTTCAGCGTGAGGTTGCCGAGACTCACGTGAAACGCGCTCCACCCGAAGCCGGCGACGATCTGGGCGACGATCAGCGGCCAGATACGATTGCGCGCGGTGAGCAGCCAGAGCAGCGGATAGAGTGCGATGAGGTATGAGCCGATCCGCAGCACCGGCTTCGTGCCGAAGTGATCGCCCAGCCGCCCCCAGTACACCTGCGATGCGGCCATGATGACGTTCGTGAGCGCCGTGAGCGCGGTGACGACGAAGAACGAGAGCCGCAGCTCGCGCAGCATGTACACCATATAGAAGGGAGCCATGAATCCGGACGCGAAGCTCCACACCGCGCTGAACTGCAGCAGCCGGCGATAGGTGGCGTCGCGGAGCGGCGCACTGAGCGTCTCACGCAGCGGCGTCTCCTCGCCGCGCGTTCGCAAGCGCCGCGGATTGGGGAGGCACCGCAGGAACGCGATCGCTGCGAGGCCGGCGAGCCCGGCGATCGCGAACACGGCCGCAAGCCGCGCGCGCGGAAACTGTGAGGAATCCGGCGGCGCCGCGCCGAGCAGCCACGCGGCAACGAGTGTGGCAGCAGTGCCCACGGCGCCGCCGATCTGGCCGCGCCGTCCCCAGAAGACGCCGCGCAACGGCTCGGGGATGAGCTCCGCCATCCAGGTGAGAAAAGAAAGCTCGAATGCGCTGTTGCCGAGTGCGGCGCATGCGAGCGCAACCACGAGCAGCGCGAGGGTGAGGTTGGTCGGCGGCGCGAGCGCGAGCAGCGCGACGAACAGGTAAGGCACACGACCGAGTGCCGCGCTCGCGAGCGCGACGCGGCGCCAGTGGCCGGCGCGCTCGATCCGCCACGAGAGATAGAGTTGCGCGAGCTTGGCGGCGAGCGGCAGCGCTGCGAGCAAACCGATCAGCATCTCGCTGCCGCCGAGCGCAAGCGCGAGACCGGTGAGAAACACGCCGCTCGACAGCTGCGTCATCACGGTCTGAAGCACGTTGTGCGCGTCGACGAGACGGCCGACCGCGAACCACGACGCACGGGTGTCGTCGGTCCAGAGTCGCGGCGCTCGCTTCTTCGCCGGCGTCGAGATGGTGACGACGGAACAGGCGTCAATCATCGTACTCGGTGAGCACGGACTCGTGCGCGGCGAGTTCCATGCCCCGCGCCGCCAATCGTAGCGACGGCGTGCATGAGAGACGTTCACGAGCGACGAGCGCGTGCATGCGCCTTGACGGCCGCGACGCTGCGCCTTGTCGGCCACATGTACGCGCTCTTGCAGACCGATGCGTGCGCATCTGCGACCGCGCACGCCGCTCATGCAGCCCCTACGTGGACTCCTCTCGAGCGCGCACTCGTTTTGCGCACCACGCACGCGCATGCGAATCGTCGTCGTCCGGGCGCTTCACCTCGGTGATCTTCTGTGCGCCACTCCAGCGCTGCATGCGCTCCGCACGCGCTTCCCCGATGCCGAGATCACGCTGGTGGGGTTGTCGTGGGCGCGCGCGCTCCTGCCGCTCCTCGCCCCCGCGGTCGATGATTTCGTGGAGTTTCCCTCGTTCCCGGGAATTCCCGAACGCCCGCTCGAGCCGCGGCGCGTGACGGCATTCCTCGCCGACATGCAGCGCGCGCCGCTCGATCTGGCGGTGCAGCTGCACGGCAGCGGATCGCACATCAACGAGCTCGTCGCCTTGCTCGGCGCCGACCGGACGGCGGGCTTCTATGAAAATGCTGACGTCGTTCCGGCGAACGGCTGCTTCGTGCCGTGGCCCCGCCGGGGAACCGAAGTCCAGCGGCTGCTCACGCTGACGCGAGCGCTCGGTTGCGCTGACGTGGGCGAGGAGCTCCGAATCAACGTCGGCGACGCCGATGCGAGCGCGGCCACGATGCTGCTCGCCGAGCAGGCCGTCACGGGAGAGTACGTGTGCCTGCATCCCGGCGCGCGCTTTCCGTCTAGGCGCTGGCCACCCGAGCGGTTCGCGGCAGTTGGCGACGCGGTAGCGGAAATGGGCCTGCACGTAGTGCTGACGGGAACGGAGAACGAAGCGCCGTTGACGCGAACGGTACGCGACGCAATGCGCGCCGAGGCGGCCGACCTCACGGGGCGGCTCGACCTTGGGACGCTGGCGGCGCTCGTGCGCGATGCCGCGCTCGTGGTGTGCAACGACACGGGCATGTCGCACGTTGCCGCTGCCGTCGCAACGCGAAGCGTGGTGGTCGCGTCCGGATCGGAGGTCGCGCGGTGGGCGCCGGCGCCCGCGTCGATGCATCGCGTGCTCTGGCACGATCGACCGTGCCGACCCTGCGCGCACGAGGTGTGTCCGACGCTCCACGAGTGCGCGACGGCGGTGCAGGTGGCGGACGTCGTCGCCACTGCCGAGCTCCTTCTCAATGACGAGGTGTCGCATGCATGACCGATCCCGCCGGCTGCGGGTGCTGACCTGGCACGTGCACGGAAACTACCTCTGGTATCTGACCCAGACGCCGCACGACTTCTTCGTTCCGGTGAAGCCGGGCCGGCCGCATCCGTTCGGCGGCAGAGCCGGCACGTTTCCGTGGCCCGACAATCTCCACGAGATCGACGCGCGCGACGTGCGACGCACCGAGTTCGACTGCGTGCTCTTCCAGTGCGCGGCGAACTACCTCGAGCATCAAGACGAGTTGCTCTCGCCGGCGCAGCGCCGCCTGCCCCGCATCTTCGCCGAGCTGGATCCCCCGCTCCAGCACCCATTCGGTCAGCGGCATCCGGTCGATGACGCGGAGGTGATGCTCGTCCACATGACCCATTGGAATTCGCTCATGTGGGACGCCGGGGGCACGCCGACGCGCGTGATCGAGGAGGGGGTGATCGTGCCGGAGGACGCGCGCTACACGGGCGAGCTGCCACGCGGGATCACGGCGATCAACAATCTCCGGTCGCGCGGACGGCGCATGGGGGCCGATCTGTTCCGCGAGGCGCGTCACCGGGTACCGATCGATCTCGTCGGGATGGATGCGGAATCGCTCGGCGGGCTCGGCGAGATCGACCCGCCGCAGCTCGCGCACTTCCAATCACACTATCGGTTCTGGTTCAGCCCGATCCGGCAGACGAGCCTTCAGCTCGCGATTCTGGAAGCGATGACGATCGGTCTACCGATCGTCGGCCTGGCGACGGGTGAGCTGGCGTCGGTGATCGAGAACGGCGTGTCCGGCGTGCTCGATCTGTCGCTCGAGCCGCTGATCGATGCGATGGAGCAGCTCAACCTGGATCGTGGCGAAGCGGCCCGACTGGGCGCCAACGCCAGGCAGACGGCGCTGGATCGCTTCTCGATCGACCGGTTCACGCGCGACTGGGACAACCTGCTGACCGAGGTCGCCGGACGTGGGCGCGCCAGCACGGGATCGCATCGGACGGTTCCGGTCTCCGAGAGCCGGCCGGAGACGACCGCGTGATCAAGCGCATCGCGCTCATCAGCGAACATGCGTCGCCGCTGGCGACGCTGGGCGGGGTCGACTGCGGGGGGCAGAACGTGTACGTCACCGAGGTGGCATTGGCGCTCGCGCGCCGGGGCCACCGGGTGGACGTCTTCACCCGCCGCGACGACCCCGCCTTGCCCGACGTCGTGCAGTTCGCGCCGCGGGCCCGGATCATCCACGTCGCTGCCGGGCCGCCGGTCGCGGTGCGAAAGGAGGAGCTGCTCGACCACATGCCCGAGTTCGCGCGCCGGATGATCCAGTTCTGCGAGATGGAGTGCGTGCGGTATGACGTCGTCCATGCGAACTTCTTCATGTCCGGGGTGGTCGCGGAGGCGGTCGAGGAAGCGATGGCGACGCCGTTCGTCATCACCTTTCACGCACTCGGGCGCATTCGTCGTCTGCATCAAGGGGACGCGGACGGATTTCCGAGCGAGCGCTGCGGGATCGAAGAGCGGCTGGCGGCTCACGCGGCGGCGGTAATTGCCGAGTGTCCGCAGGATTGTCTGGACCTGATGACACAATACCGCGCCCCGGCGGAGCGGTTGCGAGTGATCCCGTGCGGCGTGGACGTGATGCGCTTCTATCCGGTCGACAAGGCGCGTGCGCGGCATGCGCTCGGCCTCGATGGAGATGGCGAACGGCCGGTGATCGCGCAGATCGGGCGCATGGTGCCGCGCAAAGGCGTGGACGACGTCATTCGCGCCGTTGCGAGGCTCGAGCGCGATCATGGGATCGCCGCACGGCTGGTGGTGGTCGGCGGGGACGAGCCGGGAAAGGAGGGCCCGTGTGCGGCAGAGCTGGATCGCCTCCGCGGTGTAGCGTACGAAGAACGTGTAGCGAGCGCCGTCTCCTTCGTCGGTCGAAAGGGAGGGGACGTGCTGCGATACTATTACAGCGCCGCCGACGTGTTCATCACGGCACCATGGTACGAGCCGTTCGGGATCACGCCGCTCGAAGCCATGGCGTGCGGGACGCCCGTCGTCGGAAGTGCCGTCGGCGGTGTGAAGCACACGGTGGTCGACGGGGAGACCGGTTTTCTCGTTCCGCCGCACGATCCGGACGCCATCGCCGAGCGTACGGCGTGCCTGCTGCGCGACGGCAGGCTGCGGGAGCGGATGTCACGCCAGGCGGTCGAACGGGTGCGCTCGCGCTTCCTGTGGCGCGACGTCGCCGCGGCGATCGATCGGACGTACGATGACGTCATCGCCGAATGGCGCAAGGGCGACGAGCGCTCGACGCGGTCGACCGCGACATCGGTCGCACTCGAAGAGATCTCGCAGGAGCGTCAGGCATGACGAACCCCGTCGTCTTCCTCGACAAGGACGGTACCCTCGTCGAGAACGTGCCGATGAACGTCGATCCACGACGCATCACGTTGACGTGCGGCGTGCGCGAGGCGTTGCGCCGGCTCCACCAGCGCGGCTTCCGCATCGCGGTGGTGTCGAACCAACCGGGTGTCGCGCACGGACTGTTCGACGAACGGGCGTTGGAAGGCGTTGCGCTTCGGCTGCAGCGCCTGCTCGGAGCGGCGGGCGTTCCGCTCGGCGGGTTCTTCTACTGTCCGCACCATCCCCAGGGGCGGATCGCGGCTTATGCACGCCGATGCGAATGTCGGAAGCCAGCGCCAGGGCTGGTACGGCGCGCAGCCGCCCGCCTCGACGCCGATCTCGCACGAAGCTGGATGGTCGGTGACATTCTCGACGACGTCGAGGCCGGCCGCCGCGCGGGATGCCGTACGATGCTGTTCGACTCGGGCGGCGAGACGGAGTGGGCGATCACCGCCGGCCGGCAACCGCATCACGTGGCGACGAGCTTCACCGAAGTGGCCGATCGCATTCTCGCGGACGCGGAGAGTGAGCGATGACGCCCCCCGCGGCCGCATGGGCGGTGGTGCGACGGGTGCTCTGCGTTCGGCTGGACACGCTGGGTGACGTGCTGATGACCACACCCGCACTGCGCGCGGTACGCGAGCACGGCGGGGCACGTGGATGCGAGGTGACGCTGTTGACCTCCGCACCGGGCGCCGCGGTCGCGGCGCTCGTGCCGGTGATCGACGACGCGATCGTCTACGAGGCGCCCTGGCTCAAGGCGTCGCCGGAGCACGGCGACGCGAGCCGAGACGCCGCCATGATCGACCTGCTCCGCAGCCGGCGTTTCGATGCGGCGATCATCTTCACCGTGTTCACGCAGAGCGCTCTGCCGGCCGCGTTCCTGTGCTACCTCGCCGACATCCCGCTGCGCCTCGCCCACGCGCGGGAGAACCCGTATCACCTCCTCTCCACCTGGGTGCCCGAGCCGGAGCCGGCGCAGGGCATTCGCCACGAAGTCGAGCGACAGCTGGCGCTGGTGGAGCAGGTCGGCTGCCGCACCACGGACACCATGCTGTCCCTGCGCGTGCCGTCCGACGCGCGATGCACGGTGCGACGGCTGCTCGCGTCGCTCGGACTCGATGGAGAACGAGACTGGCTCGTGATGCATCCGGGCGCGACGGCGCCGTCACGCCGATATCCGGCCGAGCAGTTCGGAGAGGTCGTGCGCATCCTGGCGAACGAGACCCGGACGACGGTGCTCGTCACCGGCGACGAGTCTGAGGGACCGTTGACCGAGCAGGTGTGTGCCTCCTCCGGCGGTCGCGCGCATTCGCTCGCCGGCCGGTTGACGCTGGGCGAGCTCGCGGCGCTCGTCGAGGCGGCGCCGGTGCTCGTCACGAACAACACCGGGCCGGCGCATCTCGCCGCCGCGGTCGGGACGCCGGTCGTCGATCTCTACGCGCTCACTAACCCGCAACACACGCCGTGGCGCGTGCCGAGCCGCGTGCTTTCGTTCGACGTCCCATGCCGCAACTGCTTCAAGAGCGTGTGCCCCGCGGGACACAACGACTGCCTGCGCAAGATCACGCCGGCCGAGGTGGCGGCAGCGGTGCGTGAGCTTCTCGCGACGACGCGTCCCGCCGCGCCGAAGCTGTCCGCCTGAGACACGCCATGTACACACTTGGCATCAACGCCGCCTTCCATGACCCCGCGGCCTGTCTCGTCGAAGACGGACGGATCGTCGCCGCGGCGGAAGAGGAGCGCTTCACGAGGATCAAGCACGGCAAGCGTCCGGTGCCATTCTCCGCATGGGAGCTGCCCTTTCACGCGATGGACTTCTGCCTCGGCAAGGCGAACGTCACGCTGCGGGACGTGCAGCACGTCGCGTACTCGTTTCAGCCCGCGCAGCTGCTCGACGGCCGCGCGGATGCCGAGTCGATCGCCATACCGCTGCATCCGGCTCGCTATCCGCGCACGGCGGAGTGGGAGAGTCCCTGGGATCCACTCTTTCTCTCGCACCTGGTGAATGCACCGCGACAGCTCGCCGACGGCGCGCCGCTGCATCTCGGCCGGCGATTCGCCGGCGTCTGGTGGGACGGGCCCTACCGCTGGCACTATGTCGATCATCACGAGGCCCACGCGGCGAGCGCGTTCCTGGCCTCGCCGTTCGACGAGGCGGCGGTGCTGTGCCTGGATGGTCGGGGTGAGCGCGCGACGACGAGCTATTGGCTGGGTCGCGGCGCGACGCTCGAACGCCTCGGACAGGTCGAGATGCCGCATTCGCTCGGCCTTCTCTACGAGGAGGTGACGCACCACCTCGGCTTCCTGCGGTCGTCGGACGAGTACAAGGTGATGGCGCTCGCGTCGTACGGCGCGCCGTCCTTCGCCGACGAGCTGCGATCGATGATTCACGTCGCCGACGGCGGGCATTATCGAATCGAGCCCGCGCGCCTGGCGGAGCGCTTCGGTCCCGCGCGGGCGCGAGGGGCGCCGATGCGGCAACGCGACTTCGATCTCGCGCGCTCGCTGCAGGCCGTGCTCGAGGAGACCGTTCTCGAGCTCGCGCAATGGCTGCGCGAGGCGACCGGGACGGCGGCGCTCTGCATGGCCGGTGGCGTCGCGCTCAACTGCGTGATGAATGCGCGCATCCGCGACGCCGGAATCTTCGACCACGTGTGGGTGCAACCGGCGGCGGGCGACGCGGGGACGGCGCTCGGTGCCGCGCTCGCCGTCGACGCCGCCGAGCGAAAGGCCGCATCGCACGGGTCAATGGAGCATGCGTATCTTGGCCCGTCGTTCGACGACGAGGAGATCGCGACGTTCCTGGAGTGGTCCAAGCTGCCGTTTCGCCGGGCGGCCGACGTCGCCGAGGAGACAGCGGCGCTGCTGGCGAAGGACCGCATCGTCGGCTGGTTTCAGGGTGCGATGGAATTCGGTCCGCGCGCGCTCGGCGCGCGCTCCATCCTGGCGAGTCCGATCGATCCGCAGATGCAGGCGCGGCTCAACGAGCTCAAAGACCGTGAAGACTTTCGCCCGGTCGCACCCGCCGTGCTCGAGGAGGAGGCCGGCGAGTGGTTCGACGGCGCGACGAGCGCGCCATTCATGCTGTTCGTGTTCGACGTTCGACCGGAGCGCGCCGATCGCATTCCCGCCGTGCGGCACGTGGATGGAACCGCGCGCGTGCAGACCGTGCGGCGAGATCAGAACCCGCGGTATCACGACCTGCTGCGCGCCTTCCATCGGCGTACGGGCGTGCCGATTCTCGTGAACACGTCGTTCAACACCCGCGGCGAGCCGATCGTCTGCACACCACGCGATGCGGTGGAGAGCTTCTGGACGTCGCCGCTCGACGCACTCGCGATCGGATCCTTCATCCTCGAGAAGCCGTCGCAGGGAGACCGGCCGTGATCGCCTGTTCGGTCGTCATCCCGACCTTTCGGCGACCCGATCTCCTCGCGCGCTGTGTCGATGCGCTCGGCCGACAGACGTTGCCGCGGACCGGCTACGAGATCATCGTCTCCGACGACGCTGGCGACGGAGCGACGGAGGCGCAGGTGCAGCGCTGGCGAGACGATGGCCTTCCAGTGCGATACGTGCCGAGCGCGGGCACCCACGGACCAGCCGCCGCCAGAAACGCCGGAGCGTGCGAGGCGGTGGGCGAGCTGCTCGCCTTCACCGACGACGACACCCTCCCCGACACGCGATGGCTCGAGCACGCGTGCAGACGCTTTCGCGAGCGGCCGGTGCTCGATGCGGCGCACGGACGGGTGGTGGTGCCGTTGCCGGACCGGCCGACGGACTACGAGCTCGATGCGGCAGGGCTCGAGCGCGCCGGCTTCGTGACGGCGAACTGCTTCCTGCGGCGAGCGATCTTTCACGCCGTGGGCGGCTTCGACGAAGCGTTCACCACTGCGTGGCGAGAGGACAGCGATCTGTTCTTCCGGCTGCTCGCCGCCGGTTGTCGAGTGGAGCGGATTCCGGAAGCGGTCGTCGTGCATCCGGTACGGACGGCGGGGTGGGGGGTGAGCGTGCGCCAGCAGCGCAAGTCTGCGTTCGATGCGCTGCTGTTCAAGAAGCATCCGGTGGCCTTTGCACGGTACGTCCGGCCGGCGCGACCGACGCTGTACTATCCGACAGTCGCCGCGCTCGCGGCGCTCTGCACGGCGCTCGCCCTCGGCCAGACGCGGGTCGCCCTCGCCGCAGGCGCGGCATGGGCTGCGCTCACCGGGGCGTTTGCCGCGCGACGTCTACGTCGCACGTCGCGCGGTCCGCATCATGTCGCGGAGGTGGTCGTCACCTCGGCGCTCATCCCGCCGCTGTCGCTGTTCTGGCGCATGCACGGCGCGGTGCGCCATCGCGTTCTCTTCTGGTAGGCAAGGCCGTCGTGCACCTGCCGACATACGTTCAGCTCGAGCCAGTGGGACAGTGCAACCTGCGCTGTCAGATGTGTCCCATCCAGTTTCGTCAGGACGGCCCTCCGCACGGCCCGCCGGCGTTCATGGACTACGAGCTGTTCCTGCAAGTGCTCGACGACCTGCCCACGCTGCGCGAGCTGCACCTCCAGGGACTCGGCGAGCCGATGATGCATCCGCGTTTCTTCGACATGATCGCGACCGCGACGGCGCGCGGTATCGAGGTGACGACGAACTCCAACGTCACCCTGCTCACCCGACAACGCGCCGAGCGATGCGTCACGAGTGGTCTCGCGATGCTGCACGTCTCGCTCGACGGAGCGACGGCGGAGACGTACGAGCGAATTCGCGCCCGCGGTCGTTTCGATCGCGTCCTTCGAAATCTCGAACACCTGCGCGACGCGAAGCGCGACCTGGGAAGCGAGCTGCCGCGGGTGCGGATGGTGATGGTGGTCATGCGGCAGAACCTCACCGAGCTGCCGGCGGTGGTGTCATTGGCGGACGAGCTGGGCGTCGACACGATGTTCGTCCAGCACCTCTGCCATGACTTCGGCGAGGTGGATCTGCCGGGCCACTACGCACCGATGCGCGACTTCGTCGCCCGGCAGACGTTGACCGGAAGCGATCCGACGATCGTGGAGCGGGTGTTCGACGAGGCGAGACGCCGCGCCATGGCGCTCGGCGTGGAATTGCGGCTGCCTCGGGTCGAGCCGCGCGAGCATTCGCCGGACACCCCGGGCCCAACGCGATGCAGCTGGCCATGGCACGGACCGTACGTGAGCTACCAGGGCTTCTCGATGCCGTGCTGCATGATCGCGACGCCGGATCGGGGCAACTTCGGCCGCGTGAACGCGGAACGTCCGATCAGCGAAGTGTGGTCGGGGGAGGAGTACGACGCGTTCCGGACGGCGCTCGCGTCGGATACCCCGCCGGCGGTCTGCAGGAGCTGCGCGGTGTACAAAGGGACGTTCTAGGGCGATGGTGAACGGTTTACCGTTCACGGTTCCCCGTTCCATCCCGCCACGGCCTACCGATTGCTTCAGTACCGTCCGCCATGTCCTCCCGTGCACCAGTGAAGCTGCCCGTCCCCCCGCTCGACGAGCCGACGGAGCTCCAGGGGCGTTTCGCCGAGCTCCAGGCCAGGGCGGGCGCCCGGGCCCTCGCGGTGGCGGTCGATGACCTCGAGACCGGCGGCCAGTTCCGCTACCATGCCGACCGCTGGTTCCACGCCGCCAGCACGATCAAGCTCGCCATCCTCGTCGGCGTCTTCGGCGCGATCCACCGCGGCGATCTGCTGCCGCAGTCGCGCGTTCACGTTCGGAACCGCTTCCTGAGCGCGTACGACGGCTCGCCGTACCGCGTCCGCATCGATCGCGACGCCAACGCCGAGGTCCATCGTGAGATCGGACGGACGCTGCGGGTCTCGGAGTTGGCCGACGCGATGATCACGTCCAGCAGCAACCTCGCCACGAACCTGCTGCTCGATCTCGTCGGGCTCGACGTCCTGCAGCGCACCATCGACTCCTTCGGCCTGGACGGGATCGACCTGCGCCGCGGGGTCGAAGACGAGCTGGCGTTCGAGCACGGGATCAACAACCGCGTCACGGCGAACGGGCTCGTGGGACTGCTGCGGCTGATCGGCGAAGGGCGGGCCTTCAGCCCCGTGCTGTCGCAGCAGATGCTCGACATCCTGCACGACCAGCATTTCAAGAGCGGAATCCCGGCCGGTCTGCCGCGAGAGGCCCGCGTCGCCCACAAGACGGGAGACATCTCGACCATCGCCCACGACGCGGGGCTCGTCTACCTCCCGGACCGTAAGCCGTACGCGATCGCCGTGCTCACCGAGTGGGACCCGTCGACCGGCGGTCGGTCGGCCACGATTGCCGCCGCGTCGTATCTAGCCTATGCGGCGACGGTCGGAGACAAGGACTGATGAGCATCGGCGTCTCCACCTTTCCGCTGCGCCTGGTCGACGGGCGGCGTCTCGAGCGCCGCTACCGGGACGCCCTGCTGCCGGGCGGCATCCTGGCAGACAAGAGCGGACAGGCGCGGGTGCTGCCCCGGTATTTCTACGAGGTCGCTTCGTGGGACCAGGCGCGGGAGACCTATCTGTCGCCGCACTTTACCGTGTCGGAGTTCATCCATACCGACGTGCGCGAGGCCCCCCCGCTGCGGGTCTTTCCGCGGTACATCCCATGCGCTACGGCACTGCTGGCCGTCGCGCTCGAACAGTTCCGCGAGGCGGTCGGCACGTACGTCTACATCGGCGCCAACGGGGGGTACTGCTCACCCCGCCACGCCGGAACGGGAGGTGCATCCCCGCACTGCTGGGGGACGGCGGCCAACGTCTACCGGATCGGCGACACGTATCTGGACACCCCCGAGGCGATCGCGCGCTACGCGGGGATCGCCCACGAGGTCCTCCCCACGGTGTGGACCCGTCCGCTCGGCCCAGGCCCGGATCTGACGGACGACCACCTGCACCTGGATCTCGGATACGTCGTCTCGGTCCCGCGGGAGGCCCCGGGCGAGACGTACAACCTGAAGCTGGCCGGCGACCCCTTGTGAGCAGGGATACTGCCACCGAGTCGCCGAGCATGAGTGTTCAAGCAGGGACGGTCGAGAGCGCATGATCGAGCAGAAGAAACGGCCACGAGCGTGGGATCGGGAAGCCCGCACGAGCCGCGCGCAACGCGCCGGTCGCCGTGGGCTGCCCGCGATCGGGCTCGAGGCCGAGTTCACGACGGTCATCGATGGCGAGCCACAGAAGCCGGAAGAGGTCTTCGGCTCGCCCCGGCACATCGTGCGCGGACCGCTCGTGCATCGCACCGGACGGTCGTACCACCTCCCGACCGGTGGCGCGGTCTACTTCGATACGGGTGTGATCGAGATCGCCACGCCGATGATCGAGATCGCGCGCGGCTGCGGCGCGCGCGGCACGCGGTCGCTGTGGGAGAGTCTCGTCTTCCTGCGGGAGGAGCTCGACGGATGGGAGCAGCGCACCGGGCGCGACGTCCGGCTCGTCGGGTTCAGTACGCACTACAACGTGTCCTTCGACCTACCGGCGAGCGAGCGGACGAATGGACGCACGGCCGAGCGTCTCGCGTATCTGTTGACGCACGTGCTGGCGGCGCCGGTGATGCTGCTCGCCGCGAACCGCCGCTCGACCGGCATCGGCGTGCGCCCTCGTGGCAACCGGATCGAAGTCACCGCCGACTTCACCCCCGATGCCGCACTGATGGCGGCGACGGCGACGCTGATCGTCGGCATCGTGCGCGAAGTGATGACGTGGTCGCACTACGGACTCGATCAGCTCGCGACGCACGAAATTCCTGTCGTACGCGGCTTCGTGCCGATGCCGCACAGCTCGCGCAAGGGATGGGTCGCGAAGTGGAGCTGCTTTCCGCAGAATCCGTTCACGTCGGACGTCGACAGCGCGAAGTGGACGACCCGCGGCGGTGACGAGCTCTCGCTGCGCGAGATGGCGGGCCGCACGGCGCGCCGCTTCTGGCCGTCGATCACCGCGCTCGGCGATCCGCTCTCGCTGCACCTCATTGCCGCCGTGATGCACGGACGCGCGCCGTCGCTGCTCGAGCTGGACGACCGTCCACCCGCGTACGACGACGTCGGCCGGCTGTGCACCTGGAACGATCTCTTCCCGATCACGCTGCTCCCACGCTCGCGATACGAGCGCGTGCTCGGCAACGCGATCGCCGGCCGCCGCGTGCGGATGGGCGGGCAGTGGCACCGTCCGGTCGGTATGCGCGGGTGGACGCACGTCGTGTTCAAGCGCGAGCGCGACGGCGTGCGTCACGTGCGCTCGCTCGACGACATGCTCGTGCACCTCGACGCTTGGGATCGAAGCGCCGACCGCCGCGTGCGCGACCGACGGCATTCGTCGACCGGAGAAGGCGCGCCGGAGCGTCGTCACGTCGAGCGGCGCGAGCCGGTGCAGGACACGCTCGAGCGGCGGCGCGAGAGCGATCGCGAAGTCGAGCAGCCGGTGGTCACGGAACCGGTCGTCACGGAGTCAGCCGATACGTCCACGCCGAAGCCGAGCTCGCCGTCGATACCGCCACAGCAGGCGCGCAGCGAGGCGCCGCTCATCATCGTGTCGCGAACGAGCTGAACGGAATGCACGGAAACGACTGAAAAAAAGGCCTTTGGAGTTGCGGGGTCAGTCTGCGCGCGCGGAGTCACGCTCATACGAAGGACAGATCCGCCCGTTCCGTCGTTTCCGCCCGTTCCGTGCATTCCGTTGACGGGCCGCGTGACCGGCGTCACCGGCACGGCGATTGTATTGCTGACGTCGCGTCCTTCACCGCGGGGGTGAAGCACATCAGCGAGTCATCAATGGCCGAGCTCGGGTTGTCCCGGGGACA
>DASXHF010000019.1:0-1708 GCA_036488775.1 Gemmatimonadaceae bacterium | reverse complement strand
ACCAGCTCCCTCGTCCCAAAGGGCTTTGCGACGGTCGAGCTGCTCGACCAGCGGCGGCAACAGATGAACGCCGCCGTGGCGGCGGAAAATGCGGCCATCTTCAAGGTCGCTGAGGCGCAGCACGCACTCGACGCCGCCACGTACGACGTCGAACTCTATAGGGTCAATATCCTCGACAATACCCTCGTCGCGCCGCGCGAGGGGCGCATCCAGTACCGCGTCTCCAATGTGGGCGAAGTTCTTCCAGTGGGCGGCAAGGTCTTCACGATGCTCGACACCTCATATGTCTACATGGACATCTACCTGCCGACCGCGGAAGCCGGGCGGGTCAGGATCGGGTCCGACGCCCGCATCGTGCTCGACGCCTATCTCGCTCACGTGATTCCGGCCAAGGTCGTGTTCATTGCCAGTCAGGCGCAATTCACGCCCAAGACCGTTGAGACCAAAGAGGAGCGCGACAAGCTGATGTTTCGCATCCGGGTGCGGATCGATCCGGAGCGGTTGCAGCATCGCGCAGAGATTGTCAGGAGCGGGCTGCCAGGGGTGGCGTATGTACGCACCGATCCCGCGATGGATTGGCCACTCAAATTGCAAGCGAGCGCGCCCTCATGATCGGGGGCGGCGATGCGATCGCGCACCTCGACAAAGTCACGCATCGTTACGGCAACAGAGCCGCACTCGACGCCGTCACGCTTACGCTGCCGGCCGGCTGCATGGTCGGGCTGATCGGGCCTGACGGCGTCGGCAAGTCGTCGTTGCTCGCCATCGTCGCCGGCGCTCGGCAGATCCAAACCGGAAAGGCCTACGTCCTCGGCGGGAACATCGCCGATCCTGCGCACCGCGCCGCGGTCTGCCCACGCATCGCCTACATGCCGCAGGGCCTCGGCAAGAACCTCTATCCCGATCTCAGCATCCGGGAAAACATCGAGTTCTTCGGCCGCCTGTTCGGGCAGTCCCGGTCCGAACGGGAGGACCGCATCGCCGAGCTTCTCGAAAGCACCGGGCTTGCACCTTTCGCCGACCGTCCGGCGAAAAAACTGTCGGGCGGGATGAAGCAGAAGCTCGGGCTCTGCTGTTCGCTGATCCACGATCCTGACCTGTTGATCCTCGACGAGCCGACGACCGGTGTCGACCCGCTGTCGCGCCGCCAATTCTGGGAGCTGATCAAGCGGATCCGAGCGCGCCGCCCGGGCATGAGCATCGTCGTCGCGACGGTTTACATGGAGGAGGCCCAGCGGTTCGACTGGCTCGTCGCAATGGACACTGGCAGGATCCTGGCGGCCGGTACGCTGGCGAACCTGAAATCGGCGACGGGAGCACAGACCGTCGAGGACGCGTTCATCGCGCTCCTGCCGGAACGGCAGCGCGCCGGTCGCCGCGCGCTGAAGATTCCGCCGCGCCGTATCGCCGGTGCAGAACCGGTCATCACGGCGCGCGGTCTGACGCGCCGGTTTGGCGATTTCACTGCCGTCGACCACGTCAGCTTTACGATCGAACGCGGCGAGATCTTCGGCTTTGTCGGCTCGAACGGCTGCGGCAAGACGACGACGATGAAGATGCTGACCGCGTTATTGCCGGCCAGCGAAGGCGAAGCGCTGCTGTTCGGCCGGCCGCTCGACGCGAGCGACCTGGGCGCGCGCAGACGCGTCGGTTATATGTCGCAATCGTTTTCGCTTTATGCCGAACTGACCGTCAGGCAGAACCTCGA
>DASXHF010000171.1:0-10864 GCA_036488775.1 Gemmatimonadaceae bacterium | reverse complement strand
GGTGTCTCGGCCCTCGGTGTCGATCTCGTCGGCCTCTCGCTGGGGCGTGACCGGGCGGTCCTTGTCCATCTCGCGGTCCATGCGCTGCTCCTCGTTCGGGTTGGTCTCATGGGCAGCATCCGACGTGCCGCCGCCGACGGGAAGGGGCTGGTGACGAAACCTCAGCAGCGCGTGCGCGGTAGACGTTCAATAGAATACCGTCTCACGCTCACGCCCTCATGTCCGCCCTCGATCTTTCCAGCTCCATCGGCCTCGTCGCCCTCGGGTTGTTGACCCTCAACATCCTCATCGGCCTCCTGCTGTCGATGCACTACAATCCCGTGCGCAACTGGCCGCATCGGCGCGTCGACACCGTCAAAGTGCACAACTGGACGGCGTACGCCGCGCTCGCCGCGAGTCTCGTGCATCCGCTGCTCATCCTCGCGTCGTCGACGGCGCACTTCCATCTCGTCGACATCGTGTATCCGGTGCACGCCCCGAAGCAGCCGATTGTCAACACATTCGGCGCCGCCGCGCTCTATCTCCTGCTCGCCACGGTCGCCACCTCCTACTTCCGATTCGAGATCGGCCGGCGCATCTGGAAGCCGCTGCACTACGCGACGTACGCGCTGTTCGCCACGTATGCGGTGCACGCGATCCTCACGGATCCGAACCTCAAGGATCTGCCGATCGATCCGTTCGATGCCGAGAAGGTGTTCGTCGAGGTGTGCATCCTGCTGGTGGTGCTCGGTATTGCCTATCGCGTGCGGTGGGCCTGGCGACAGCCGCCACCGCGGAAGCACATGCCCAAGCAACGCCGTTCGTTGCCGCGCCCGGGCGTCGGCCGCATACTGTGATCGTGTCCACACGTCCGTACGACATCGGGGCCGCGGCGCTGACGCCGAGCTATCGCGTCGACGCGCGCGATGCCGCGCCCGACCTGTTCCGCGACGTGAGCGCCACCGACTGGCGTACGCTGCGCTGGGATCGCGTGAAGCGTCCCTACCGCGTCGAGAAGTGGAGTCGCGACAAGGCAGAGTGGGAGCGCGCGAACGGTCAGCCGCTGCCGGTCCTCGAGGGGTGGAAGCGGTTCAACGCCAACTTCCACGAGCTGTTCGCCACCGACGTCCCCGCCGCGCAAGCCCGCACCCGCAGCGAGCTGCTCGCTGCGCTCGGTGCCTTCGACGTCCACGGCGCGCGCGAAGCGCTCGCGGAGCTCCTTCATCTCGCGGTCTGGAACAAGATCCATCGCGTGGAGGACGCCGTCTGGGACCCGCGCGGCAAGCGCGCGCTGTTCGAGGGGCTCGACGTCAACCGCCCGCGCATCCTCTTCCTGGGCAGCGCCGAGGGATACGAGGCGATGCAGCTCCTCGCGATGTATCCGGGCGGACATGCCGTGCTCGTCGACTACGACGACTTTTGCCGCGACGTCCGATGGGCACAGTTCCCGGAAGCGTATCCCTTCCTCGGCGTCGATCCCGCCACCGGCCACAAGCGCGTATGGTATCGCGACCAGATGTCGATGGAGTTCGTCGTGGCCGACATCCGCGACCTCGACTATGGCGCGGAGTTTGACGTGGTGCTCTCGGTCGGGCTGATCGAGCATTTTCCCGACGAGTACAAACCGCTCGTCTTCGAGTTTCATCGACGGTTCGTGAAGCCCGGCGGATGGATCGTGATGACCACGCCCCGCGACCAGCTTCGTAGCCGAGCGTACTACAACATCATGTCCGACCGGCTGAACTTCGGATACCGCGAGCTGATGGACGTATGGCAGATGGGGCTGTATGCGACCGAGAACGGGCTCGACATCCGTCGCGCCGGCGTGATCAAGGCGCACAACGGACTCATCGGCAAGGTGAGAGCCGCGCACTGATCGTAAAGGGACCTCTGCACTAGCGTCATGCCGTTCGACGTCCATCTCATCTACGACTCGGTCCACGCCCTCGGCGTCGCCTTCGTGGCGTGGTTGCCGCGACTGCTCGCGGCGCTGGTCATCATTGGCCTCTCCATCGTGGCCGCCCGCGGCGTGCGATGGACGGCGCAGCGGGCGACTCGCGCCCGTACGTCGCACCAGAACCTCCAGGTCGCGCTCGGCCGCCTGGCGTTCGCGGCGGCGGTCGCTATCGGCGTCCTCATCGCCGCGACGGTCGCGTTCCCCACCTTCACGATCGGCAGCCTGATCCAACTGCTCGGCGTGAGCGGCGTGGTGATCGGCTTCGCGTTCAAGGACATCTTCCAGAATTTCCTCGCCGGGATTCTGCTGCTCCTCACCAATCCGTTCGAGATCGGCGATCAGATCATCGTCGACGCGTTCGAGGGAACGATCGAGGAGATCCAGACGCGGGCGACGGTGATCAGCACCTACGACCGGCGACGAGTCCTCGTGCCGAACGCCGATCTGTTCACCAAGTCGGTCACGGTGAACACCGCGTACGAGCGGCGGCGGATGCGCTACGACATCTCGGTGAAGGGGAGCGACGACGTGGGCAAGGTGAAGCAGCTGCTCGAGCGTACGCTGCACGGCGGCCTCGAGGGGGTGGAAGACGACCCGCTCGCCACAGCGCTGCTGATCTCGCTCGCCGGAGACGCCCTCACGTTCCGCCTGCTGTGGTGGAGCGGCTCGGAGCGCGGCGAGTATCTCGTCGTCCAGGACCGCGTGCTCGCGGCGGTGTACGAGGCGCTCCACAGGGAGCATCTCGCGATCGTATGATCCGTCGCCACGGATCCGGCTCGCCGGACGCGGCGCGCGAGCGGGCGGGCGCGCGACGAGGCCGACGCGGCGCGAGCTATCGCGCCGGCTCGAGCCAATACGCGAGCTTGAGCAGGAACGTATTGGCCGGATGCAGCGCGAGCAGGTCGTTGTACTCCGCGCGCCAGGTTCGATCGACGAACTGCGGATCGTATCCGTCGCGTCCGTGCGTCCACACCGCGAACAGCGTCGAGCCCGGGCGAAACTCCCAGCGCAGCACGCTGTTCGACCGCACTTGCAGGACGTCGAACCCGAGCGACGTGCCGGCCGGAGTCGTGTACGGCGTGTAGCGGTCCTCGTAGCGTTCCGCGCGCGGCGTCGCGCTCAGCTCGCGCGTGTTCGTGTACTTGCCGCGGCTCACGAACGGCGCGGTGTAGAGCTGGAAGCTCAGCGCGGGCGTGGCGGTGTAGCTGATGCGGACGCCGAGCGACCGCGTCTCCTGATCGAGGTGCGCGAAGGTGTAGTGCGTGACCTGGGCCGCGTCGGTGAAGTTGCCGAGCCACTGCGAGTCGTCGTGGTTGCTGTTCCAGTCCGCCGTGATGTCGAGCTGGAGCTGCGACGTCGGAACGAGCTGCAGCTCCGGGCTCACGTCGACGTAGCGCGACGCACCATAGTCGCCTCGACCGCGAGACACGAACAACATCGGCACGACGTGCCGCCGATCGTCGCCCTGCCAGCCGAGGTTCAGGTTCAGGAAGGGGGAACGGCGGAACGCCGGACCGCCCCGCGCGCAGTTGTCGCAGAAGGTGCCCGGAAGCTGGCTCGCCGTGATGCCGGCGTTCCACCAGCTGTTGTCCGCCATGTTCGCGTGCCAGTTGGTATTCACGGCGCGATCGGTCGTGAGACCCGCCGAGGTCCAGTACCCCCACGCATTGAAGTTGCCGTTCAGCGACCGGTACACGCGTGTCGGCTCGTTCCAGCGAAGGCCGACCCAGTTGTTGAAGCTCTGGAGATTGGCGCGACGCAGATACCCGAGGTCGTTGACCTCGAACCCGGGCGATTGGCGTTCCCAGCTCGTCTGGTAGTGAATCATGCTGCCGCCCGACTTGCCGAAGGTGATCTCCTCCGCGTCGCCGCTGAGCGACGTGCGCGTGGAATCGAGCGGGAGTCCGCCGTCGGGCCGCTGGTACAGGTGAACGGGGTTGAGCTGGGTGAGGAGAATCGCGTCGGCGGTGCCGCGCACGAGGCTGCGCACGACGCTCGCCGTCGCTTCATACTGGCTCGTGCCCCAACGATGCCGGGCTTTGCCGCCGAGCGCGTATGCGTCGCGGCGGAGCGTTGCGTCGGACCACTGGTCGAGCGAGCGGTCGACCCCCGTAGCGATGACGCCGACGCTCGTCTCACCATTGCGCAGATCCTGCTGCGCGCGCAGCACGGTGTAGCTCGTGCGCGGTTCGGTCGTGCGGTCCAGCGTTCCCTCCACCCGCCCAGTCACCGCCTCGAGCAGTCCGACGTTGAGCCCGTGCGCGAGCCGGCCGGTGAGCTTCGCGGCGCCCAGGATGGGCGTCACGTTCGGCGAGGCGTCGTCGGCGTAGGAGTCGAACAGCTGCGGCGTGCGGCCGATCCGGCGCGAGTAGAACAACCCTTCGCCATTGCAGTTCACGATGCTGCAGTTCAGCGAGAAGTTGTACAGGCCGGTGCCCTCGATGAAGAACGGACGCCGCTCCTGAAAAAAGCTCTCGAACGCCGTGAGGTTCACGACCGACGGATCGGCCTCGACCTGGCCGAAGTCCGGATTGACGGTGGCATCGAGGGTCAGGTTCGGCGTCACGCCATATTTCAGATCCGCGCCGGCGGACATCTTCTGCGAGCGTCCCCACGGCGACTGATCCACCGGCGCCGCGGTGAGATGGATCGACGAGCTCTTCGCGACGGTGTAGGGCACGAGCTCGAGCCGGCGGAACGGCGTGATGTCGCGTATGCCCTCGAGCCGCGCGAGCTGCGATGAGATGCCGCTCTTGCTTTGGCGATACAACGGCCAGCTCGTGCGCTCCTTGTATCGCTCGATGTCGCGCCACACGGCGAATCCGAACACGTGGTCCCTGGCGGTGGGGTACCGCAGCTGCGAGAACGGGATGCGGAACTCCGCGGTCCATCCCACGGAGTCGATGCGCGTCGCGACGTCCCACACGCCATCCCAGCTCTGATCCTCCTCGGCGTCGTTGTACATCGCGTAATCGCGCTTCACGCCGAGCGGATTGACGGCGAACTCGAACCCGGAGCGGCGGTCGTGGTACGAGTCGATCATGACCTTGAGCTGGTCCGACGGCCCGCGGATGTCGCGCCGGGTGAGGGCGGTCATGATGCTGTCCGGGTGGGGATCGAAGGCGCGGATGAAGACGTAGAGGTTGCGATCGTCGTACGCGACCTTGAACTCCGTGCGGAAGCGGGGCGCCTTGCCCTCGGTCGGCTGGAACTCGAGAAACTCCGAGGTCGCCGGGGCGGTGCGCCACACGGCATCGTCCTCGCGTCCGTCGATCACCGGAGCCTGCTCGGCACGCACGGCCCTGGCGACGGCGCCGGTGTCCGCGGCGGGCTGCTGAGCCGGAAGCGTCCGTACGTGCAGCAACGCGCACAGCACGACGGCGAGGGCGATGGAACGCATGGTGGGTGGGTGAAGGTGGATCGCGACTGCCCCTCTGTCTGACAGCGGGCGGGGAGCGGGGGTTGAGACGCGTCCCTCGGCCGATGGCGATCCGAATCGATCGCCGCGGTCGGGTGGAGGGCAGCGCCGCCCACGCGTGTCAGCGTACTGTGACGGAGCCGCCGGCCCACCGTCTTAGAAAACGAGATCATCCACCCGCACGTTTCAGCTGATGTTCCGCACGCTCGAGGGGGCCGGCATGGCACGGCGGTTGGCTGATAGCACCAGCGTCAGGCGCCACATCGTCAGCGGTGCTCTGACGGTCTTGGCCGCGCTCTCCTTCGGTCACCGCGTCGAGGCTCAATCGATCGGCGACCTCGCGGCGTGGGATGCGTTGATGGTCACCCCGGCGGGCGCGCTTCCGCCGCGCGCACATGACCTGCTGTTCGGCGACTCGCCGCGAACCGAGCTGTCCTTTCAGTACGGCCGCTGGCGGTACGACGTGGACGACGCGATCCACAACGACTTCGGCGTCACCGTCACCCGAGCACTCAGCGTCGCCCGGACGAGCATCTCGCTCACTGCTGCGTACCTGTCGCTGTCGTGCGGCACCTGTGCCGCCTGGGTATCCGGCGGGCTGGAGGCGCGGACGCAGCTTATCACCCGCCGGCTGACCGGCGACTCGTCGCGTGACGTCAGGGTCAGCGCCGGGGTTGTCGCCAGCGGAGGGGCCGCCCGCTTTCTCGGAGAAGGCCACGCGACTGCCGGCTCGATTGCCGGCGCCGCGTCGCTCGGCGTCGCCTTCCCGGTTTCGTCGTCCCGCGTCTCGCTGACGGTGCTGCCGGGCGTGGGAATCGGACGATTCTCGAGCGTCGACCAGGACGCGTATGGGACGCGGCCCATGCTGGGTGCGTCGGCGGCCTGCGTGCTGCCCTGGGGAATGGTCGCCGATCTGGGCATCCAGCGGGTTTACATCGATGGTGGACCGACTCAGGTCGGACTTGGCTTGACGTGGAGAACCCGATGATGCGTCGTGCGGCACGAACGCTGCTCGTGCTCTCGGCCCTGACGCTCGGCGGCTGCCACTTCGACGGCATCGCCGGCGCGGCCGATGATTGGACCCCGGGGCTCGCCGCGCACGACGTCGCGGTCGGCGATCTCACGCGCCGCTATCTCGTCCATGTTCCGTCCAAACGCCCGACGACCACGGCGGGGACCATCCGGTCGTATTCGCTGGTCATCGTGCTGCACGGCAGCTCGGGAAGCGCCGACGAGATCCGTCGGACCACTGGAATGGATTCGTTGAGCGACGCCGGCCGCTTCCTCGTCGCCTACCCGCAAGGCGTGCAGGGAGCAGGTGGACTCTTCCCCTCCGACTGGAACGCGGGCACCTGCTGCGGCGAAGCGGCGCGAGAGAACATCGACGACGTCGGGTTCATCTCCGCGCTCATCACCGACGTCGGCCAGAACCTGGCGCTCGACAAGCGGCGGATCTACGTCGCCGGCTTCTCCGATGGCGGCCGCATGGCGCACCACCTCGGCTGCAAGCTTGCTTCGACCATCGCCGCGATCGCGGTCGTATCGGGAAGCTTGAAAGACGACAGCTGCGCACCGGCGAAGGTGGTGTCGGTGCTGGCCGTGCACGGGACGAGCGACGACCAGGTGCCGTTCGACGATCCGGCGCTCACGGACCCGCCGGCTCCGCTGTTTGGCGTCGCCGCCGCGCTGCCGCCCTCCATTCAGTTCTGGATCGCGGCGAACGGATGTGGGTCCGGTACGCAGGACCAGCCGGCGGCGGACGTCCTCCGTACCTCCTTCGTGACTTGCAACGGCGCCGAAGTGGTGTTCTATACCATCGAAGGCGGCTCGCATGCCTGGCCCGGTGACCCCGGCGGTGCGGGCTCGCAGCCGCCCATGTCCGAGGTCCAGGCGAGCCGAGTCATCACCCAGTTCTTCGCTCGACAGGTTCGCCGCTAACTTCTTTCGAGTGTTCCGTCGCTCTTCGCCGCACTCCCCCACCCGGCGAATGCGTAGGCGCTGCACGTCGTCTGCCCTGCTCGTCCTGTTGGTGGCGCTCGCCTGCCGAGCAGGCCCGCCGCCGACGTACCTGCCGCGCGACGCGTCGCTTCGCCGCCGCGATTTGCTCTTCTACGTGCCGCCGCGCGCAGAGGGATCGCCGCGCGCGCTGGTCGTCTTCCTCGGCAACGACGTCGGCTTCTGGGAGCCGCACCAGCAGCTCGCCTCCCGGCTCGCCGCGTCGGGCTACGCGGTCGTGGGGCTCGACATCCGGCAGTATCTCGCCGGCCTCCCGGACGGCGAGCCGCAACGCGACCGCGTCTTCGCCGACAGCATCGTCCCGCTCGTCGCGGCGATCCGCCGAGAGCTCGGCGACTCGCTGCCGCTCGTTCTCGGCGGGCATTCATTCGGTGCCGAAGTCGCGCTGTGGATCGCACGGAACCATGAGCCGCCGGGTCTGCGCGGCGTGCTCGCCATGTCGCCGCGCAGCTCCGGGCATCTGTTCGTCACCGCCGGCGACCTCGCGAACGACGAAGCGCACGGCGTCGGGGCGTGGTCCACGATCGAGGCGGTACGCGACATGGATCCGCGCGTCCGCGTCGCGATCGTCCGCGGTGCGAACGACCAATTCGCCGTGCACGACTCGGCGTTCATGGCGGCAGGTTCCACGCGGCTGCGCCGGTTCCCCGTTCCACTCGCCGGCCATTCGCTCAAGAAGCTATTGATCGCCGGACCGATCGTCGAACACGCCGTCGGCTACCTGCTCGAGCCTCGATGAGCGCCCTGCCGCTGCAGATGGCGAGACCAGACGTCGCGCGCGCGACGATCGTCGTCGCCGTCGTCACGCTGATCGGGCTCGGTGCGCTCCTCGTTCCGCGGCCGACGGTGGCGGCGCGGCTCATTCGCGCCGGAGGAAACATCACGGCGCGGCTCATTCCGCGGCTTCTCGCCTTCACGACCTTTCTCGGCGGCGTGATCCTGTTGTTCTCGGGCGCGACGCCGGCCCGCTCGGGACGCATCGGGTGGGTGACCCAGGTGCTGCCGCTGCCGATCGTCGAGCTGTCGGCGTACTTCGTCAGCATCGCCGGCGTCGCGCTCATTCTTCTCGCGCGAGGGATCCAACGCCGGCTGGATGCGGCGTATCACCTCACGCTGTGGGTGCTCGCGGGTGGGGTGGTATTCGCGTTGGCGAGCGCGTTCGACATCGGTCAGGCGCTGCTGCTCGCCCTGACGTTCGCCGGCCTGCTCCCATCGCGACGCTACTTCGACCGGCGCTCTTCACTCTTCGACGAGCGCTTCACGTCCGGATGGTTCGTCGCCATCGGCGGTGTCGTCACGGCGACGGCGGCGCTGGCGTACCTGGCATATGGTCGCGAGATCGTCGGCACGGAGGTGTTCTGGGAATACGGCGCCAACGCGCAGGCTCCGCGCGCCGCCCGCGGTCTCACGCTGGCCATCGTGGCGCTGCTGGCCATCTCGCTCGCGCGGCTGCTTCGCCCGTCGCGCGTACGGGCGCGTCTCCACCCGGTGGACCAGTGTGTCGTCGAGCGAATCGTTCGCGCGTCCCCCGCCGCCAACGCGCACCTCGCACTGCTCGGCGACAAGGAGCTGCTGGTCAACGAGACCGGTACGGCGATGCTGATGTTCGGCGTGTCCGGGCTGTCGCGGGTGGTGATGGGAGACCCCATCGGTCCGGTGCGGGACGGCGCCGCGCTGATCGACACCTTCATCGCGCAGTGCCGCCGCGAAGGGTCGTGGCCGGTCTTCTATCGAGCGAGCCCGCAGCTGCTCTACCGATACCTGGATTATGGTCTCGCCGTGGTGAAGCTCGGCGAGGTGGCGCGCGTCCCGCTCGGCGATTTCTCGCTCGACGGAGCGCATCGGCGCAACCTCCGGCGAGTGTGGCGCAAGGCCGTCGACGCCGGTTGCACGTTCGAGCTCGTGCCGCCCGATGGCATAGCGCCCCTGCTGCCGACGCTGCGCCATGTGTCGTACCAGTGGCTGGCTCGCAAACGCGCGCGCGAGAAGGGGTTCTCGCTCGGGCGGTTCACCGAATCCTTCGTGAGCCGCGGACCTGTCGCGATCGTGCGCCAGCACGGTGAAGTGGTGGCGTTCGGCACGCTGTGGCCGTCCGGGCAACGCGCCGAAGTGGAGATCGATCTCATGCGCCACCTGGACGATGCGCCGGCCGGCGTCATGCGCTACATGATGGTCGAGGCGATGCTGTGGGCGAAGGGCCAGGGATACGCCCAGTTCAACCTCGGCATGGCGCCGCTGTCGGGAATCGCCGCAGGAGTCGACAGCCCGATCTGGAATCAGATCGTGAGCGCCGTGCGTATCGGGGGCGAGCGGTACTACAACTTCCAGGGGATTCGGGAGTTCAAGGCGTGGTTCTACCCGGAGTGGGAGCCCAGCTATCTCGTCTCGCCAGGCGGAACGAAGCGACCGCTCATCGTCGCCAACATCGCGACGCTGATCTCGGGTGGGGCGGGCGGAGTGGTTGCTCGGTAGCAACTACAAGGGCGAGTACAAGAGTACGCCGTACCCAGTACTCGCCGTTGTCGTAGCCGGCGTGATGTCGATTTCCCGTGCTCTCGATCGACTATCAAGGAGTCGATGATCAGCCGAGGAGAGCGCGATGGAGAACCTGAAGATCGCCGTCATCATCAACGAGCCGGATAGCGAGGCATACCGTCTGGGCTGTTTCGTGGCGGAAGGGATGTGGGATGCTGGCGCGGAAGTGCGCGTCCGACGCGCGGTACTGCCGGCGAGTGGCAAGTCAGGCGGCGGCAAGTCAGCCGGTTTGGGCCGAGATTGGACCAAGCTCGTGAACGAGCTCGACGACATACCGGAGGCCGACGCCGAGGACATCGGGTGGGCCGATGTCGTATTCTTCCCGGGCGGGACACTCAGCCTCGATACGGCTGGTGGGTCGACCGGCGTCGTGAGGTAGACGTCGGTCGGCGCGCTGCCTTTTTCTCACACACGAAACGAGACATGATATCGACACGACGACGCGCGCACCGGCGCGCGCGGCTGCTGCTGCACATGCTGGCGATGTTGGTCATCTCGGCGGCGGCGCGAGCGCAAACGTCGACCGTGCATCGCCTGGAGGCGACGCCGGCGACGGTGGCGTACGGGTACTACTGGTCCGAAGCCAGGCCGGCGCTTCGCGTCCGCTCGGGCGACGTGATCGACGTCGAGACGATGCTGACCAACACGCCGGCCGGGCTCGAACGGATGGGGGTGAAGGCCGACGAAGTGCCGCAGCATCTGCGCGACATCGTCGCGCAGGACACGGGATCGCTGAGAGGTCCGGGTGGCCACATCCTGACCGGACCAATCTACGTCGAAGGCGCGGATTCGGGGGACGTGCTCGAAGTGCGCATCCAGCGCATCACGCTGCCCATCGCCTACGGGTACAACGGGTGCAGCGGCTTCGTGCGCGAGCTGTGTGGCGAGCAGGTGCCCGGATCACCGCGGGTCGGCACGCTGATTCATCTCGACCGCAAGGCGATGACCGCGGAGGTCGC
>DASXHF010000157.1:0-5885 GCA_036488775.1 Gemmatimonadaceae bacterium | reverse complement strand
CAGACGGAGAGCCAGATTCTCCAGGTCAAGAATTTCGGCAAGAAGTCGCTCCAGGAGATCGCCGATCTCCTCGAGCGTGAGGGATTGAACTTCGGGATGCGGTTCGAGGAGAACGGCGACGGCGTTCGCGTGCTCGATTGGGGCACGCCGCCCAGCCAGGCCGCGGCTGCGGCACCCGACGACGAAGAGGAGTAACACCCATGCGTCACCGGAAGGCAGGACGGCAGCTCCGCCGCACCAGCGAGCAGCGCCTCGCGCTGCTGCGCAACCTCGCGACCTCGCTCATCGAGAGCGGGTCGATCGAGACCACCGAAGCGAAGGCCAAGGAGCTGCGGCCATTCGTCGAGAAGCTCGTCACCAAGGCACGCACCGGCACGCTCCACGCCCGGCGCCTCGCCATCCGCCACATCCACAAGCGCGCCGCGGCCGACAAGCTGTTCCAGGAGATCGGGCCCAAGTTCGCCACCCGGAACGGCGGCTACACCCGCATCCTCAAGACCGGCCACCGCAAGGGCGACGGCGCGGACATGGCGATCATTCAGTTCGTCGGGGAGTAATCACCATGGCCATCGATCGTCACCGCTGCTTCCACTGCGGCAAGGGAGTCGCCTTCGGCAACAACGTCTCGCACGCGAACAACAAGACGCGGCGCACGTGGAAGCCGAACCTTCAGGTCGTCCGCACGCTGGTGGAGGGCAAGATCACCAAGGTCAAGGTGTGCACGCGCTGCCTCAACGCGGGGAAAGTCCCCCGCGCCCCACGCGGCGCGCAGGTGGCGTGACGGAGCGGCACCGTCGGTCCGTCACGCGGAAGGGAGCTCTCGGTGGTTGGGGGCTCCCTTTTTCGTATCCATACCTAACTTGACGTCAATGCCAACAGCTCTCGTTACTGGGATTACCGGACAGGACGGATCCTATCTCGCCGAGCTGCTGCTCGAGAAGGGCTACCGCGTCGTCGGCGTCGTTCGGCGGAGCTCGACCACGCCCTACGAGCGCATCGCTCACCTCGTCGACCGGCTGGAGCTCTGCAGCGCCGACCTGCTCGACCAGACGTCGCTCACCGACGTCGTCCACGACACGCGGCCCGACGAGATCTACAACCTCGCCGCCCAGAGCTTCGTCCAAACCTCCTGGTCGCAGCCCGTGCTCACCGGCGAGTTCACCGCCCTCGGCGTCACCCGCATGCTCGAGGCGATGAAGAAGGCGGCGCCCAAGGCGCGCTTCTACCAGGCCAGCTCGAGCGAGATGTTCGGCAAGGTGATGGAGGTGCCGCAGCGCGAGTCCACGCCGTTCTATCCACGCAGCCCGTACGGCGTGGCCAAGGTCTACGGCCACTGGATCACCCTCAACTATCGCGAGAGCTTCGGCCTGTACGCGGTGTCGGGGATCCTGTTCAACCACGAGAGCCCGCGTCGCGGCCTCGAGTTCGTCACGCGCAAAGTCACCGACGGCGCCGCGCGCTGCAAGCTCGGCATTTCCAAGGAGCTCCGCCTTGGCAACCTCGAGGCGCGACGCGACTGGGGATTTGCCGGCGACTACGTCGACGCCATGTGGCGCATGCTGCAGCAGGACGCGCCGGACGACTACGTCATCGCGACGGGTGAGACCTGGTCGGTCCGGCAGCTCTGCGAGGTGGCCTTCGAGGCGGTGGGGCTCGACTACCGCGACTACGTGAAGCACGACACGCGCTTCGATCGGCCAGCCGAGGTGGACCTGCTGGTCGGAGACCCGACGAAGGCCTGTGAGACGCTGGGCTGGGAGCCGAAGGTGCACTTCCACGAGCTCGTGCGGATGATGGTGGCCGCCGACCTTGCCAGACACGCCGTCAGGTCGTGACCCGCGCGTTGGTGACTGGCGGCAACGGCTTCGTCGCCCAATGGGCAGCGCAGGCGATGCTCCACCGGGGTTGGGCGGTCACCGCAGCCGGGATTCCGGCTGCCGGCGAGGCGACCGCTGTCCTGACGGCGGAGGAACGACGTTCCGTCCAGTGGTGTTCGATGGACGTCACCCGGCAGAGCGAGATCGCCGTCGTGCTCGACGCCGTGCGGCCCGACGTCATCCTTCACCTCGCCGCGGTGAGCCATGTCCCCGACGCCACGAGGAACCCCGGCTACGCGTACGAAGTGAACGCGGTGGGCACGGTTCGCCTGCTCGCGGAAGTGCGGCGCATGCGTGCGGAAGGGATGGCGGACCCCGTGGTCCTCGTGGTCGGTTCGGCCGAGCAGTACGGCCGCCACGAGCTCAACGAGATGCCGCTCCACGAGGACGCGGAACAGCGCCCACTCACTCTCTATGCGGCGTCGAAGGTGGCGCAGGAGGTGGCGGCGCTGCAGGCTTTTCGGAGCGACGGCGTGCGCGTCGTCTGCACGCGCAGCTTCAATCACTCCGGCGTCGGACACGGTGGTCATTTCCTCCTGCCCGCGATGGTGACGCGCGCGCTCGCGCTGCCTCCGAGCGGCGGGCGGCTGCTCATCGGCAACGGGGACACCGTGCGGGACTTTCTTCACGTGCGTGACGTCGTGGATGCGTATCTTGGACTGCTGGAGCAGGGATCGCACGGCGACACGTACAATGTCTGCAGCGGCACCGGCGTCAGCGTACGCATGCTCGCCGCGGCGGTGCTGCGGCAGCTCGGCGTGACGGCGGACGTCGTCACCGATCCCGCCTTCGCCCGGCCGGTCGACGTTCCGGTACTGGTGGGCAGCAACTCCAAGCTCCGACGCGCGACAGGCTGGGCACCCCGGCTCACGCGCGATGACATCATAGACGATCTGATCCATGCCGCGTCGAACTGACATCCAACGCATTCTTCTCATCGGGTCCGGCCCCATCGTCATCGGCCAGGCCGCCGAGTTCGACTACTCCGGCACCCAGGCGGCCAAGGCGCTGCGCGAGGAGGGGTACGAGGTCATCCTCGTCAACTCCAACCCGGCGACGATCATGACCGATCCGGAGATCGCCGACCGCACCTACGTCGAGCCGGTGACCGCGGAGTTCGTGGAGATGATCATCGAGCGCGAGAAGCCGGACGCGCTTCTCCCCACGATGGGCGGCCAGACGGCGCTCAACGTCGCGATGGTCCTCGCGGGCAACGGGGTCCTCGAGAAGCACGGCGTGGAGCTCATCGGCGCGTCGGCGCACGCGATCGCGCTGGCGGAAGACCGCAAGCTGTTCGGTGAGGCGATGAGCCGCATCGGGCTCGGCGTCGCGCAGGGCGGCATCGCCAACACCTTCGACGAGGCGATGGCGCTCCTCGACATCACCGGCTTTCCGGCGATCGTGCGTCCGTCGTTCACCCTCGGCGGCACGGGCGGCGGCATCGCGTACAACCGGGAGGAGTTCGAGGAGATCGTGCGTCGCGGGCTCTCGGAGTCGCCGACCAGCCAGATCCTCGTCGAGCGGTCGCTCATCGGATGGAAGGAGTTCGAGCTCGAGGTGATGCGCGACCGGTACGACAACGTCGTCATCGTCTGCTCGATCGAGAATCTGGATCCGATGGGCGTGCATACCGGCGACTCCATCACCGTCGCGCCGGCGATGACGCTCACCGATCGTGAGTATCAGACGATGCGCGACGCCGCGGTGGCGATCATCCGCGAGGTCGGTGTCGACGCGGGAGGCTGCAACATCCAGTTCGCCATCAATCCGCGCGACGGCGAGATGATCGTGATCGAGATGAACCCGCGCGTCTCACGCTCGTCCGCGCTGGCGAGCAAGGCGACCGGCTTCCCGATCGCGCGCATCGGCGCCAAGCTCGCGGTTGGCTATCGGCTGGACGAGATCCCGAACGACATCACCAAGACGACGCCGGCGTCGTTCGAGCCGGTGCTCGACTACGTGGTCGTGAAGACGCCGCGGTTCGCGTTCGAGAAGTTCCCCGCCGCGAGCGCGCAGCTCACGACGCAGATGAAGAGCGTGGGCGAGTCGATGTCGATCGGACGCACGTTCAAGGAGGCGTTCCAGAAGTCGCTCCGCGCGCTCGAGATCGGACGGCCCGGCTGGACGGTGGCGGAACGTCTGGTGGACGACCGCCTTCCCGAGGATTCGATCGAGTCGCTGCGCGGCGCGCTGCGCCAGCCGACCCCGGAGCGGATCTTCCAGGTGAAGCGCGGCTTCGAGCGCGGGATGTCGGTGGAGGAGCTGAACGAGCTGACGGGGATCGATCCGTGGTTCCTCTCGCAGATGCAGGAGCTGGTCGAGGCGGAGCGCTGGTACGCGACGCTGTCGTCGGTGGACGCGACGGCGATGCGTCGCATGAAGCAGCTCGGCTTCTCCGACCGGCAGCTCGCGGATCTGCGGGACGAGACGGAGATCGACGTCCGCGCGCTGCGCTGGCGGCTGAACGTGCGTCCCGCCTACAAGATGGTCGACACCTGCGCCGGGGAGTTCCCCTCGGCCACGCCGTATCTCTACGGCAGCTACGACGAGGAGAGCGAAGCGCCGCGCAGCGGTCGGAAGTCGATCGTCATCCTCGGCAGTGGACCGAATCGCATCGGGCAGGGAGTCGAGTTCGACTACTGCTGCGTGCGCGCCGTGATGGCGCTGCGGCAGCAGGGATACGAGACGATCATGATCAACTCGAATCCCGAGACCGTCTCCACGGACTTCGACACCTCCGACAAGCTCTACTTCGAGCCGCTGACGCTCGAGGACGTGCTCGAGATCGTGGATCGCGAGCAGCCGATCGGCGTGATCGTGCAGCTGGGCGGCCAGACGCCGCTCAAGCTGACGCGCGGCCTCGAGGCGGCGGGGGTGCGCATCCTGGGCACGTCACCGGATTCGATCGACGCGGCGGAGGACCGCCGGCGGTTCGAGGCGATCGCGCGGCAGGTCGGTCTCACGCAGCCTCCGAATGGCACCGCAACCAGTGTCGAGGAGGCGCTCGAGGCGGCGGACCGAATCGGATATCCCGTGCTCGTCCGCCCGAGCTACGTCCTCGGCGGGCGCGCCATGCAGATCGTGTACGATCCGCCGTCGCTGGAGAATTATTTCGCGCGCGCGGCGCGCGTCTCCGAGGAGCGGCCGGTGCTCATCGACCGGTTTCTCGAGGACGCGTTCGAGGTGGACGTCGACGCCATCTCGGACGGTGAGCGCGTCGTGATCGGCGGCGTGATGCAGCACATCGAGGACGCGGGGATCCACTCGGGCGACTCGGCATGCGTCCTACCGCCCTATCTGATCGGCGAGAAGGACCTGCAGACGATGCGTGAGCAGACCGTGGCGATGGCGAAAGCGTTCAACGTCGTCGGGTTGATCAACGTGCAGTTCGCGATCAAGAACGGGGTGGTGTACGTGCTCGAGGTCAATCCGCGCGCCAGCCGTACGATTCCATTCGTCTCCAAGGCGATCGGGGTGCCGCTCGCTTCGCACGCGGCGCGCGTGATGGCGGGAGAGACGCTCGAGCAGATCGGCTTCACGGAGGAGATCATCCCGCCATTCGTGTCGGTCAAGGAAGCGGTGTTCCCGTTCAACAAGTTCGCCGGCATCGATCCGGTGCTCGGTCCGGAGATGCGTTCCACCGGCGAGGTGATGGGCATCTCCGACTCGTTCGGGAGCGCCTTCGCCAAGGCACAGCTGGCGGCGTCGAACGGGCTGCCGCTCGAGGGCGCCATCCTCATCACCGTGAACAACTCGGACAAGCCGACCGTCACGCCGATCGCGCGGCGCTTTCACGAGATGGGATTCCGGCTCTTCGCGACCAGTGGCACCGCCCGCTATCTCCGGGCGCGCGGCATCCCGGTGAGTCCGGTGTTCAAGGTGCACGAGGGGCGTCCCAACTGCTTCGACATGATCCTCAACGGCGAGGTGCAGCTGCTCGTCAACACTCCGATGGGCAAGCACGCGCAGCGCGATGACTACACCCTTCGGCAGGCGGCCATTCGCCAT
>DASXHF010000111.1:0-26520 GCA_036488775.1 Gemmatimonadaceae bacterium | reverse complement strand
CTGCCGCCGACGAACGAAGCGGGCTACGTCGAGCACGAGGGTGCCTGCATCTGGTACGCTGCCTACGGCGAGGGCGAACCGGTCATCCTGCTGCACGGTGGCCTCGGCCACAGCGGGAATTGGGGATACCAGATCCCGGCGCTGCTGACGGCCGGATGTCGCACCATCGTGATCGACAGCCGCGGTCATGGCCGCAGCACGCGCGATGCTCGGCCCTACTCCTACGAGCTAATGGCCGGTGACGTCCGCGCCGTGATGGACGCGTTGGATGTGCGCGGTGCTGCCCTCGCCGGCTGGAGCGACGGGGCGTGCGTCGCGCTCATCCTCGGCCGCATCATGCCCGAACGCGTGGCGGGGGTGCTGTTCTTCGGCTGCAACATGGACCCGAGCGGAACCCGGGAGCTCACCTCGCCGAATCCCGTCGTAGATCGCTGTTTCGCGCGGCACCGCGAGGATTACGCGGCACTGTCGGCTACGACCGGCGCGTTCGAGTCGCTCGTCGCGGCGGTGAGCGAGATGCATCGCACGCAGCCGAACTACACCCCGAGTGACCTCGCCGACGTCCACGTCCCGGTGCTGATCGCGCACGCCGAGCACGACGAGTTCATTCGCCGGGAGCATGCCGAATATCTGGCACGGAGCATCCCGAACGCGACGTTGGTGCTGCTGCCGGACGTGAGCCATTTTGCGCCGCTCCAGCGCCCGGAGACGTTCGACGCACTGCTCACCGGCTTCCTGCGTCAATGCTTCACGAGCACCAGATCGGCGACGAGCGGGCGATGGTCCGAGCCGAGGTCCGTCCAGACCTGAACCGCGCGCGGACGCCACGCGTCGTCCGTCAGCACGTGATCGATGCGGATGCGAATCCAACCGTTGTACTTCGTGGTGCCGAGCCCGAACCCGACGCGGGAGAAGGCGTCGGCGAGGTCGCCCCAATGCTCCTCGAAGATCCGGCTCTCGACCGGAGTGTTGAAGTCGCCCGCGACGATCGTCGGCGCATGCCCGCCGTCCACCCATCGGCGCGCGAGTTCCGACTCGAGGTCGCGCAGCGTGGTGTTGAGTCGGAGCACCTGGACGTCGCCGGCCATGAACCCCTCGAATCCCTTGCGCGGGGTCTCCAGATGCAGATTGGTGACGTGGATCGGACCGTTCGGCGTGCCGAGCGTATATCGAGCGACGTAACCCGCTCCGCCAATCGTTGGGCCTTCGTCGCGCCTTACGTTGGCGAGCGAACTTCGGTCCATCACGTCGGCGGCCAGGATCGGCAACGGGGTGAGCATGCAGAGGTCGCTCACGTGGTGCCAGTGCCAGGCGGGCACGCGCTCCGTCGCCGCGGCCAGCTGCTCGCCGCATTCCTGAAACAGCACGACGTCGGCTCCCCATTCCTGCAGGAGACGCGGGAGGTTGGAGGCGAGGAACGACCCGCCGTCCGCGTTGAAGGTGACGACTCTCAGCGGCATGCCACCCGAAGGCGCGAACGGGCGTGCCCAGCCGACTCGCCCGCCCATCACCGGACCGAGGGCCACCACCGCGCCAAGGGAAAGTGGAAGCAGCAGTCGCCGCCGCAATGCGAGCGAGGCGGGAACGAGCAGGATGAGCGGGAGAAGAAAGACCCATCGGCCCATGAAGAGCAGCACGGTCGCCGGCCACCAACGGTCGCCGAGCCCCCACATGACCGCGGCCACCGCAACGATCGCCGCGAGATAACACCATGCGAGAAATCGAAGCACGCGGACGGCGCGGCCCGACGTCCGCCGCGCACTCCTGTGCGAGGTCCGCTTTGCGGCTGGAAGGACGATGTTGGGCGGCGGCTGCAGCTCGACCGTGCGTCCGCACCGGCAGCGAGCCCGCCGACCGATGCTCCCCTCGTCGGCATGAAAGCGCTCCCCGCACGCGCAGGACACGGTAAAGGACGTCATGTGCCGAATATAGAGCGGGGTAGTCGTCGGGCTGTGAAAGCTCTAACACGCCGGCGTGCACTCGTCCGTAGGACGACCGGCAAACGAACGATTACGGCCCGGCTCGCCACCGGCACGGATGGTGCGCATCGCGGCCGCATGAGCCTTCGAGCTTTTCGCGGAAGCGATGGGTGCGAGTGGAGCGTGTGGCTCATCCGCGCGGGGAGCGCGGGACGGGTGCCGGGCACACCGGCCGAGTGGCTCGCCTTCCAGAATGCAGAGGGGACGGAGCGCCGCCGGCTCCTGGAGATTCCCGACAACTGGGAAACGCTGTCCGACGATCGGCTCGACCTGCTGCGCCGGATCGCGGAGCCGGTCGCCCTGCGCGCTCAGCGCCATACGCTGCCCGGCGGCATTCCGATCCAACCGTCGCCGAGCGACGACGTGGACGACTGAGCCTCGCTTGCGCCTCGACCGCTCCCCGACCTAGCGTTCGCCGCTGACCGTTCCCAACCGCTCACGGCGAGGCCTTCCTTGTCTCACGCTTTTCCGCGCATGTTCGCCTTGGCGCGCCGGCGCGGCGTCCCGCTGCTGGCGATCGCCGGCCTGCTCCTGCTGCCCGACGCTGCGCTCGCACGCGTCGTCCGCGTGACGGTCGACCGCCGCGAGGTGATCGGCAATGGCGCAAGCTTCGGCGCGGCGGGCCAGTACGAGCGTCTCGTGGGGCGGGTGTACTTTGCGTTCGATCCGAAGAATCCCTACGACCGTCGCATCGTCGACCTCGACCACGCCCCGCGCAACGCCGCCGGCGACGTCGAAGCGTGGAGCGAGTTCGTCATGCTCGTCCCGAAGGATCCGCAGCGCCGCAACGGTGTGACGCTCGTCGACGTCGTCAACCGCGGCGGGATGACGGTGGGTGTGTTCCAGCTCGGCGCGCGTCGCGATGCGCCGCCGACCGACTCCGCATACTACGGCGACGCGTTTCTTCTGCGCCGCGGCTACACCGTCGTCATGCTCGGCTGGCAGTGGGACATCCTTCCGGGCTCGAACGGCCTGCACTTCGCGCCCCCCGTCGCCGGCGACAGCGCCCATCCCATCACGGGGCTCGTGCGGAGCGACATCACCGTCGACGCGCCCACCCACACGATCCCGCTCGGCCACCGCGTCGGGACGTCGCAGGCGCTCGGCTATCCGGTGAGCGACACGGCGGACGTGGCGAACGTGCTCACGGTGCGCGACCGCCCGCTCGCGCCACGCCGCACGATTCCCCGGTCGGCGTGGCGCTTCGCGCGCGACGAGCAGGGCCAGGTCGTCTTCGATCCGCACAGCGTGTACATGCCGGCGGGGTTCGAGGCAGGGAAGATCTACGAGGTCGTCTATCGCGCGGAGAATCCCGTCGTCGTCGGTACCGGACTCGCCGCGGTGCGCGACATGATCTCGTACCTCAAGCACGACCCCGCGAGCATCGCACCGACGAGCTATGGGATCGCGTACGGCGTGTCGCAGACGGGCCGGTTCCTGCGCCACTTCCTGTACGAGGGATTCAACACCGACGAAGCCGGCCGGCCCGCCTTCGACGGGATCTTCGCGCACACGGGCGGGGCGGGACGCGGCAGCTTCAACCATCGGTTCGCCCAGCCGTCTCGGGACGCGCAGCCGTACTCGACGTTCTTCTATCCGACCGACGTCTTCCCCTTCACGAGCCGCGAGGAGCGCGATCCGCTCACCGGCACGCGCGGCGGATTGCGCACCCACGTGCCACTCGGCGCGCATCCACCGAAGGTGTTCTACGTCGACGGCGGCTACGAATACTGGGGGCGCGGCGGCTCGCTCACGCACACGAGCGTCGACGGGAAGCGCGACATCTCGTTTCTCGCGACCGAACGGCGTTACGTGCTGACATCGGCGCAGCACTCCGGACCGGCGGGCTGGCCGCTCCAGGACGGACAGCGCATCGCCGGTGGTCCGGCGTGGCGCGGTGATCCACTCGACCAACGCCTGGCGCTTCGCGCATTGCTCGTCGCGCTCACCGATTGGGTGCAGCGCGGCGCTGCTCCGCCACCGTCCGCCTACCCGACGCTCGCGGCGAACCAGCTAGTGAATGCCGAGACGCGGGCCATGCCGACGATTTCGGGCGTCGCGATCGCGCGGCACCCGTACACGCCCCATCGTCTCTCCTTCGGCGACGCGTGGGACAGGGGTGTGATCACGCGCGAGCCGCCCGTCGTGGGCGCGCCATACACCGTTCTCGTCCCGCGCGCCGACTCGCTCGGCAACGAGCTCGGGGGCGTGCGGAGCATCGAGCTTCGCGTTCCGCTGGCCACCTACTTCCCGTGGCAGCTGCGCACCGTACCGCCCACCGATCAACTGGCGAGCTTTCAGGGCACCTTCGTCCCGCTGCCTCGCACGGAGGCAGAGCGCCAGAGCAGAGGGGACTCGCGGCCGAGCATCGAGCGGCTGTATCCGTCGCGCGGTGCGTTTCTCGGCGCGGTGGACGACGCGACCCAGGCGCTCGTTGCGGAACGGTTCCTACTGCCCGAGGATCGCGTCGTCGCGCACGACCGGATGGCGAGCGTGTGGGATTGGGTGATGGCGCACTGACCGAAAAGACCGAACGGCAAACGCGCCTAGACCGGATGCTCGATCGACTTGCTCTGCGGGTTGAAGAACTTCGGCCCGGACTCGGTGATGTGAAGGCAGTCCTCGTGCCGGATGCCGAACTCGCCATAGATCGCGATCGTGGGCTCGTCGCTGAAGCACATGCCCGGCGCGAGCCGAGTCGTGTTGCCGCGGACAAAGTTCGTCCACTCGTGGCCATCCAGTCCGATGCCGTGTCCCGTGCGGTGCGGTAATCCCGGTACCTTGTAGTCCGGACCAAACCCGGCGTCGGTGATGACCTTTCGCGCCGCCGCGTCCACCGATTCACAGGTCGCGCCGACCTGCGCCGCCGCGAACGCGGCGTTCTGCGCGCGCTGCTCGATCTCCCACACGTCCCGCATGCGCTGCGTCGGCTTGCCGTACACCGCCGTTCGGGTGATGTCCGAGACGTAACCGTCGACGGTGCATCCGGCGTCGATCAGCACGACGTCGCCCTCGCGCAGCTTCTGGGGCTGGACGCTGCCGTGTGGGAACGCGGTGTACTTGCCGAAGATGACCAACGCGCCGTCGGCCTTCCCGCCGAGTCGCTTCGTCGCCGCGCCGACTGACTCGGACACCTGCTGGTTGGTCATCCCGTCCTTCAACGACCGGAACGTCGCACCGATCGCCTGCAGGGTGATCTCGTTCGCGCGCTGCATGAGCGCGATCTCCGCCGGCGACTTGATGACCCGGCAACCGGCGGTGACGGGTGTGGCGCTGACGAACTGCAGGGTTGGCATCTCCTGACGAACGCCGTCGTAGACGAAGAAGCGAAGCCGCTCCTCGATGCCGACCTTGTTCGTCGCGCCGCGATCGCGGAGGATGCCGGCGATCACGCGATATGGGCTCTCGTCCTCCTGCCAGACGCGGACGTCGGTCGAGAATTTGATCAGCTCGCGGGCCCGTTGCTCCTCGAAGGCCGGCGTGACCCACGCCAACTCGCCGCGGGCGGGGATGATCACGGCAAAGGTGCGCTCGCTGTTTCCCCAGCGGACGCCGGTGTAATAGAACATGCTCGTGCCGCCTTCGAGCAGGATCGCGTCGACGCCGTTCTCGATCATCAGACGGCGCGCCTTCTCGATGCGCGCCAGACGTTCGGCGTCGGAGATCGGGACGATCGGCGCGAGCGGCGTCTCCGTCGAGCCGGCGAGATCCGGGGCCGCCGAGAGGTCGGCAGCGCGCGCGTTTGGCGCATCCAGCAGGCCCGCGTGGCGCGCGAGAGTTGCAGCGCTGGCCAGCGCGGCCGAGCGCGTGATGAATGTCCGTCGCTGCATGATCGTCGTCTCGTCGGAAGGGCGTGTGAGAACGGGATTCTACCGGCGTCCCCGTTCGACGGAAAGCCCCGGACCCTTCGATACATGCGTGGCGGGCGCGCCTCTCGCGCTCCCACCCTCGCGGTCTCACCTTTCGATGAATGGACTCCATCGCGGTGTTTGACACGGAACCGAGTCAATAGTCGTGTATCCCATCCTCATCGTCGGAGCCGGCCCCACTGGTCTCGTGCTGGCGCTCTGGTTGACGAAGCTCGGCGTACGCGTGCGGATCATCGACAAAGCGGCCGAGCCGGGAACCACGTCGCGCGCGCTCGCCGTGCAGGCCCGGACGCTCGAGCTCTACCGCCAGGTCGGTCTGTCCGATGCGGTCGTGGAGGCGGGTGTCGAAGTCGCGGGCATCAACCTGTGGGTCAGGGGCGCCAAAGCCGCGCGCGCGCCAGTCGCCGCGATGGGCGAGGGACTGAGTCCGTTTCCATTTCCGTTGATCTACCCGCAGGACGCGCATGAGCGCCTGCTCGTCGACCGGCTCGCCGCGCTCGGTGTGACGGTGGAGCGCCGAACGGAGCTGCGGGGATTCGACCAGGATGCGGACGTCGTTCGAGCGGTGCTCGGACTCCCTGACGGTGCGGAGGAAGTATGCGTCGCGACGTACCTCGCCGGCTGCGACGGCGCGCGGTCGACCGTCCGTGGCGCGCTTGGAACGGGGTTTCCCGGCGGCACGTATTCCGGGCTGTTCTACGTTGCCGACGTCGTCGCGGGCGGCGAGGCGGCGGACGGCGAGCTCCACGTCGAGCTCGATGCAGCCGATTTCCTGGCGGTGTTTCCGCTGAAGGGAACGGGCCGGCTGCGGCTGATCGGTCCGACGACGGGCGAGGGGGATCGGGATCGCCTCGATCCGTCGTTCGACGAGATCGCCGAGCGCGCGCGCGAGCATCTGCGGCTTTCGATTACCAAGGTCAACTGGTTCTCCACCTACCACGTGCATCATCGCGTGGCGCCGGCCTTTCGCGAGGGACGCGCGTTCCTGCTCGGCGACGCGGCACACGTGCATAGTCCGGTCGGCGGGCAGGGGATGAACACCGGGATCGGAGACGCGGTCAATCTCGCGTGGAAGGTGGCCGCGGTCCTGAAGGGCAACGCCGGGGAAGAGCTGCTGGCGACGTACGAGCTCGAACGGATCGACTTCGCGCGCCGGCTCGTCGCCACCACCGATCGCATGTTCACCTTGGTGACGAAGCCTGGCGTGATCGCCCGGTGGATCCGGACGAGGGTCGTTCCGTCGATCGCGCCATTGGCATTTCGGCTCGGACCGGTGCGTCGCGCCCTGTTTCGCATCGTATCGCAGATCGGGATCCGCTATCCGCGCAGTCCGCTCAGCGTCGGCGTGGCCGGCGCGGTGCATGGCGGTGACCGGCTGCCGTGGGTCGAAACCGGGCCGGGCACCGACAACTTTGCCCCGCTCGCGTCGCTGAGCTGGCAGCTCCACGTGTACGGCGAGGCGCGACCGGATGTGGCGGAGGTCTGCGCGGAGCTTGGACTACCGCTCCACGTCTTTGCGTGGCAGCCGCACATGCAGCGCCGCGGCATCGCACGCGCGGCACTTTATCTCGTGCGGCCCGATGGGTACGTCGCTCTGGCAGACGCGGGCGGTGACCCGGAATCGGTGCGCGACTACTTCACGTCGCGGCTCCCGAGCTCGAGCGTTCGGCGGTGAGCACCTTCGTCCGACATGCAGGGGACTTTGTTGTTAATGTGTTGACGGGGTGATTGGGGGGAACGCCTTTCGACATGGTGACGGGCGGCGATGCGGCATTCGGCGAAGCGACCTTCGGACGCGGCCGTGCCCTCGGCGACGACCGCCGATGACGCGAAGAGAGATCTGGTGACATTCGACCAGGCGCTCGACGCGTTGTGCCTCCTCGTCGACGAGCAGGCGCCCGGCCTGGTCTCGGGCGTGCTCGTGCTCGACGAGGCGGGCAGCCGCTGGGAGGTTGTCGCGAGCCCCAACCTGCCGGAGTCGTGGCGGCAATACGGGCGAACGACCCGTGTCACGCCGAGGGGCGGGGCGTCCGGTGTCGCCGTGCACGAACGTCGCCAGGTCATCGTCACCGACCTCACCGTGTCGCCGCTGTACGCCGCCGCCAACCGCGAGGCGTCACGCGCCGCGAACCTTCACGCGTGTTGGGCGACGCCGTTCTTCTCGAGCGATGGCCGTGTGCTGGGCGTCGTCACCATCTATTGCCGCGAACCGCGCGCGCCGACCAGGGGCGAACAAGGGCTCATCGCGCGCATCGCCTCGCTCGCGTGCACCGTCACCGAGCGAAAGCTGGTACAGGACGCGTTGCGGGCGAGTGAGGAGCGATTCGAGCTCGCGGCGACGGCGCTGGCCGGCTTCGTGTACGATACGGACCTGCTGGCGGGCCGGGTGCGCGTGTACAATCGGCTCGACGGCGCGTTCGGGTTCAGGTCGGACGAGGTCGAGACCGACCTGCGCTGGTGGCAAGACCGTGTGCACCCCGACGACGCCGCACGCGTCGCGCAGGCGTGGCAGACGGCGCTCGGCGGCGACGACGGCAGCTTCGTCCTCGAGTACCGCTTTCGCCATCGCGACGGACATTACGTCGACGTGCTCGATAGCGGCCGCATCGTGCGGAACGCGAGTGGACGAGCGGTTCGCATCGTCGGGGGATCGAGGGACGTCTCCGAGCGACGCCAGGTCGAGCGCCAGCGCGATTCGTTGATCGCCGACCTCGAAGCGGCGACGCGGCTGCGCGACGACGTGCTCGCCGCGGTCGCGCACGATCTGCGCGATCCGTTGGGTACGATGTCGATCTGCGCGCGCACCCTCCTCGCCGATGAGCAGCCGACCGTCGAGAGCGTGCGCGAGATCGCGAGCCTGCTGCAGCGCTCCACCGATTGGATGGACCGGTTGATTCGCGACTTGTCGGACGTGTCGAGCATCGAAGCGGGGCGGCTCTCCCTGTACCGTCGCAGCGTCGCGCCGACGGTGGTGCTCGCCGAGACGATCCACCTCCACGCGGTCCCGGCGTCCGCGGCCGGTGTCGCGCTGGAGCTCGACGTGCCGCGCGGTCTGCCCGACGTGCATGCCGATCCCGAGCGGCTCCTGCAGGCGTTCGGGAATCTCGTCACGAACGCGCTCAAGTTCACCCAGCGAGGCGGCCGCATCATCCTCCACGCCGAGCGCGACCCGGTGGGTGTGCGGTTCACGGTGGAGGATAGCGGCGCGGGGATCGCGCCCGATCTCCTGCCGCACGTGTTCGATCGCTTCTGGAACCGTCCCCCGGGCGGCGGTGTGCGGGGGTCGGGGCTGGGACTCGCGATCGTGCGCGGAATCGTCGAGGCCCACGGCGGGTCGATCGGCGTGGAGAGCGAGCTGACGAAGGGCAGCCGATTCAGCTTGACGCTGCCGCGCGCCGTCACCTGAGCCGTAGGCGCACCGCGGCTACCAGTCGCCGCGTCGTTCCCCGCGACGGTATGCCGCAAGCAGCGCCCCGCTCACACCGCCGATCCACACCGCGTGGGCGGCCCACCAGAACATCATGCCGATCGCGTGGTCGGTCGTGTGAAACGCGAGCGCGAAGAGCGCCAGCCCGCACACGACCCACGCGGCGATGTGCCCGCAGGTACGAAGCAGGTCGCGCGTCGTCTCGCGACGCGCGGCGCGCTCGCTCCGTTCATGGCTCTCGATCAGCGCGTCGCGGTACTTCTGCGGCATGGGCATCGCCGTCTCACCTCGCGAGGCAACGGGCGGACTCCCGAAGCGCACCGTCGAGCGTCGTGCGCACGAGCTCCGGCTGATCGATCCACGACGCATGCCCGGCCTGCGGTAGAATCGTCAGTCGGAGCGCCGGCAGCGTCTTCGCGGCGGCTTGCCATTTCTCTGCACGCCAATCCACGTAGTCATCCGTGCCGACCATGACGTAGACAGGGCAGGGGTGCGCGCGCAGCACGGGCATGAAGTCCCACCGGGCCGGCATCGTGCGCGACGCGGCGTTTCCCGCCGAACCGTTGTAGAATGCGCGGCCGCTCCCCTGCATCAACGGCCACCGGTCGACGTGATAGACGTTGACCGCTGCGAACCGCACGCGCCAGGCGTGCGTCGCCTGACGCGGCGTGAGCGTCGGCGTGTCGAGCCCGAGGCGATGCAGCTCGGCGGTGACCTCCGGTCGGTTCATCATCACCGTACCGTACTTGTTCGCGTCACCCAGCCCGGAATCGCTCACCGGTGGGATGGCGCCGAGGAGGATCAATCCCCGGACGCGATCGGGATGCGCCTGGAGGTACGACATCGCGAGCCAGGTGCCCATCGAGTGCGCTACGAGCGTCATGCGCTCGAGACCGAGCGACTGCCGCAGCTCCTCGAGATCCCGGATGTGCGCCTGGACCGAGATGAGGCTGTCCGCGGCCGGGGACCGCAGCGAGCCACGCTGGTCGTAGAAGACGAAGTGCGCGCTCGACTCGAGCCCGCGAACCGCGGGGAGCAGATAGCTGTGGTCGACGCCGAATCCGCCGTGCACGACGACAACCGTATCGCTCCCCGTGCCGAGCTCGCGAACGTAGATGCTGACCTTCTTGTCGGCGGTCGGCATGTACCACTCGTCGGCGCCAGGGTCTGCGCCGGGATACGCGGTCGCGGGGGCTTGGGCGGTCGCACGTGGAGCTGGCGCCGCGACCAGCGCAGCGAGCGCGACGAGGGCGCTGGAACGGAGGCCGATTCGCATTCCTGCTTCTCCGACTGAACGTGGTGAGCGCGCCACCGGGAACCGTTCCACCAATAGAACGGCTCGACGGACGATGCGTAAGCACGGAGTCGACGTCATCCTCCCGCTCAGCACGAACCAGCGTCGCACTGCGTGAGGAACCCGTGACCGGAGCTTCACTCCCGAAGTTCGGCGGATGAGGCCTATCGAGGCCCGTCGCTCAGGAGGTCCCATGCGGATCCGAAACGTCGCTGGAGTTTGCGTCACGACCCTCGCGCTCGCATCGGCGGCCTGTCGCGGCACACCGCTCGGTCCCGAGGAAAGTCTCACCCTCACCACGGCGCCCGACATCTCGGCAAGCGTGGCCAAGGCAGAATACGAAGGCGGCAACGGGCCTAACGGTCCCTACGCCCAGTTCGACGTGTGGCTCGTCGTGCCGCCCGGTGCGGCGCCAAACGCGGGCGTCGTGTTGCCGACGAAGGCGCCGGTGTTCGTTCGGTGGAATGGTCGCACCTACTCAGCCAGCGGAAACGACATCAGGCCCGGCGACCACGTAGACGTGTGGACCGTGGCGCACGAGGTGGCGTACGGCGTCGTACAGGGCCCGCCTGGCGCGCCGACGTATACCGCAACGCAGCTCGTCATCGATCGCTGAGCGCGTGAAACGAACGGCCGCGCGGGTCGTCTACGAGCACGCCGCCGACCGCGCGGCATTCCGCCGCCGCCCACCGTTCGCCATCGATGCTGCATCTTCGCCCCGGCCTTTCCCTCCGCGCCGCCGCCGCGCTCGCCCTCTCCATCTCCCTCGCCGCGTGCACGGTGGTCCCGGCCGCCGCCCCTGACCGAACGCACGCGGAAGCACTGGCCGATCTCCGGGCGATGCTGCGCGACGTCGGCGCGGCGCAGGCGCAGTGGCACGCCGAGCACGCGTCCTTCGCGACGCCGGCCGAGCTCCTCGAGCGCGTGCCATCGGCGTTGCGGGCCGGCGTCCTGATCGACTCGGTCGACGTCTCGCCGGCGCGCTGGTACGTTCGGGCCGAGCAGGCCGACACGGGCGACCGGTGCTGGGTGGTCGGCTCGGCGACGCCGGGCCATGGACACGCGTCCCGCGCGAAGATCTCCTGCGAGACGCCCCGGCTCCAGCCGAAGGCTGAGATCGCGGAAGCAGGGCTCGACTAGCCGCCACACCGCTTCAATTTTGGTCAACGGCGGTCCATATTGCCCGCCATGACCGATCGCCAGTCCACCATCCTCGATGCGCGTGCGATGGATCGCACCATTCGACGAATGGCCGACGAGATCGTCGAGTTGAACGACGGAACCGACGACCTCATCATCGTGGGAATCCAGCGCCGCGGAGTTCAGCTCGCGGCGCGCATCGTATCCTCCATTCGCGATCGTGAGGAGGCCGACGTCCCCATGGGCGCGCTGGACATCACGCTCTATCGCGACGATCTCCAGACCGTCGGTCCCCGGCCGGTGGTCGGGCCAACGGATCTGCCCTGGGCGATCGACGGCAAGCACGTCGTCATCGTCGACGACGTGCTCTACACGGGTCGCACGGTGCGCGCCGCGCTCGACGAGCTGGCCGACTTCGGCCGGCCGAAGCGCATCGCGCTCGCGGTGCTGATCGACCGTGGTGGACGCGAGCTGCCCATCCAACCCGACGTCGTCGGGAAGGCGATCAAGATCGGTCGCGACGAGCGCGTCGACGTGCTGGTGAAGGAGCTCGACGACAAGGACGCGGTCGTGGTCGCGCACGCGGGAGACGCGTGACGGCGGCCAGGGGGGGCGCGTTCGGCAAGGACCTCCTTGGCCTCGAGCCCCTCACGGGCGGTCAGATCCGTCTCATCCTCGACACCGCCGAACCGTTCAAGGAGATCAGCGAGCGCGCGATCAAGAAGGTGCCGACGCTGCGCGGTTCCACCGTCGTGAACCTCTTCTTCGAGGCGTCGACGAGAACGCGTGTCTCGTTCGAGTTCGCCGAGAAGCGGATGAGCGCCGATACCGTGAGCATCGCCTCGACGGGGTCGAGCGTGTCCAAGGGCGAGACGCTCGTGGATACGGCGCGAAACCTCGAAGCGATGCGGATCGACATGGTCGTCATCCGCCACGGCGCGTCGGGCGCTGCCCAGTTCCTCGCCGAGCGGATCGACTCCAACGTCATCAATGCGGGCGACGGTACGCACGAGCATCCCACCCAGGGGCTGCTCGACATGCTCACGCTGCGCGATCACTTCGGCAAGCTCGACGGACTCAGGGTCTGCATCTGCGGCGACGTGCTGCACTCGCGAGTCGCGCGGTCGAACATCTGGGGCTTGCAGAAGATGGGCGCCGAGGTCGGCATCTGCGGCCCGCGCTCGCTGCTTCCCAATGCGATCGAAGACTTCGGCGTGACGGTGTTCTCACGGATCGAAGAGGCGATCCAGTGGGCCGACGCGCTGAACGTGTTGCGCCTGCAGCTCGAACGCATGCAGTCCGGATACATCCCGTCGCTGCGCGAATACAATCGGGTGTTCGGCGTGACGCGCGAGCGCCTCGAGCGCGCACCGAAAGACCTGCTCATCCTTCATCCGGGGCCGATGAACCGCGGCGTGGAGATCGACTCCGACGTCGCCGACGGTCCACACAGCGTGATTCTCAATCAGGTGACGAACGGCGTGGCGGTGCGCATGGCGGTGCTCTATCTGCTCTCGGGCGGCAAGCCGGAGCTCGCGGAAGTCGCAAAGGGCGGAGGGGGTCGATGACGACTCGACCAATGCTGTTGAAGGGCGGCCGCATCGTCGATCCCTCGCAGGGCCACGACGCGGTCGGCGACGTGCTGATCTCGAACGGCGTGATCGAAGCGACGGGACGGCTCGGCGAGGTGCGGCGCGACGGGGACGCGCAGCCCGAGGTGATCGACTGCGCGGGGCTCGTCGTGTCGCCGGGCTTCGTCGACGTCCACTGTCATCTGCGCGAGCCGGGCCGCGAAGAGGTGGAGACGATCGCGACCGGCGCGCGCGCTGCCGCGGCGGGCGGCTTCACCGCGGTCTGCGCGATGCCGAACACCGATCCGGTGACCGACAACCAAGCAGCCGTGGGCTTCATCATCCGCCAGGCGCAGCGCGCGCGCGCGGCGCGCGTCTATCCGATCGGGGCGATCTCGATCGGGCAGCAGGGGAAGACGCTCGCCGAGTTCGGCGAGATGGTCGGCGCGGGCGCGGTGGCGGTGAGCGACGACGGCAAGCCGGTGGCGAGCGCGCAGCTGATGCGCACGGCGCTCGAGTACGCGCGCACCTTCGGCATTCCGGTCGCCGACCATTGCGAGGAGCCGACGCTCGCCGCGGGGGGCGCGATGCACGAAGGATTCATCAGTGCGCGACTCGGCCTGCGCGGCATCCCCGCCGAGGCCGAGGAGATCATGGCGATCCGCGACATCCTGCTGGCGCGGCTCACGGGCGGACACGTGCATCTCTGTCACATGAGCACCAAAGGCTCGGTCGAGTTGATCCGCTGGGGGAAGGAGCGCGGCATCAACGTGACGGCGGAAGTCTGCCCGCATCATCTCTCGCTCACCGACGAAGCGGTCGAGGGCTACGACACCAACGCGAAGATGAATCCGCCGCTGCGCACCGCGGCCGACGTCGCCGCGCTGCAGGAGGGGGTGCGCGACGGCACGATCGACGTCATCGCCACCGACCACGCGCCGCACCATTACGACGAGAAGGAGCGCGAGTTCGCCGACGCGCCGAACGGGATCGTCGGGCTCGAGACCGCGCTCGCGGTCAATCTCACCTGGCTCGTGCACGGCGGCGTGATCGACGTCGCGACGCTCGTCGATCGCATGTCGTGCGCACCGGCGACGATCTTCAACCTGCCCGGCGGCACGCTGCGCCGCGGCGCGCCCGCCGACGTGACGGTGTTCGACACCGACGTGTCGTGGACGGTGGATCCCGCCGCATTCCTCTCGAAGGGACGCAACTCGCCGTACGCCGGCCACACGCTGCGCGGACGCGCCGAGCTCACGGTCGTCGACGGCGTCGTCATCCACCGCCGTGCCGGATGACGGCGCGATGGACGCGGTGCCGCCAGGGGTTATCTTCTCCCCGGCGGCACCACGGGCGGGTGTGCCGTACGTCACACCAGGTATCCAAGGGACGATGAGCGACGACAAGGCTCGGCGCGATGATGCGCCGGACGACGCCGCCTCGACGGTGGCGGGCACGCCTGCGCTCACCACGGTGAGCGAGTTGATGGAGGAGCGGCGCCGGTACGAGGCGTGGCTCCAATCCCTCGAGGCGCGTCGCAGCGAGACGCCGAAGCACGTCTTCACGCGCGTGCATGCCGACTACACGGCGCGACTCGAAACCGTGATTGCGCGACTGACGACGCATGCGGACGGGATGCGCGCCGCTTTGACGGCGCTCACGACGCGACTCGCGAACCTCGACGAACAGCAGCATCGCGCGCGCGACGAGCGCGCCGAGGCGGAGCTGCGCGCGCACGTCGGCGAGCTGGCCAGAGACGCGTGGGAAAAGCTGAAGGAGGCGAGCGACAAGGAGATTGCCGATCTCGCGCGAAAGCACGCCGAGACGGCGGCGGAGCTGGAGCGCACGAAGGCGATCGTCGCCGATGCGGAGCGGCCCGCGACGCCGGTGCCGTCGTCGCCGACGGTGAAGCGGCTGGCATCCGCCATGGACAAGCCGGCGCCGCCGAAGCAGCCGCTCAAAGAGCCGATCAAGGAACCTCCCGACAGCGCGGAGGCGGACCTGCACGTGCCGGCCGGCACGAAGGCGGGCGGCACCGACAGCGAACCGGCGCGCGACGCAGGGTTCGACGAGCTGGCGTTCCTGCACTCGGTCGTGGATGCACCGACGACCAACGGCGCGGCAAAGGAGTCGTCGCCGCGGCCGGCCCCGCCGCCGCGCGCACCGGCCCCACCTCGGCCGGCGCCGGTGCCCAAACAGCCTGTCGCCCGGAACGAGCCCCCGACACCGGAGCCAGTGGAAGAGCTGACCCTCAGCCACGCCGAGCCCGACGCTCCGAAGATCATCCCGAAGCGCGGGGGCGCGCTCGCGGCGAACGTCAGCGGCAACAACCCGGTGATCCTCAAGGACAAGCCGTCGGACTCGGGCAAGACGCTCAAGTGCGCCGAGTGCGGGGCGCTCAACTATCCGACCGAGTGGTACTGCGAGCGGTGCGGGGCGGAGCTGGCGTCGATGTAGGCTGGAAGTAACGGCTACTGAAGTACCAGGTACTGGGTAGACCTAGTACCAAGCCTGGCATACTGGCCACTCCAATGCTTGGATAGGGCTGCCGTAGTACCGACTTGTAGCTGACAGCTTTCGCTTACAGCTCGATTCACGTCGTTCGAAGGGAAGGAGCCGACCCGCATTGGAGTGGGTTGGATGTCGGTCTCGGTACTGGTGCTACCAGGTACCACGTACTTGAGTAGCCATACCCCAAATAGCACGAAGCGCCAAGTGGCTTTGCCACTTGGCGCTTCAATTCCTATCGGAGTCAGGCCGCCGCGATCTTTGCGAGCTGGCTCTTCTTCCGCGCGGCGTTGTTCTTGTGGATCAACCCCTTGCGGGCCGCGCGATCGAGGAAGCTCACCGCGTCGAGCCGCTCCTGTGCGGTGGCGGTCGGCGCCTTGGCCTTCTTGAGCGCGGTGCGCAGCGCGGAGCGCTGGGCGCGATTGCGCGCGGTCGCGGCGCGCGTCTTCCGCATGTTCTTCTTCGCGGATGCGATGTTCGGCACGAAAATCTCCAGAAATTCAGTAGAGCTCGCGACTGTCGCGAAGCAGGGAACCTAGAGGAGAAACACCGCGAAGTCAAGGCAGCAACGCGCATCTAACCCCCTCGCAACGCTCGACTTCGGACGCCACGCACCGCTTTACTCTCACTCGCCGTGCCGCTACCTTACGCCCGTTGCGCACCTCCGGCTCGCGGGGAGCGCGCCGCCCTCCCCGCCCGAAGTTGCATACACTTCAGACCATCCTGCTCGTCGCGCCCGTTCTGCTCTTTTCGGTGATCGCGCACGAGATCGCGCACGGCTACGCGGCGCTGCAGCAGGGAGACCGAACGGCACTCGAGGCTGGACGTTTGAGCTGGAATCCAGCCAAACACATCGACCCTTTCTTCACGATCCTCCTGCCGTTGATCATGCTCCTCGGATCGTATGCCGCTGGAGGACGCGGGCCCGTGCTCGGCGGGGCCAGACCCGTGCCGGTCGACCCGCGCAACTATCGCCATCCGCGGCGCGGCGACATCATCGTGTCCCTCGCCGGCGTCGCGACCAACTTCGTCATCGCCATCATCTGCACCGGGCTGATCGCGCTCGCGGGATTTGTCGGCCAATCCGTGCCGCCGTTGGAGCAGACGCTCGGCATCCTGCAGGCGATGTTCGTCTACGGTGTCTGGGTCAACGCCGGCTTGATCGCGTTCAACCTCCTGCCCATCCCGCCGCTCGACGGCTCGCACGTCGTGAAGAACTTGCTGCCCGGCCGGCTCGCGCTGGCCTACGCGCGGCTGTCGCGGTACGGGCTGCTCGTGCTGATCCTCCTGTTGAGCTTCTTCGAGCGCGCGTTGCAGGCCTGGCTCACCCCGGCTTTCCAGGCCGCGGACTGGATGTTGGCGCTGGTGAGCGCCTTCGTCCTGCCGACGGCGGCGCAGTGGCTGCGATGACCGGAACCACCGCCGTCCCCTCCTTCTCCTTTGCCTCCGAGGCGAACGGCGCACCGCCGTCGCTCGTCATCGAGCTGCCCGAGTTCTCCGGACCGCTCGATCTGCTGCTCGCGCTGATCCGCGAAGAGCAGGTCGACATCTACGACATCCCGATCGCGCGCGTCGCCGAGCAGTTCCTGGCGTGCATCCGCACCCTGCAGCTTAACGAGGCGGCGGACTACCTCGAGATGGCGGCGCGTCTGTTGCGCATCAAGGCGCAGATGCTGCTGCCGCGCGCCGAGGGAGAGGAGGGGTGGGACGATCCGCGCGCGGAGCTCGTGCGGCGTCTGCTCGAGTACCAGCAGATGCGGGAGGTGGTGGACGTCCTCGAGCGCGCCGGCGAGGAGCGGCGCAGCCGCTTCGCGCGCGCGTACGTGCCGCAGGCCGCCGCGCCACCCGAAGCACCGCTCGCGCTCTCGCTCGGCGAGCTGCTCGCGGCGGTCGATCGCATCCTCCGCGTCACCAAGGACCCGGCCGTACACGACGTCGTGCCGCGTGCGCTCGACGTGCCTGGGGCGATCTCCGTGATCCGCGCGCTGCTCGCGATCCGCGCGCACGCGATGTGGACGGATCTCGTCGAGCGCGAGGCCGAGCCCTGGCAAGTCCTGTCCACTTTGCTCGGCCTGCTCGAGATGGCCAAGCTCGGGGAGTGCCGAGTGCAGCAGATCAGACCATTCGCCAACGTGGAGATCCGTCGTGACGCCGCTAGCGAAGCTGCTTGAAGCGGCGTTGTTCGCGAGTGCGCGCCCGATTCCGGTCGACGAGCTCGAGGCACTGGACCGCGAGGCGTCCAAGGCGGCACTCGCCGCGGCGCTGGACGAGTTGCGCGAGCACTACGACGTCGACGGACATGGCGTGGAGCTCGTCGAGATCGGCGGCGGGTGGCAGATCCTCACCCGGGCCGAATACACCGAGGCGATCGAGCGCGCCCAGCTCGCGTCGCGCCCCGCGCGGCTCAGCGCCGCCGCGCTCGAGACGCTGGCGCTCATCGCCTATCGCCAGCCGCTGGGCCGCGCCGAGATCGAAGAGATTCGTGGCGTCGCGGTGGGGAGCGTGCTCAAGTCGCTGCACGAACGCGGGCTGATCGACGTCGTGGGACGCGGCGAAGGACTCGGCCGACCGCTGCTGTACGGTACGACGCCGATCTTCCTCGAGTACTTCGCGCTGCGGCACCTGGACGAGCTGCCGCGCGCCGACGAGCTGGCAGTTGCGCTTCGCGCCGAGCCCCGCGCACTCTGATGTCGGAGACGATGCGCATCCAGCGCGCGCTCGCTCGTGCGGGTGTGCTCTCGCGCCGCAAGGCCGAAGAGCTGGTGGCGAACGGCCGCGTCACGGTGAACGGCGCGCGCGCGCAGGTGGGGCAGACCGTTGACCCGGAGCGCGACGTCATCATGGTGGACGGCGACCGGATCGGCGCGCCGGCCCCGACCGAGTGGTACGTGTTGAACAAGCCGGCCGGAGTGATCACCTCGCGCCACGATCCGGAAGGCCGACGGACGGTGTTCGACCTCGCCCCGCAACGACCCGGCCTGACGTACGTGGGCCGGCTCGACTTCCTCACCGAAGGCGTCCTCCTGCTCACCACCGACGGCGCGGCGGCGCACCGGCTCACCCACCCGAGCCGCGAGGTGGAGCGCAGCTACGTCGCGTCGGTCCTCGGCGCCGGAGACGTCGCGGTCGAAGAGGCGCGGCACGGGGTCGAGCTGGAAGACGGCGTGGTGCGCCCGAAGCGCATGCACGCCGAACGGATCGGGCGCGGACGGTGGGATCTCCACATCACGATCAGCGAGGGACGAAACCGGGAGGTCCGTCGTCTATGTGAGGCGTTGGGACTCGAGGTGGATCGGCTCGTGCGGGTGAAGTTCGGGCCGGTGGAGCTGGGAGACCTCGCGCCGGGCAAGGTCCGTGCGCTGACGAAAGCCGAGCGGGCCGCGTTGGAGAGGCTGTAGGGGAGTTGTCGGTGATTTGTCTGACCGAATGCCTGAGGCGTCGGTCCGATAAGTACCGAGTCAGCTACCGCCCGGACCTTTCGCCGTTTGCCAACGTAAGACCCAAGCACGCCCGTAAGTCCCATATCATCGTTCGACTTCTTCTTCGATCGTCGGGGAGGCCCGTGGCTACAGGAACGCAAGCTTCGTCTAGCGCCGATACGCGCCTGATTCAGGACGTCAGCAGTCAGGTCGCCCTTCGCGTCGTCGGGCAGGAGTACATGATCGACCGCCTGCTCATCAGCCTGCTCACCGGCGGGCACGTGCTCCTCGAGGGCGTGCCCGGGCTCGCGAAGACGCTCACCGTGCGCACCCTGGCCGAGACGATCTCCACGACCTTCTCGCGCATCCAGTTCACTCCGGACCTCCTTCCCGCGGACGTCGTCGGCACGCAGATCTACGACCAGTCGAGTGGGAAGTTCATGGTGAAGAAGGGCCCCATCTTCGCCAACATCATTCTCGCCGACGAGATCAATCGCGCACCCGCCAAGGTGCAGGCCGCGCTGCTCGAGGCGATGCAGGAGAAGCAGGTCACCATCGGCGGCACCACGTTCAAGCTCGAGGAACCATTCCTCGTGCTCGCGACGCAGAACCCGATCGAGCAGGAGGGCACCTACCCGCTGCCCGAGGCACAGGTCGACCGCTTCATGCTCAAGCTTCGCGTCGGCTATCCGACGCGGGACGAGGAGCGCGAGATCATGCGCCGCATGGCGAGCGGCCACGCGATCGACATCAAGCACGTCGCCACCCCCGAGGCGATCCTCGAGGCGCGCGGCCGCATCGCCGATCTGTACATGGACGACCGCATCGTCGACTACATCGTCGATCTCGTGCACGCGACGCGCGAGCCGAAGGAGGCGGGGCTCGACGAGCTGGTGCCGCTGATCGAGTTCGGCGCGAGCCCGCGCGCGACGATCGCGCTCGCGCAGGCGTCGCGCGCCCACGCATTCCTGCGCGGCCGCGCCTTCGTCACCCCGGACGACGTCAAGGCGATCGCGCCCGACGTGCTGCGGCACCGCGTGCTCACGACGTACGAGGCGGAGGCCGAAGAGGTGACGAGCGACGAGATCGTCACCCAGGTGCTGGCGAAAGTCGAGAGCCCGTGAGCCGTCCGACGGGGGCGGGCGTCCCGCCCGAGATCCTCCGGCAGGTCAAGCTGCTCGAGCTGCGGACCCGCGGCCTCGTCAACTCGCTCTTCACCGGCGAGTACCGCTCGGTGTTCAAGGGGCAGGGAATGGAGTTCTCGGAGGTGCGCGAGTACCAGCCGGGCGACGAAGTGCGCTCCATCGACTGGAACGTGACGGCGCGCATGCGGAAGCCCTACGTCAAGCGCTACATCGAGGAGCGCGAGCTCACGGTGATGCTCTGCGTCGATCTCTCCGGGTCGGAGCGCTTCGGCACGCGCAAACGATTCAAGAGCGAGATGGCCAGCGAGCTCGCCGCCGTCCTCGCGATGTCGGCGATCCGCAACAACGACCGCGTCGGCGCGGTGCTGTTCACGGATCGCATCGAGCACGTCGTTCCGCCGCGCAAAGGACGTCGTCACGCGCTGCGCCTGATGCGCGACCTGCTCGCCTTCGAGCCGGTGTCGAGCGGGACCGATCTCGTCGCCGCGCTGGACTACACGGGCAAGATGCTCGTGCACAAAGCGATCATCTTCGTCGTCTCCGACTTTCAGGACGCGGAGCTCGAGCATCCCCTCAAGCTGCTCGCGCAGCGCCACGACGTCGTCGCCGTCACGGTCGACGATCCGAGCGAGATGCTGCTGCCGGACATCGGCCTCGCGCGGTTCGTCGATCCCGAGAGCGGGCAGACGATCGACGTCGACACGAGCGACACCGAGGTGCGCGCGCGATTCGCCGAGGCGGTGGCGGAGGAGTCGCTGTCGCGCCGCCGATTGCTGCGCCGCCTCGCGATCGACGAGATCCCCATCCACACCGACGGCAGCGTCGTCGATCCGTTGATCAAGTTCTTCCGGGCGCGCGAGACGCGCTCCCGCCACCGGTGAGCGTGCGTCCTTCTGCCGCTCGCACGGTCCGCACGACCGCCGTCGCGCTCGCCGCGACGGCGATCCTCGTGGCGTCTGCCGCTGCAGGCGCGCAGGCGACGACGCGCATCCCGGTGCAGGCTGGCGTCGTGCTCGACCGCGACTCCGTCACCGTCGGCGACGTCGTGACGCTGAAGGTCCGGGTCCGCGCGCCGCGCGGCGCGACGATCAGCTTTCCCGCGGGCGTCGATTCGCTCGGCGCGGTCCAGTCGCTCCTGCCGCCCGTTGTCCGTAACGGTGCCGACACGCTCGACTACGAGGATCGCATCGCGAGCTATCGCCTCTCGCCGTGGGACGTCGGCCGTCTCCCGATCAAGCTGGGCGACGTGCTGGTGCAGACGGACGAGGACGAGCGCAGCGTCGCGCTTCCACTGCCGTCGCTGTTCGTTCGCAGTGTGCTGCCCGCCGATTCGGCACTGCGCGTCCCGAAGCCGGCACGTCCCCTCATCGAGCCGCCGGTGCCCCTGCCGTGGTGGTACTGGCTCGCCGCCGCGCTGCTCGCTCTCCTCGGCCTCGGCATCTGGTGGTGGTTCCGCCGCCGCCGCACCGACGTCGGCGACACCGGCGACCCGTTCGCCGACGCCGAGGCCGCGTTCGATCGGATCGAGAAGATGCGGCTGGTCGATGCGGGAGAGCCGGGCCGCCACGCCGCGCTGATGACCGACGTCGCGCGGCGCTATCTGGCGAGCCGCATCCCCGGCGCGTCGCTCGCCCAGACGAGCCGCGAGCTGCTGGCGGCGCTGCGAGGTGCGCCAACCGTCAGCCATGAACGGCTCGCGTCACTCTTCGACGCGGTGGATCCGGTGAAGTTCGCGGCCGCACCCATCCGCGGCGACGACGCCCGCCGCCTCGGCGACGAGGCACGCGCCATCGTGCGCGCCGAGCACGAGCAGGCGGCGCAGCTCGCGGCGGCCGCGGCGGCCACCCGTGAGCGAGGGGCCGCGGCATGATCCAGCTCGGTCCGATTCAGTTCGCGTCGGCGCTCTGGCTGCTGCTGCTCCTGCTGCTGCCGGTGTGGTGGCTGCTGGCGCGGCAGCGCAAGCCGGCGGCGATCGTGTATTCGCGCGTGCCGGTGCTGGCGCGCGGGCCGCGCGCCGGTCGCGGGCTCTCGCGACTGCTCGCCGTGCTGCGCAACCTCGTGCTCGTGGCAGGGATCGTCGCGCTCGCGCGCCCGCGGTCGAGCGGGCATGCCGAGACGACGACCACCGAAGGGATCAACATGATGATCGCTTTCGACATCTCGAGCTCGATGCTCGCACTCGACTTCCAGCCGCAGAACCGGCTTGAGGTTGCGCGCGCGAAGATCAAGCAGTTCGTGCAGCAGCGCACCTCCGACCGCATCGGCGTCATCGCGTTCGCGGGGGAAGCCCTGACCCAGGTGCCCCTCACGACCGACTATCCGGTCGTGCAATCCGCGCTCGACAACCTGCAGCCCGGTCAGCTCGAGGACGGCACTGCGATCGGCACGGCCATCGCGACGGCGGCGAACCGGCTGAAGGACGCGCCCGGCAAGTCGCGCGTGCTCGTGCTGTTGACCGATGGCGTCAACAACCGCGGCGCGATCGATCCGCGCACCGCCGCGAAGGCGGCGAGCCAGTTCGGCATTCGCATCTACGGCATCGGCGTCGGCACGGAAGGAATGGCACCGGTGCCGGTCGGGCGCGGGCTGTTCGGTCTCCGCTATGAGATGCAGAAGGTCGAGATCGACGATGCACTGCTCACCGACATCGCCAACGCGACCGGTGGGCGCTACTTCCGCGCGCGCGATCCGGCGGCGCTCCAGCGCATCACCGACCAGATCGATCAGCTCGAGCGTACGCCGGTGCGCAGCCGGACCTACGTCCGCTACGCGGAGCTCTTCCGCTGGCCACTCGGCGTGATGCTTGCCGCGCTCGCCGGAGAGATCATCCTGCTCGCCTGGAAGGGTCCGCTGCCATGACCCCGTCCCTGCAAGTGCTGCAATTCGTCGAGCGCCCGGTGCTGCTCGTGCTGGCGGTGCTGCTGCCGATCGCGATCAGCGTCCTGCTGCGGCGAGCGAATGCTCAACGCCGGTTGCGGCTGGCGAAGCTCGGCGCACTCGACGTCGTGCGCCGGCTCGTGCCGCCGACGGCGTTCACGGGAGGCGGCTGGCGCGCGGTGCGACTCGGCCTCGCGGCGGCATGCGCCGGCATCGCGATCGCCGGCCCGCGCTGGGGCTATGAGCCCACGACGGTGCGGTCGAGCGGGGTCGATCTCGTGCTCGCCGTGGATGCGTCACTCTCGATGATGGCGACCGACGTGAAGCCGACGCGGCTCGAGCAGGTGAAGCAGGAGATTCGCCAGCTGCGCGCCATCAGCCCCGGCGATCGCGTCGGACTGCTCGCCTTCGCCGGCCGCAGCTACGTGCTGTCTCCGATCACGGTGGACGGCGGCGCGCTCGATCTCTTTCTCGACAACCTCGATCCGAGCATCGTCGGTCAGGCTGGCAGCTCGATCGCGCAGACGATCGTCCAGGGGACGAGTCTGCTCGCGCTCTCGAAGAGCGGCGCCGACCGCGCGCTCGTCATCATGAGCGACGGCGAAGCGTTCGAGCCGCAGGACGACATCATCGCCGCCGCGAAGCGCGCGGCCGAGAACAACGTCCGCCTCGTCACGGTCGGATTCGGCACGACGCAGGGGGGCACGATTCCGGTGAAGGGAAGTCCGAACGGCTACAAGCAGGACGCGAACGGGCAGACGGTGATCACCAAGTACCATCCCGAGCTGCTGCAGGCCGCGGCACAGGCGGCCAACGGGACCTTCATCCCGGCCGAGGCGACCGACAAGGCGGCGCGCATCAAGTCGGCCCTCTCGCGGCTGCGCACGCAGGCGCGCACCTCGCAGACCGGCGACACGCTGACGCCGCGCTACCAGTGGTTCCTTCTTCCCGCCGTGCTGCTCATCTGGCTCGACACCGTGCTCGGCGGGCGGCGTGGCAATCGGCGCCGTCGCGCCGCCGCGGCGGAGACGGCGGTGGCGGCCGCGCTCGTCGGCAGTGTCATGCTCGGCGGGTGTGCGCAGAGCCATGACGCGCGCGACGGCGTGGCGGCGTACAAGGCGAAGAACTATCAGCAAGCGGCCTCGCTGTTGGCCCGCGCCGTGCGCGACGACAAGTCACCGGGCACGCTGTACAATTACGGGACCGCGCTGCTCGCGCTCGATTCGACCGGTCCGGCGGCGGAGGTCCTGACCCGCGCGGCCGACAAGGGCGACGCCGAGGTGCAGTACCGCGCACGATTCAACGCGGGGCTCGCGCATCTCGTGCGCGGGCTCGGCGCGCACGCGGACTCGGGATCGCAGGAGCTCAAGCTCGCGCTGGCCGATTACAAGCGTGTGCTCATTCGGCGGCCGACCGACCTGGACGCCAAATGGAACTACGAGTTGGCACTGGAGAAGCAGAAGAAGGGGGGCGGTGGCGGCGGCGGTGGTGCCTCGAACTCGTCGCCACAGCAGTCGAAGCCCGAGCCAAAACCGCAGCCGACCCAGGCGCAACGGCAGGCCGAGCAGATTCTCGGCAGCGCCCAGCGCGAGGAGCGCGACGTGCAGAGCAAGAAGCAGAAGCAGAGTCGCCAAGAGCCGCCGCCGGGCGGCAAGGACTGGTGAACCCGCGGTGATCGGGTGGGTGCTCGCGGCGCAGATCGCGATCGTCGCGCGCGGGCCCGACACGGCCACGGCGTGCCAGCCGATCGAGCTCTCCGTGGCGGCGCGCACCGCGGGCGCCGTCGCGCCTCGCATCACCGTTCCATCCGTGGGCGACGTGCAGATCCTGCGCGCGAGGTTCGCCTCGCGCACCGAGCGTGACGCCGGCGGACATCCGTCCACGCTCACTGAAGGCACCCTGCTGGTGGCGATCGGCGCGACGGGACGCATCGCCGTTCCGATTCTCGTCGACGCCGGCTCGACGCACGAGCGCGCAACGCCGATTGCGATCGGTGTACGCGGAAATTCCAGTCCCTCGCCGATCGTCCTGGTGCGTGCGCGCCTCGACGCGGGCACCGGCCGCCGCGTCGACTCGTTGTTCGTCGGGCAACAGGTCGACTACGTGGTGGACGTGCAGCTCAATGAGCCCGCCCGCGAGCGACTCCGCCGGAACCCGACCTTCTTTCCGCCGGAGATGCCCTCCGTGCTCGCGTACGACCTCCCCGCGCCGCAGCCGATCGCGCGCGAGGGCCGGCACTGCTTCGAGTCGCTCTCGTACCATCGCGCGCTCTTTCCACTCTTTCCGGGCGCGGTGTCGATCGCGCCGGCGACGCTCGCCTACTCACTCCCGCTCTCGACCTCCTTCTTCTCGCGCGAGGAGAGCTACGAGTTGCGAACGGACAGCGTGCGGTTCACCGCGATCGAGCCTCCGACCGAGGGTCGTCCGGCCGACTACGCGGGCGCCGTGGGCAGCGTGCGCGCCACCGGCAGTCTCTCCGCCACGTCGGCGCGCATGGGCGATCCGCTAGTCCTCACGCTGCGCCTCGAGGGAACCGGCAACGTGAAGCTCCTGCCGCGCCCCGTGCTCACGATCGGTTGGGCGACCATCGCCCTGGGCGAGGAGCGGGTGACGGTGGACAGCAGCGCCCCACGGGTCCGCGGCACGAAGGAATTCGACTGGCTGCTCACACCCCGCGTGGCGGGGCGGCAGACGGTGCCCGCCATTCGATATCCCTTCTTCGATCCTGACCGCGGCGGTTACGACGTCTCGGTCGCCGATTCGATCGCCGTGGACGTCGCCAGCGCGTCGCTCGCGAGCGCGGATACGGCGACGGTGACGCGTCTCCCGATTCGCACGACGCTGCACGCCGAGCGGCCCGCGCCGCTGCCGTCGCGACCCTGGTATTGGGCGCTGCTGCTGGCAGCTCCCGTTCCGGCGGCGCTGCGTCGCGTGCGCATCCGCCGACGCCGTCGCGATACGAGGCGTTCGCCGATCGGCCGGTTGCGCGCGCTCGCGGGAGCGCGGACTCCGCCGCCGGCGCACGAGCTGCGCCGTGCTTTCCTCGATGCATTGCGCGCTCGGGTCCCCGCGGTCGGCGAATGGAGCGCCGCGGTCCCACTCGGCCGCACCCTCCGCCGCGCCGGCGTGACCGACGCCACCGCGCAGGCGGCCGAGTCGCTGCTCGGCCGGCTCGACCTCTCGGCATTCGCGGGCGCACCATTCACCGAGACCGGGATGGCCGGCACGGCAGTCGAGATCGCGAGCGCGGTCGATCGTGAGGCGCTTCGACTGACGCCCCTCGTTCCACGC
>DASXHF010000238.1:0-4780 GCA_036488775.1 Gemmatimonadaceae bacterium | reverse complement strand
CGGACTTGCGCTGCGTGAAGCGTCGCAGGCCGGCTTTGAAGTCTTCCGTCGCGCGGGCCTCGACGTTGGTCACGACGCCGGCGGCGATCCCGTCCTCGAACGAGAGGGAGTCGAGCTTGTAGAACAACCACTTCGTGAGCGCGAGCGCCGTCGCGGGCGCGCGGCTGATCTGCTCGAGGGTGGCGTTGATGTCGTCGTCGAAGGTCGCGGCGGGGACGACGCGACTGATGAGACCGATGCGCTCCGCCTCTTCGGCGCTGACGATACGTCCGGTGAGCACCAAGTCGGCGGCGTGCTTCTCTCCCACGGCGCGGCGCAGCATGGTCATGACCATCGCCGGAACGAAGCCCAACCGCACTTCCGGATATCCGAGCTCGGCGCCTTCATGGGCGAGGACGATGTCGCAGGCGGTGGCGAGCCCTGCACCACCAGCGATGGCGCGGCCTCGAACCGTGCAGACCACCGGCTTCATCAGGGCGCGAATCGCCAGCAGGACGCGACCGAGCGCTTCGGCGTCCTGGCGGTGCACTTCCGCGCCGGCGTCGAGCATCCGCTCGAGCGCCATCAGGTCCGCGCCCACGGAGAAGTCGTCGCCTTCGGCACCCAGGTGAATGACGCGACAGGCCGGATCCGCCTCGAACTGCGCGAGCGCGTTGAACAGGTCGTCGGCCATCGGCCGATCGATCGCGTTCTTCTGTTCGGGACGCGCGAGGATCACTCGTCCGATTGCGCCATCGCGAAGCAGGCGGACGCGGCTCATGCGCGCGTCGGAGCCGCCGGCAGTGCGAGCTCCCGCGCACGTGCGTCCGGCACGTCGAGCATCATGCGCAGCATGGCGGTGGAGAACACCTTCCCCTGCGCGTCAGTCTTGAGCGACAGGGTGCCCCCACCGTCGAGCGCGCCGTGAAGGAGAAAGTTCAGCGCGTGCAGATTGGGAAGCTCGAAGCGCTCGACGTCGCCGGTGATGACGCCGGTGAAGTGCCGGCGCACGCGGTCGAGCGTGAGCTGCTCGGCGAGGAGGGGATACCATTCCGCCTTCAACGCGATGACGCCGACGTTGGCCGTGTCGCCCTTGTCGCCCGATCGCGCGTGTGCGATGTCCACCAGTCGGACTTTCACGAGAGCACCTCGACGCTGGTCTGTACGACGCGTTTGTCCACGAGCGCCGGCCAGTAGGCGACGATTTCTTCGACCTTGGGACGTCCGCCGGCGAAGCCGGTGACGGTGGGCGGACCGTTCAACACCAGCGGCGCGATCTCGCGCGTGAATCGCTCGACGGCTTTCCGGTCGGGAGACCGCACGCCGACGCGCAGTTGCACTTCCTGCGCCTCGCCGGTGGTCTCGGCCAGCGGCCCGTGCGTCGCCGAGACGCCGACGAACTCGGTGAGCAGCTGATCGAACTCGAGGCCCATCGTGTCGAGCCGCTCGCGCAGCACGCGATCGGCGAGCCGCGCCTTCTCGAGCGCGTCCGGCCAGGCGTACACGAGCGTCCCGACCGCCTTGAAGCCCGCTCGATAGGCGATCGACACCTTGAGCTTGTCCGTCGCCGGCCGGCCGCCGATCCCGAACACGCGGACGCGATCGGGTCCGTCAGCGGCGAGGCGGATGGAGGTGAAGTCCGCCACGACGTCGGGCGTGATGTAGCTGTGCGGGTCGCCCATCTCGTACACGAGCTGCTCGCTGACCGAGGGGACGTTGATGCGGCCGCCGGTGTGGGGGTGCTTGGTGACGACGAAGCTGCCGTCGGCGCGTGCCTCGACGATCGGATACCCGATGTTGGCCAGATCGGGAATGGTACGCCACTCGTACAGGCAATTGCCCCCCGAGCACTGCGCACCGCACTCGATGATGTGTCCCGCGATGATGCCGGCCGCGAGCTTGTCCCACTCGGTCGCGCCCCATCCGAACTCGTGACGCAGCGGCGCCATGGTGAGGGCGGTGTCGGTCGAGCGTCCGGTGACGACGACGTTGGCACCGCGGGCGAGCGCTTCGACGATGGGCGTCGAGCCGATGTACGCGTTCGCGGAGAGCACGCGGTCGCGAACGGTGGACAGCGCCTCGCCGGTCTCCATGTTGGTGAGCGGATGTCCGCTGTCGAGCAGCTCGTCGAGGCGCGGCAGGAGATCGTCGCCGGTGACGACGCCGACCTTCACCTTCCCCGCCGCGCCGCGCGCGCGGGCGACGTCGAGCACGGCACGCGCGCAGGCGACGGGATTCACTCCGCCGGCGTTGGCGATCACCTTCACGCCGCGGTCGGTGACGGCGGGAAGCACGCTCTCCATCGCGCCGATGAAGTCGCGCGCGTAGCCCATCGCCGGGTCGCGCTCCTTCTGCTTCTGCAGAATGGACATCGTGACTTCGGCGAGATAGTCGAGCATGAGGTAGTCGACAGGGCCGCCCTCGACCTGCCGGCGTGGCGCATCGAGCCAATCGCCCCAGAAGCCCTGCCCCGAGGCGACGCGGACGATGCGGTCGGGATCGTTCTGTCGTGCACTCATTCGCTGGAGAGTCTGAAAGGCGTCAGTGAAATGATCATCAACATCCCTGCGGCAACACGAACGGCCCCAGATGAGGGCCCCGGTTCGACAACGACGCTCGCAAAGCCATCGTGAGCACGTCCCGCGTCTCTTCGGGATACACGATCGCATCCACGAACCCGCGCGCGGCGGCGAAGCGGGCGTCGAGCTGATGCTCGTAGTCGGCACGCATCTCTTCGACCGCGCGCTGGGTGGCGGGATCGGGCGCGCGACGTTCGGCCTGTGCCTTGGCGAGCGAGGGCCCGTGCACCGCCTGCACGGCGCTCTCGCCCTCCATCACGCCCATGCGGCCGGTGGGCCAGGAGAAGATGAAGTCCGGATCGAATCCTTGGCCGGCCATGGCGTAGTATCCGGCGCCCGACGCGTGGTTCACGGTGAGCACGATCTTCGGCACCTTCGCCGTGGCCATCGCCTCGACGAAGCGCGCCCCGGACCGGATGACGCCCTCGTGCTCCGACTCCGGTCCCACCATGAACCCCGATACGTCCTGCACGAACAGCAGCGGGATCCCCTGGCGATCACAGCGCTCGATGAAGTACGCGACTTTCTCGGCGCTCTCGGCGTACACGATCCCGCCGAAGCGCGGCTTCTCGCCGGCGCGTCCTTTGATCAGGCCCCGTTGATTCGCGATGATGCCGATCCCCGTCCCGCCGATGCGCGCATCGGCGCAGATCATCTCCTTCGCGAGGTCCGCCTGGAACTCGACGAGCTGACCGTCGTCCACGATCGCGCGCAGCACCGCGTGCATGTCGTACGGCATGCGGTGGTCGGCGGGGAGGAGATCGTAGAGCGAGTCGCTGGTCGCCACCGTCGCGCCGGCATGAGGTCCCACTGCGTCGCCGCTCTTCGGCAGCATGCCGATCAACTCACGCAGCTTCGCCAAGCACGCGGCGTCGTCGTCCACCGCGTAGTGCGCGACACCGCTCACTCGCGTATGCGTCTCCGCTCCACCGAGTGTCTCGCCGTCGATCGATTGGCCGGTCGCGCCCTTCACGAGATTCGGTCCGCCGAGTCCCATGAACGACGACCCTTTCACCATCACGATCAGATCGGACAGCGCCGGCAGATAGGCGCCGCCGGCAATGCATTGTCCCATCACGGCGGCGAGCTGCGGGATTCGCAGATAGTGCCGCATGATGGAGTTGTAGTAGAAGATCCGGCTCGCACCGTACTGCCCGGGAAACACGCCGCCCTGATAGGGCAGATTCACCCCCGCCGAGTCGACCAGGTACACGATGGGGACGTGGCAGCGCATCGCCGCTTCCTGGGCGCGCAGGATCTTCTTGATCGTCTCCGGCCACCAGGAGCCGGCCTTCACGGTCGCGTCGTTGGCGACGATGACCACCGGACGGCCCTGCACCACCCCCAGCCCGGTGATGACGCCCGCGGCCGGCGCCTGTCCGTCGTACTGATCGTACGCCACGAGGAGGCCCAGCTCGAGAAACCGCGTGTTTGGATCGCAGAGCCCCGCCACACGCTCGCGCGCCGTGAGCTTCCCTTGCGCGTGCTGCTTCTTGATCTTGTCCGGGCCGCCGCCCTGACGAAGTCGATCCTCGAGCGCTCGCACCTCGGCGCTCAGCTCGCGGAGCCGGTTCACGAGCTGGTCAGGCTTCCTGGCGGGACCGCTCTTCGAACCAGGCGCGGATGTACTCGACGAGATCCGACGTCGGCGTTCCGGGCCCGAAGAGCTTCCCGGTGCCCATCTTCTGCAGGGCTTCCATGTCTTCCTTCGGCAGGATGCCGCCGCCGGTGATGAGGATGTCCCCCCGTCCCTCGGCGCGCAGCAGCTCGAGCACGCGTGGGAAGAGCGTCATGTGCGCGCCGCTGAGTATCGACAGCCCCACGACGTCGACGTCTTCCTGGATCGCCGCGGTCGCGATCATCTCGGGCGTCTGGTGCAGCCCGGTGTAGATGACTTCCATGCCGGCGTCGCGCAGCGCGGCGGCGACGACCTTCGCGCCGCGGTCGTGACCGTCGAGGCCGGGCTTGGCAACCAGAACACGTATCGGACGCATGATGACGTCGAATGGCCGAGTGCGGGGAGAGACGCCGTGTGCCAGGCGTCAGCGCGGAAGCTAGCGGGCGCGCCGTCGGCGCGGCAACTCGCGCTTCCGGGCGACGAGGAGCATCTCGCTCGACCGCCGCACGAGCGGCCGATCGTGAAACCCGTCGTAGGCCTCCTCGACCAGCAACCCCGCGTCGACACAGAGCTCGGCGAGCCGCGTCGCCGTGTAGAGCCGGAT
>DASXHF010000073.1:0-16440 GCA_036488775.1 Gemmatimonadaceae bacterium | reverse complement strand
CGGATTCGATGCGACCGTGGACGCACTGACCGGGTCGAGCACCCGCGCGCCCGGTACGGCGACGTTGTTCAGTATGTCGGTGACCGAGCTGGCCGCACGGACGTAGCAGGTCGTCGACGTGGGCGCCGGCGCTCCGGTGGGGGCTCCAGTCGTCACCCGGGCGCCCGTCAACCCGTTCGCGATCGGCGGCGGACAGCCCGGCATGTTCAGCGAGGGATAGTGGTACATCGTCCCCATCTGGCCGGCGAGGAGCCTGGCGTAGCTCTGCCGTTGGGTCGAATCGTTGATCCCGCCGCTCTGATAGCCGGCGGTGATGCTGTTCCCGATCGCGACGTAGCTCTGGAAGATCTGATTGTTGCCGCTGAGCGGGAGGGTGAGGACGTCCCGCTTGCTCTCGCAGGCTCCGACGGCGATGACGGCGCCGACGGCCGCCACGCGAGTGAGATGAGTCAGTCTATACATCCTGAAGTCTCCGGGCGTGGATTAGAAGTTGGCCTTGAGGCTGAGCGAAAAGATGTTCGCATTCAGCGTGTACGCGCCGCTGGTGAGAGCCAGGGCCTGAGCAGTCGTCATGTTCGCGGTGCGTTCGTCGATCCGCCCACGCCGGCCTGGCGTGAAGACGTGCGCATAGGAGCCGTCGACGGCGAACCGGCCGGCGAACGGGTAGCCGAAGCCGAGCATGGCCAGCTCGCGGTCCTGCTCCGGCAGGAGCGGCGTGACGGTCTCGTCGGGCGCGGCGGCCGTCGTCGCCATGAAGCCGGCGCGGAGCGAGGGCCCACTGACCAGTCGGTGATCGACGCCAACCCGAATGCCCGACGTGTTGTTGTAGTTCTCGATCAGCACCTTGCTCGGTGCTGGTCCCTGAAAGTCGACCGGAAGCTGGTTGAATGACTTCCACCCCACGTAGCTGTACTCGGCGCTCATCGTCGTCCGCTCGACGCCGGTGTAGGCGAAGCCGACCTGGACCTGGGCTGGATGGCGGATCTGCGTCTTCACCTTCTGGGACGTCAGCACCGTGTTGAAGATGCCGGAGCCGGCGACGACTGCGTCGATCGGGGTGCCACCGGGCACGCCGAACGGATTGTTGGCGGCTGCGACCAGGTTGGTCTGCCGCGGCTCGAAGGTCGCGTCCGCGTCGTCGTAGTTGAAGGAGACCTGGGACAGGAACCGTGCGCCCATCTGCCACGTCGGCGTCAGCTGGCCATGCACGCCGAGCGTGAAACCGAGGGCGTTGGAGGAGCCCTTGAGCGTCGCCCGCGCGAACTCGGTGTACTTGGGGATTCCGAGCTGGCCGAACGTGGGCGCCGTTGCCGACGCCCCGGTCGGGAGCGTCGAGAGATCGACGCCCTGGACCAGCTCGACGCTGGAGTGACCGAAGATCGGCCCGCCGCCGACCGACCAATCCTTGGTCAGCTGATACGAGACGTTGGGCTGGAAATAGATCGTTCTGAGCGACGCCTTCTTCGCGGCGAACCGGCCGGGGAAATCGTCACCCCACTGCGAGGTGAGGCCATAGGGGACGTACGCGCCGAACCCCAGCGCGAGGTTGCCGTCTCCACGCCAGCTCACGAACACGTGCGGCACGACCGCGGTGGGCACGTCGCCCTTCCACTGCTGGCCCGTGGTGTCCCGGGTGAAGTCGCCGTCGATCTTGATCGCCGTTGCGCCGCCATAGATCGAGAATCCACGCGTACGCGGAAGAGCGCCGGGGTTCCAATACACGCTCGAAGCGTCGTCGCAGGGTGCGGCCGTGGCCGCAAAGCCGCGAGCGATCGCGCACGACCCGATCTCGTTGAGCCCAAACGCCTGCGCGCGTGCGGCAACCGGGGTGGCGAGCAGGACCAGCGCCAACATGTACCGTGAGGCACGGTGAGGCAGCATCTCCATTCCTCCTGAGGGGCGTCCGGGGAAGGACCGGACGTGCGAGTGCCGGTGATGACGCGGCGGTTCGTGTGGTGGGTTGGCGCCGTCTGCGGCGCAACAGGGCGCTAATATAGGATGCACGACCCCCAACCTCGCTAGCCTGTCACTCTTTTTTTTCTTGCGACATGCCGCCCTCGTCCGCTGCATCCATCGAGGTTTCCACGTCGTCGCTGCCTGGCGCGGCTGACGTGCTCACACCCGCGGCGCTTGCGTTCGTGGCCGAGCTTCACCGCGCGTTCGCCGCCCGCCGGCGGGAGGTGCTCGATCGTCGCGCGAGCCGGCGGAAGGAGCTGGCGACGCATCCCGCCGGTGCGCCGCTCGACTTTCCATCCGAGACCGCGGCGATCCGCGAGGCGCCGTGGACGGTGGCGCCCGCGCCCCCGGATCTCGACGACCGCCGTGTGGAGATCACCGGGCCGGTCGATCGCAAGATGATGATCAACGCGCTGAACTCGGGCGCGCGCGTCTTCATGGCGGATCTCGAGGACGCGTGCTCGCCGACGTGGGCCAACGTCGTGGAAGGCCAGCGCAATCTCATGGAGGCGGTGCGGGGCACGCTTGCGCTCGACGTCGGCGGCAAGCAGTACCGCCTGAACAGCACGCGAGCGACCCTGGTGGTGCGGCCGCGCGGCTGGCACCTCGAGGAGAAGCACGTGCTCATCGACGGCGCGCCGGCGTCGGCGAGCCTCGTCGACTTCGGCCTCTACTTCTTCCACAACGCACGCGAGCTGCTCGCCCGGGGCACGGGTCCGTACTTCTACCTTCCCAAGATGGAAGGCCATCGCGAAGCGAGGCTGTGGAACGACGTCTTCCTCGCGGCGCAGCAGGCACTCGGCATTCCGCGCGGAACGATCCGCGCCACGGTGCTGATCGAGACGCTTCCTGCCGCGTTCGAGATGGAAGAGATCCTCTACGAGCTGCGCGAGCATGCGGCCGGCCTCAACGCCGGCCGCTGGGACTACCTCTTCAGCTTCATCAAGACCTTCCGGGACCGGCCGGACAAGCTGCTGCCCGACCGCGCGCAGCTCACGATGACGGTGCCGTTCATGCGTGCCTACTCGGAGCGGCTCGTTCAGGTCTGTCACAAGCGCGGCGCCCATGCGATCGGCGGGATGGCGGCGTTCATTCCGAGCCGCAAGGATCCGGAGGTCAACGCGCGCGCGATCGCCAAGGTGCGCGAGGACAAGGAGCGCGAGAGCGCCAGCGGCTTCGACGGGACGTGGGTCGCGCATCCCGATCTCGTGCCAGTCGCCCGCGAGGTGTTCGACCGCGTGCTCGGCAAGCGCCCCAATCAGAAGTCGGTTCGGCGCGAGGACGTAAACGTCTCGGCTGATCAGCTGATCGACGCCACGGTACCGGGCGGGCTCGTGACCGAGGCCGGTGTTCGCGTGAACGTCGAGGTGGCGATGCTCTACCTCGAGTCGTGGCTGCGTGGGAACGGCGCGGTGGCGATTCACAACCTCATGGAAGACGCCGCGACGGCGGAGATCTCGCGCACGCAGCTGTGGCAATGGATCCGGCATGGCGCCGTGATCGACGGCGGCGGCGAGATGACGCGCGAGTTCTATCAGCGCGTGCGTGCGGAAGAATTGGCCAGGCTCGAGGCATCCGCGGAGCAGGGGAGTCGGATCGTCGATGCCGCGGCGCTCCTCGATGCGCTGGTGTTGAGTGAGTTCGAGGAGTTCCTCACGATCGTGGGCTACCGGGTGCTGTGATGGCGTCGCCCCGTGTTCCGCTCGCGACGATCGGCTACGAGGGGACGACGGTGCGTCAGTTCCTCGAGGCGCTGACCGGCGCGCGCACGGAGCTGCTGGTCGACGTCCGCGCGCTCGCCAGCTCGCGCCGTCCCGGCTTCGCGAAGACGGCGCTCGCGGCGAACCTGGCCGGCGCCGGGATCGACTACCTGCATCTCAGGCGGTTGGGAACGCCGGCCGAGGGCCGCGCTGCCGCCCGCGCGGGACGGCACGCCGAGATGCGTGAGATTTTCCTGACACACCTCGCGACGTCGGAGGCGCAGGAGGAGCTCGCTGCGCTCGCCGACCTGGTGCGCTCGGGGCGCCGGATCGCCCTGATGTGCTTCGAGGCCGATCCGGCGCATTGCCACCGCAGTCTGGTCGCGAACGCCTTGTCGGCGCTGGTGCCGATCGACGTGGAGCATCTCCGCCCGGAGCTCGACGAGTAGTCGGCGGTGCGCGTTCGGACGCTCGCAGTTCAACGAGTCGGCGAGTCGAGCGCGCGACCAGCGGACCGCGGTATCAACCGAGCGACCTCCCTTACCAGGTCGGCGATGCTCGCCGGACGCCTGACCACTCGAGACCAACGCCGCTCGTCGACCGGTCGCGCGGCGTGCGCGACGAGCAACGTGGGCGGGGAGCCGTGGCGCTGCAGCAACGCGTCGAGCGCGGCCGCCGAGTCGCCCGCGAGCGCGTCCTGGTCCACCACCACCAGACCGACCGGCCCGCGCCCCAGCTCGTGCACGGGAATCTTCAACGCCGAGTCGAGACTCCTCGTGCCGACGGCATCGTAGCCGAGCTCGCGCAACGCGCCCCGCAGGAGCGCGCGTGGCCACTGCTCGGGCATCACGAGCAGCACTCGCGGTGGCGGCGTCACAGGCAGCGCTCGAGAATGTCGAGCCCTTCCTGCACCACGCCCCGTTCGACGTTGAGGGCCGGCAACAGAAGAAGCGACGAGCCCTCGCTGGTGAGCAGCAGCCCGTGACGACGACACTTCTCGGTGATCTGGTCGGCGTATTCCTCGGTCTTGACGTCGACACCGATGGCGAGGCCGCGCACGCGGAGCTCGACGCCGTGCGCGAACTCCATCCGCGACAATCGCTGCTCGAACAACGCGCTCATGCGCGACACATGATCGAGCAGCGGTCGCTCGTGATCGATCATGTACCGCAGCGTGGCGATGGCGACGTCGACGCTTCGCGGGTGCCAGCCGTAGGTCGAGTAGAAGTTGCCGCGCGCCTCGAACGACTTCGCGACGGTCGCGGTGCACATCATCGCGCCCATCGGTCCGACCCCGCTCGTGATCGCCTTCGCGATGCACAGGATGTCCGGACCGACGTCGAGCTGCTCGGAGGCGAACACGGTTCCCGTTCGGCCGAATCCGCACGCCACCTCGTCCATGATGAGCAGCGTCTCCGAGCGCCGGCAGAGGCGCTGCACCTCCGGCATGAACCCCGGCTCGGGAATCAATACGCCCAGGTTGATGCTGATCGGCTCCATGATGAATGCCGCGACATCGCGTCTCGCGAGCCGGCGCTCGATCGTCTCGAGCGCCCGATCGTCGAGCGGCGGCTTCACCTTGTGGCAGTGCGGCAGGAGGTTGGGCACGTTCTCCCGATACTCGCTCGCGCCGACGCTGAGGGTACCGAGCGTGTTGCCGTGATAGCTGTCCTCGAGGGACAGGAAGCCGCGGCGCCCGGTATGGATCATCGCCGCCTGCAGCGCCAGCTCGACCGCCTCCGAGCCGCCGGTCGCACGAAAGCACTTGGTGATCCGGCCGGGCGCGATGGAGACGAGCAGCTTCGCGAGCTCGCGCCAGCCTTTGTACGTATAGTCGGGATAGATGTAGTCGGGGCCGCGAAAGCGGCGCGCGCGTCGCTCGAGCGCGGGGTTGTCCCAGCCGAGGTTACCGACGCACCACCCCATCACGAAGTCGACATAGCGCTTCCCGCGCGCGTCGACGAGGTAGCTGCCGGCACTGCTGACGACCTCGAGCTCCGGGTCGCCGGAACGCCCGAGGTATTTTCGCTCTGTCGCGGTCGCTTTCATGCGGGCGTCTCGCCGATGTCGAGCTTCGGCGGGTGCAATTCGGGGACCCCCGACGGGACACGAGCTGACGAGGTGAACGGTGAACCGTTCACCGGCTAGGGTCGGACCGTCACGCTCATATAGTACCGCCACGCGCCCTTGACCGGTTCGTCCACGGCGCGCGCAGCGCCGGCCATGGCGTCGACGGTCGGTGTGCCGAGCGCGGCGATCTCGGGGATGGCGATGCGGAGCTCGGCGCCGTAGCTGCGCGCGGGCGTGCGGAACATGTCGGTGCTCGCGCCGGAGTAGAAGAGCTCGAACGGCGCGAGCGGCACACCGACCCGTGCCACGGCGAAGTTGTTGCCGAGGCGGCTCGCGAGCGGATAGGCCGGCGCGTCGACGCGGCGCGCGTCGTACAGCGAGTCCACCAACGGCGAGCCGATGCCGCCGATCACGAACCGTTCGCGGTCCGCCGCGTTGCCGCCGACCGTCCCGTACGCGACGGTGACCGTCGTGAGCGGGTTCGCCCCGGCCGCAACACCGAACACGAGTGCCGCGCGCTGGCGGAGATACTGCCCTCCGAGCGTGCGTCCGACTTCCCCCATCGCCTGGAGCCGCTCGACGTAGCGTGTCTCGTCGTCGCGCTGGCGCGCCATGCCGTCGAGCGCAAAGATGCCGGCGCTCCGGCCCGTCGCCTCCGAGCCGAGCGCGTGTTGGCGCTCGCTCAGTCCGGCGAGCGTGGCAGTGATCTCGCCGCCGTCGCCAACGTGGGTGCGATCGGCGCGAAGCGCGCCGCCGGCGCGCGTGAGATCGAGTCCGGCGCCGACGGCGTCGGCGAGCAGCCGCGACGGTGCTTCGTGCGAGATCCATCCGTCCGCCGTCAACAGCGTGCGCGACGTGCGCAGCGCGACCTCCAGGGCGCCGCCCGCCGGCAGTGCCGCGGCGCCGACGGCGCCGATCAGCGAGATGCCCAACCTGCCGACCGGATCGCTGCGAACGAGCGCGAGCTGCGTGCTCGAGCCGCCAGGACCGCTCGTCGACGACGGGAGATAGCGCACCCGCGTCGGGCCGGTGCCGTACGGGTGCTCGAACGCGGGCATCCCCGTGGCGGGGCGCCGCGTGCTGTCCGTCGGCTGTGGCACGGCGCGCGGAGGAAGCACGGGCGACGACGAGTCCGCGAGCGCGGAGACTGGAGGAATGCGCGGCGGCTGACGGAGCGTGTCCGGTCTCAGACGACGAAGGTCATAGCCGGTGCCATGCAGCGAGAGAAACCAGATCATGCCGTCGCTCGCCACGTCCGCCGCGACGGCGGCACCCGTCACTGACGTGAGCCGGACGGCGCGCGAGCCCGTCGAATCGATGCGCTCGAGATTCGCCACGCCGCCAGCCTCCGACGTCGTCACGATGCTCGTGCCGTCGGGCGTCCAGGTCGCGTCGTAGCGGGTGACGCCATCGTCCGGGTCCGCGTAGCGAAGCGCGCCGGTCCGCGGATCGACGCGTGCGACGCGCCATCGATCGTTGGACTGCTCGGCGACCACGATCTCGCCGGTCGTGCGCGACACGCGTGGACGATAGTAATTGCGCGTCGGCGAGCCGCCGTGAATGGTGCGGAACGCGCCACTCTCCAGATCGACGCGAACGAGATCGCACCAGCCGTGCGCGCAGTGGACGGCGGCCGCCCAGCGTCCATCAGGGGAGACGTCGGCGTCGCGCAACGCGGCGCCATGCGTCACCCGCCGCAGCGAACCGTCCTCCGCGTTCCAGACGTAGAGGTCGGGCCGAAGCGCGCCGTCGGCGATCGGGACCCGGCGCGTTACGAGGAGATGCTTGTTGTCGGCGAACCAGCGCGGGGTCTCGTACGGCGCACCATCGGACGCGACGAGCGCGACCACCGGCTTCTTGGGCGGCGGATAGAAGATCCGATCGGGCACGTCCTCGGGATCGCGCGCGAGCTCCTGCTCGCGACGGCGCGCGGCCGTGGTGTCCGGCTCATCGATCGTTCGCCAGACGACGAGCTGACTCGGCGCGTCGGTCCGTCGGATCGTGAGCGCGACATACCGCCCGTCGGGCGACACCGCGGGGTCTCCGGTGGTGCGCGCGAGTCGCTGCACCAACGTGCCCTCCTGCAATCCGTCGCGCCGCAGCTGGCGCTCGAACGCCAGTGCGTCGGCCGTCACCTCGGCGCTGAATCGGCCGTAGAGTTCCTGCGGTGACGCGCCATACACGCCGGCGAAGGCTTGTGGAAAGGAGCGGTCGGTCACCGCGGTGAGGCGTCGCCACAGAGCGATGAGGCTCGAGTCGCCTTGTTGGCGCACGAGCCATTCGATGTACGCGGAGCCGACGAGGTACGCGAAGCTCCCGGTCTCCCAACCCCCGGTCGCGCTCAGCTCCCCATACGGGGGCATCCTGCCTTCGAGCGCAAACTGCCGGATCACCGCGGCGCGCCATGCGTTGTTCGGTCGGCCGCTCCCCGTCACGCGTCCTTCGACGTAGGTCGCGTAGCCCTCGAGCACCCAGCGCGGCGCCTTCGTCGCGATGGGACCCAGCGGGATGGGCGACAGGGTGCGAAGGAGCTGGTTGAACCGGTTGCGGGACGGCCGCGAGAGATGCGCGACGTGCGCGAACTCGTGAGTGGCGAGCAGCTCGGGCCAGACGCGCGAGTTGCCGATCTCCGTCCTCGGATCGGGCGGCGTGGGCCAGAGCACGATCGTCGGCGCGTCGAGCGGCGTGAAGGCGTAGCCGTTCGGCTCGTTCAGTGGATCATCGATGACCACGTGGACGCGCCGCTCGGGCGTGTAGCCGACGACGCGCGTGACCTGTGCACGCACTCCTTCCATGCGCTGCGCGAGCGCCAGCGTCCACTCGCGGAATTCGCGCGGAAAATGAAAGACGAAGTGCTCCGTCTCGGCGGTGCGCCAGTCGAGCCAGGGACGGGGCGCGGCGCTGACCTGCGCGGGGAGCGAAGCGGGTGCGGCGAGCGGCCCAACGAAGAGTGCGGCGAGCAGCAGCGCCGCGTGCGGGACGCGGCGAGAGCGGGCAGTGCTCAAACGGGGAAGGGACGCGTGCTCGACTCACGCGTCCCTCCCCCGACATCCGGTTGGCAGCGGCGCAGCCGATCAGCCACGCGCGGGGGCCTTCCCGCGAAACTTGTCCTGCAACCAGGTGAGCGGGACAATGAACAACGGTGTCAAAACGAATCCGAGCAGGGTGTTGATCCAGATCAGCGCGATATAGAAGCCGCAGAGTCCGAGACCGACCCAAAGAGTGCCGAGCGGGCCGTGAGTTTCCAAGGAATCGCTCCTGTGGTCGTGAAAAGCGGGGTCCGACGCGAGCAAGATAGTGATGCGGCGGAAGCCGAGCCAGAGGAGTCGAGAACGAGCGCCATGGTACGCCGGTGCTGCGGTCGCCGTGTCCGGTTCTCGAGGCATCAGGCCGCCCCTCTGCCGCTATATTCCAGGACGATGCGACATGACCCCGTGCACGCCGCGAGGCTGGCCGCCCGCCATGCGGCGCGCGCGGCCGACGCGCCGTTGCTGCTCGCCGTTTCCGGCGGCCTGGACTCCATGGTGATGCTGGACGCCATGGCGTCCGCCGCCCGGGCGAAGGTGGCGGGCGTCGCGACGTTCGATCATGGATCGGGCGCGGCGGCGACAAAGGCCGTCGGCCAGGTGGCTCAGGTCGCGAGCGCGATGGGGCTTCCGGTCGTCGTTGGACGGATGGGTCCGCGCGCACCCGCCGGGTCGTCCCGCGAGGCGGTGTGGCGCGACGCGCGCTACCGCTTTCTTCGCGAGGCCGCGCATGCGCTGGGGGCGCGTGTCGCGACCGCGCACACCGAGGACGACCAGGTCGAGACGGTTCTCATGCGCCTCATGCGCGGCAGCGGAGCGCGCGGACTGGCTGGTCTTCTCGCGCCGAGCGACACCCTGCGACCTCTGCTCGGCCTGCGCCGCGCGTCGCTCGCCGCGTATGCCGCGCGCACCGGCGTTGCCTGGATGGAGGATCCGACCAATGCGTCGCCGGCGTTCTTTCGAAATCGCGTGCGGCACGACCTCCTTCCAGCACTCCGGCGGGTGGATCCAACGATCGACGACACGCTGCTCGCGATCGGCCGACGAGCGGCAGCATGGAGACGTGACGTCGAAGCGTTCGTCGACGCGCACGTCGCGCCGGTGCGGACGGACCGAGGCGAGCGGGGCGAGCGGGCGCTCGTCGTTGCCTCGGCGGAACTGGCTGGCTATGATCGGGATTCGCTTGCCATGTTGTGGGGCTCGCTGGCGGGACGCGTCGGCCTGGCGCTCGACCGGCGCGGAACCGAGCGGCTTGCCGCGTTTACAATGGAGGAACGGGTGACCGGCTCGGTGCCGCTTTCGGGCGGTTGGCGCGTCGATGCTCGGGGCGGCTCGTTCCACCTCGAGAGGGAGAGGGTGGCGCCGGTCGGAAACGATGCACGGGCGCTGCCCCAGTCGGGCGAGCTGCGCTGGGGCGTGTTTCGCTTCAGGGTCGTCGCGCGCGAGGGAATGGAGGCGCGGGATGCGGGGGCCGATGGCGTCTGGGCCGCGCCGATCCCCATCGAGGGCGGCTGGATCGTTCGGCCATGGGAGCCGGGCGACCGGCTCGCCGGGAGCGGCGCCAATCCTTCGCGTCGCGTCAAGCGTTATCTCTCGGATGCCGGCGTTCGCGGTCGAGACCGCTCAGGTTGGCCGGTCGTCGTGTCGGGAGACGACGTCATCTGGATTCCTGGAGTGCGCCGCAGTGACGCGGCAACCGCGCGGTCCGGACGACCGGCACGGCACTATGTCTGTGAGCGCATCGACCGCTGATCCGCGCCTGGAAGGGCGCACGCTTCGTCGCATCGTCTTCGACCCGCCCAGCATCGCGCGGCGGGTCAAGGAGCTGGGAGCGGAGATCACCGCCGCGTATCCTGACGGAGAGCTGCTGGTGCTGGGTCTGCTGAAGGGGAGCTTCATCTTCCTCAGCGATCTGGTCCGCGAGATCAACCGGCCGCTGCACGTCGATTTTCTCGTCGCCGCCAGCTACGGTGACGGTACGGTCTCGAGCGGAAACGTCCGGCTGGTGTACGACCCGGAGACGAAGCTCGAAGGAAAGCATATTCTGCTGGTGGAGGACATCGTCGACACCGGCCGGACGTTGAACAAGTTGATGGACCTGTTGCGGGCACGAAATCCGCGATCCCTCGAGATCTGTGCGTTGCTGCACAAGCATGTCGCGAAGGAGCTCAAGCACGATACCAGGTACATCGGGTACGACGCACCACACGAATTTCTCGTCGGATACGGCTTGGATCACGCCGAAAGCTTCCGACATCTGCCATACATCGCGAGTCTGCTGTAGATACCAGTGCCCATGCCGCCAAAAAACGACAAGAACAACAAGGGGACCAACTGGGGACGTCTGTCCAAGACGCTCTCGTTCTGGATCCTCATCCTGCTGATCCCGGTCGCCCTGATCCAGCTGTCAGGCGCGCGCGCGGAGTCGGCGCCGGAGATTGCATATACCGAGTACCGCCAGCAGCTCGAGCGGGGCAACCTGAGCGAAGTGACGATCCAGTCCGGCAAGAACGTGGTCGGATCGTTCCGCGAGCCGGTCACGGTGGAAGGGAAGCCGGCGAAGAAGTTCACCACACAGCTTCCCGCGGCGAACTCGCCGCAGGAGATCGACGCGCTGAGCAGCAAGGGCGTCCAGGTCCGCGCCCAGGATGCGAAGCCGAGCCTCATGGCGTGGGTGATCAACTTCCTGCCCTGGCTGCTGCTCATCGGCTTCTATCTCTTCCTGTTCCGGCAGATGCAGGCCGGGGGCAACAAGGCGTTCTCGTTCGGCAAGTCGAAGGCGAAGCTCCTCACAGGTGACACGCCCAAGGTGACCTTCGCCGACGTGGCGGGCGCGGACGAGGCGAAGCAGGAGCTGCAGGAGATCATCGAGTTCCTGAAGGATCCGCAGAAATACACGAAGCTCGGCGGCCGCCTGCCGAAGGGCTGCCTGCTCGTCGGACCGCCGGGCACGGGCAAGACGCTGTTGGCCCGCGCCGTCGCCGGCGAGGCGGCCCGGCCGTTCTTCTCGATGTCGGGCTCCGACTTCGTGGAGATGTTCGTCGGGGTCGGCGCGAGCCGTGTGCGCGACCTGTTCGAGCAAGGCAAGGCGCAGGCGCCCTGCATCATCTTCATCGACGAGATCGATGCGGTTGGCCGGCACAGGGGTGCCGGCCTGGGCGGCGGGCACGACGAGCGCGAGCAGACGCTCAATCAGCTGCTGGTCGAGATGGACGGCTTCGAGTCGAACGATGGCGTCATCCTGATCGCCGCGACCAATCGTCCGGACGTCCTCGATCCGGCGCTGCTGCGTCCGGGCCGCTTCGACCGCCAGATCGTGGTCGACGCGCCCGACCTGCGCGGCCGTGAGGGAATTCTCAAGGTCCACCTGCGCAACAAGCCGGTGGGCGACGACGTCGATATCACGACGCTCGCGCGCGGCACGCCGGGAATGGCGGGTGCCGACCTGGCGAACCTCGTCAACGAGGCGGCGCTGCTCGCCGTCCGCCGCGGGCACGACAAGCTCTACATGGTCGACCTCGAAGACGCCAAGGACAAAGTCATGCTCGGCGCCGAGCGGAAGTCGATGGTGATGAAGGACGAGGAGCGGCGGCTCACGGCGTACCACGAGGCCGGTCACGCGCTCTGCGCGATGAAGGTCGTCGGCAATGACCCGCTGCACAAAGTCACGATCGTGCCGCGTGGCCGCGCACTCGGTCTGGCGTTCACGCTGCCCGAAGACGACCGCGTCTCGATCACCCGCCAGCAGCTCGAGGCCAACCTCGTCATGACGTACGGCGGACGGACGGCGGAAGAGCTGGTGTTCGGCTACGACCGCGTGACCACGGGCGCGTCCAGCGACATCCAGAAGGCGACCGGCATCGCGCGGCGCTACGTGACCCAGTGGGGCCTCTCCGACGCGATCGGGCCGATCCTCGTCGGCGACAACGAACAGGAGCTCTTCCTGGGTCGCGAGATCCAGCATCGTCGCGAGGTGAGCGAGCAGACGGCGCAGCTCGTGGATGCGGAGGTGAAGCGGGTCATCACGGCCGCATACGACCGCGCGAAGCAGGTGCTCTCGGACAATCTCGACCTGCTGCACACGATCGCTGCCGCGCTGCTCGACCGCGAGACGCTGACGCGAGAGGACATCCTCATCATCGCCCGTGGCGAGACGCTGCCGCCGCTGTCGCGCGGACCGGGACCGGCGTCGGTGAAGACACCGGAGCCGGCGCCCAAGCCCGTGCTCGAGCCGCGGCGCCCGCCGTTGCTCGGGGGCCCGGAACCATCGCCGGCGTGATCGCGGCAGGATGATCCGGCGGCTGTCAGCTCGAGCTGACAGCCGCGGGTTCGCATTTGTGGCTGGCACGAGCGGGCCTCCGGCCACCGAGACCATCCCCGCGATCCCAAAGTCGTCGTCGTTCTCCGTGTTCTCCGTGTTCTCTGTGGTTCAAATGCTTTCGAAGAGCAGTCCTACCACAGAGAACACAGAGAACACGGAGGACTACAAGTGCAAAGACAACAACAACTGACTTATGGGGATCGCGGGGATGGTCTTGATGCGCGGAGCCTGGCTCGTACGAGGGACGATCCCGAGCAGGGCACATCCGCCGAATCCGGATGAGCCTTCGTCCGCGAGGACAGTAGGTGGCCGCAGCCATCAGGGCGTGTCGTCGGCAGCGGTCCGGGAGTTGGTTATCTTGTCCGCATGCCGCCCAATTCGCTCCCGTCTGCCGCCACCAAGTGGGAGATTCGCGGTCGAACGTTGAGCCTCGAGCGTCCGCTCGTGATGGGGATCGTGAACGTCACCCCGGACAGCTTCAGCGATGGCGGCCACTATTTCTCTCCGGGCTCCGCGCTGACGCACGCGGCGCAGCTCATCGCGGCGGGAGCGGACATCCTCGACGTCGGCGGCGAGTCGACGCGGCCGCAGGGCGCGGAGCCGGTGAGCACGGATGAGGAGCTGCGGCGTGTGCTCCCGGTTGTCCGCGCCCTCGCGGCCGAGCGACCGCATGCGGTGATCTCCGTCGACACGGTGAAGGCGGCGGTCGCGGAGGCAGCGCTCGTGGCCGGCGCGCACATCGTGAACGACGTGTCCGGCATGCGGCTGGATGCGGGGATGGCCGGCGTGTGCGCGGACGCGGGCGCGGGGGTCGTCCTCATGCATTCGCGCGGCGGCGTCTCGAGCATGGCGACGTACGAGCATGCCGACTACGGCGACGAATTTCTCGACGTGATGCTGGAGGAGCTGCGCGACCGTGTGGACGCGGCGGAGCGGCGCGGCGTCGAGCCGGCCCGGATCGCGGTCGATCCGGGGATCGGCTTTGCCAAGCGTCCGGAGCATTCCCTGCGCGCGCTGGCATGCCTCGAGCGGTTGGTGGCCTGGGGGTATCCGGTAGTCGTGGGCGCATCGCGCAAGCGCTTCATCGGTACGTTGACCGGCGAGCGGGAGCCGTCGCATCGGATATCCGGCTCCGTCGGCGCGGCGGTGGCCGCGTTCGATCGTGGCGCACACGTGCTGCGCGTGCACGACGTGGGAGCCACGCGTCGCGCGCTCGACGTCGCCGCCGCGATCCGCGACGCGGGAGCGGACCGGTGACCGAGCTCGCGCAGCTCCGGCTCCTCCACCCGGGGTGGCGCGACGTGTTGCAGATCCTGCTCGTCGCGTACGTGCTCTATCGGGTGCTGCTGCTCTTCCACGGCACGCGAACGCTGCAGATCCTGAGCGGGCTCGGCATCCTGCTGGCGACGTACGCGGCCGCGTGGCTGCTCAAGCTCGAGATGATCAGCTACGTGTTGAGCTTCGTCTTCCAGTACGGCGCCATCGCGTTGCTCGTGGTGTTCGCGCCCGAGCTGCGCGCGGCGCTGGCGCACCTCGGACAGGCGCGGTTCGCGCGCCTGTTCCGGCAGATGGAGCAGCGCGAGGTCGCGGAGGAGATCGTCGAGGCGGTCGAGCGGTTGAGCCGCTCGGGGATCGGCGCCATCATCGCGATCGAGCGGGAGGTCCCGCTCGACATGTGGGCGGAGTCCGGGTCGCCGATCGAGGCCAAGGTTTCGGCCGATCTGTTGACGACGATCTTCACCCCGTACTCGCCGCTGCACGACGGCGCGGTGATCATTCGCGGCGACACGATCATCGCTGCCGGCTGCATCCTGCCGCTGTCGCAGAAGGCGTTGTCCGATCGCGCGCTGGGGACGCGACACCGCGCGGCGCTGGGGCTCAGCGACGAGAGCGACGCCCTGGTCATCGTCGTGAGCGAGGAGCGCTCGACCGTTTCGATCGCCGAGCGTGGCAGGCTGCTGCGGGATCTCAGCATCGCGGAGCTGCGTGCCGTGCTCACCGGTCACACGCCGTCGCGGGTCGCGCTGGAAGCGGCGGGGTCCGGCGTCTGACGCCGCGGCGAGCCGGCCTGTTCGCCGGCGCGGTGCTCCTCGTCTGCTATCTCGCCACGATGGCGCCCGGCGTCACCTTCTGGGACGCAGGCGAGTTCATCGCCGCCGCGCATGGCTTCGGCATCCCGCATCCGCCCGGAACGCCACTCTATGTTGCGCTCGGTCACGTCTGGGTGCTTGCGTTCGAACGTCTGCTCGGCGGCGCGCGTGCGATGATCCTGTTGTCGGCGACGTGCACCGCGCTCGCCGGCGCGTCCACCGCATGGGTGCTCGCGCGCGAGGTCCGGGCGCGCGACGCGGCGTGGGGGGCGCTGGCCGGTGTGCTGTGTGCGGGTCTCATGACGTCCGTCTGGGCCAACGCCACGGAGACCGAGGTGTATGCGGTCTCGCTGCTGCACGTGGCGCTGCTGCTCGCATGCGCATCACGAGCGGCCGACGACTTCGACGCCGCAGGTGAGCGCTGGATCCGGTGCGCCGCGTACGGCATCGCGCTCGCGCCGGCGGTGCATCTGAGCGCGCTCGTCGGCGTGCCGGCGGTCATTGCGCTCGCGGCGCGCACGCGCGACGGCCGATGGCGGCTCGACCGCGTGCTCCTGCTCGGCGGCGTGTTGATCGCGAGCGCGGGGGTCGGGCGCGTGTCGGCGTGGCTCGTTGCCGTCGGCGTCGTGGTGACGCTGATCTCGTCCACCGTCGCGCCGCGCCGCGCCGATCCAGCCGGCGGAAAATTCCGGCTGCGTCCATCGGTGCGGTGGAATCCGTTCGTCGTGCTCGCGCTCGCGTCGCTCGCGTACAGCGCGCTGCTGATCCTCTTGCTGCGGTCGCGTCACGATCCGGCGCTCAATCAGGGGAATCCCTCCTCGTTCGGCGCGCTTGCGGACGTCGTCGCGCGGCGCCAGTACGACGTCGCCGGATTGCTGCCGCGTCAGGCGCCGGTCTGGCTGCAGGTGGCCAACCTCGCGCAGTACGCTGACTGGCAGATCGCGCTCGATTGGGGGCGCGGGATCTTCACCACGCCCGCTCGCGTGCTCGCCGCGCTCGCGTTCGTCGCGCTCGCCATCGTCGGCGCACGGGCGATGCGACGCGACGACCGTCGGCTCGCCGACGCATTGCTCGTGCTGCTCCTCTGCGGAACTCTGGGCGTCGCCGCGTACCTCAACCTCAAGGCCGGTGCGTCACTCGGCTGGGGCGTGCTTCCCGACAGCACGCCGCACGAGGCGCGCGAGCGGGACTACTTCTTCGTGCTCGGCTTCTGGGCGTGGGGATGCCTCGCCGGCTACGGCGCGCTCGCGCTCGCCCGGCGTCGAGGGGCGCCGTGG
>DASXHF010000351.1:0-4029 GCA_036488775.1 Gemmatimonadaceae bacterium | reverse complement strand
ACCTCGGCGTGGGTGTTGCCGTCGAGCCCGACCCGCATCAGGTAGCCGCCCGGCAGATCCAGCGGCAGGTCGAGCTGGGCGATGAGCGGGAAGTCCATCTCCGTCACTCCCGCCGGGGGGGTGCCGACGCCGAGCTCGCCGTCGCTGCTCCATAGCTCGCTGCCGCTCGGACTCACCCACTGCAAGGTCACGCGATGGCTGCCGGCGTCCGACGCGCTCCCCTTGAGATGCACGACCAGCGTCGCGCGCGGGTGCAGCGCCGGCAGCGTCGCCACCTGCAGCGCGTCGAAGACACCGAGGATGTTGAGCTTCCCTTCCTGCGAGAGGTTGGCCGCGTCCGCGAAGAGGGCGAAGGTCACATGCATGCTGCGAAGCTAGCGGACCGCCTCGCGGTTTGCGACCACGACGTCGTGGTTAGCTTTCGGCGCATGGCGACCCTCGCACGCGCGGCACCGGTGGCGCAGACCGACCGCGCCCCCACCGGCTTCACCGCCACCGATCTGCTGCTGCTGTGCATGGCCCTCATCTGGGGGGTGAACTTCGCCGTCGTGAAGTTCGGCACGCGACAGTTCACGCCGCTGGCGTTCAACAGCTCGCGCATCACGCTCGCATCGGTCGTGCTGTTGAGCATCGCGACACTCGGCCGCTACACCTTTCCCGACCGCCGGGATCGACTGCGCCTCCTCGCGCTCGGCGCATTGGGCAATGGGCTGTATCAGATCTTCTTCGTCGAGGGGATTGCGCGAACCCGCGCCGGGGACGCAGCGCTGTTCATCGCGGCATCGCCCGCGTTCATGTCATTGATCGGCCGCGTGCGCGGCACCGAGCGCACCGGTCTTCGCGGTATCATCGGCATCGCCCTCTCGCTCGTCGGTATCGGGCTCGTCGTGCTCGGTGACGGCACCGGCGACGCGGGACTCAGCGCGTCGCTGCTGGGCGACGGCCTGCTGTTGTGCGCATCGCTCTGTTGGGCGTTCTATACCGTGCTCCTCCGGCCGTACACGGAGCGCATCGACGGCATCCCGCTGTCGGCGGTGACGATGATCGGTGGCGCGATCCCGCTGGTGTTGGTGTCGCTGCCGGAGCTGTCGCGGATGCCGTGGCACGATGTGAGCCCGGCCGGCTGGGGCGCGGTTGCGTACAGCGGACTGCTCGCGCTGGCGCTCGCGTACCTGTTCTGGTACCGCGGCGTGCGCGTGCTCGGTCCCACGCGTGCGGGGATGTACTCCAATCTGCAGCCGATCTTCGCGCTCGGGGTCGCGTGGGCCGCGCTGCACGAGGCGCCGCGCGTGCCGCAGATCGGCGGTGCGGCGTGCATCCTCGCGGGTCTGCTGCTCGCACGCATGCCCGGCGCGACCGCCGTGGCGGCCGACGAATGAAGCTCGTCCTGTTCGACATCGACGGGACGATCCTGTGGACCGACGGCGCGGGACGTCGCGCGGTGTTCCAGGCGCTCGCCGAGCATTTCGGAGAGACGGGGCCGGACCGGCACGAGTTCGACGGGAAGACGGACCGCCAGATCGTGCGCGAGCTGATGCGACACGCCGGCGTGGATGATCTCGCGGTGACCGCCCGACTGGACGACGTGATCGTGCGATACGTCGAGCTGCTTCGGCAGGAGCTGGGCGGCGGCGTCGGCGAGGGGCACGTGTATCCCGGCGTCCACACGGTGCTGGATGCGCTCGAGGCACGTGACGATGTGCTGCTGGGTCTTCTCACCGGCAACGTGCGCGACGGAGCGATCGCGAAGCTGACGGCCGTCGGCATCGATCCGCGACGGTTCAAGGTGGGCGCGTTCGGATCCGACCACGAGCATCGGCCGGAGCTTCCCGAAATTGCGCTCCGGCGTGCGGAGTCGTTTCTTGGACGAGCGGTGGCGGGTCGCGACGTCGTCGTCATCGGCGATACGCCGGCGGACATGGCGTGCGGGCGCGGCATCGGCGCGCAGGCGATCGGTGTCGCAACGGGCCGCTACTCGGTCGAGGAGCTGCGAGCGTGCGGGGCGGCCGCGGTGTTCCGCGATCTGGCCGACACCGATGCCGTGATCGGCGCGATCATGGAGGGGGAGGGCTAACGCCGTGCTCGAGGTCGAGCTCAAGAGCGTCGTCGACGACGTCGCACGACGGCGGCAGGCGGTGGAGCGCGCGGGCGGCGTGCTGACCTACGCGGGCCGTCTGCTCGACAAGCGCTACGACACCCGCGACTTCGCGCTGGCGGCGCGCGACGAGGTGCTGCGCCTCCGAATCTATCGCACCGCGGATCACGCGCGCGCGGAGCTCGACTGGAAAGGTCCGACGCGGCGCGAAGGCGGGTACAAGCTGCGTGAGGAGCTGGCGACGCAGGTTGGGAACCCCGCCGAGCTGGTGACCATTCTCGCTCGACTGGGGTTCGTCGTCACCGTCGCCATCGATCGTGAGATCGCGCAGTACGACTTCGGCGGCGCGATGATCCGGTTCGAACACTATCCGCGGCTGGACGATCTCGTGGAAGTGGAAGGCACGCCGGAGCAGATCGAGCGGGCGATCGCCGCGCTCGGCCTGCCGCGCCACGGGTTCACCGACGAGCGACTCCCCGATTTCGTGCGCCGCTTCGAGGCGAGGACGGGCACGGCGGCGGTGCTGAGCGAGGACGAGCTGCACGGCGGCGCGCACTACGACGCGGCCAATGCCTGACCGCTTCGTCCTGCCGGAGCTCGCGCGGTCGCTGCGCGCCTTCGGCGCCGCGAGCGATGCCGCGAGCGAGGCGGCGCACGGCGCGATCTTCACGCCGTTGCTCGACGCGCGCGCACGGGCGGCGACGTCGGACGTCCACACGGCGCTCGCGTCGCTTCGCGGTGAGGCGCTCGCCGCGCGGATCACCGCGCGCGTCGCCGACGTCGCGCAGGCGGGAATAGACGATGCTCCGTTTGCGCGAGCCCGGAGCGCGGTGGCCCGCGAGCTGCTGCAGCCGTTGCGGGCCGAGCTCGGCGCGCTGGACCTGTTGGCGCCGACGGCGGCCGAAGGGCAATGGACGCCCTGGATCGAGCAGCTCCGTCGAGTGTTCGCCGTGGCCGACGAATGCTGCCGCGCGTTCGCTCGACTGCTTCGTGAACCGCCCACACCGATGTCGAAGCCCCGCGGCCGCGGACATTGGTTCGGATTGGGCGGCCGATGATCGTCGGCATCGGAGTGGACGTCGTCGAGGTGGCGCGGATGCGGCGCCTGCTCGACAGCAAAGGCGAACGGGCGCTCGCCCGACTGTTCACGGACGGCGAACGGGCGTATGCATCCTCGCATCCGGAGCCGGCCCGGCAGCTCGCGGCGCGGGTGGCGGCGAAGGAGGCGGCGTTCAAGGCCCTGGCGGGCAACGACCTCGCCCGGGCGATCGGATGGCGGGAGCTCGAGGTGCTGTCGCGCCATCATCAGGCGCCGGTGCTGCTGCTGCACGGCCGAGCTCAGGATCGCGCGGCGGAGCTCGGGGTGGTGCGGGTGCATCTGTCGATCACCCACTCGGAGATGGTCGCCGCGGCGTTCGTGGTGGCGGAGAGAGAACGGTGAAACGGTGAAAGGGTGAATCGGTGAATCCGTGAAACGGTGAATCGGCTGGTGACTCGGTGACTCTACGACCCTGGCCTCAACCCGCGTGGAGAATCCTGCGAGAGATCTCCAAGGTGGTTGTGGCCATTCGGTCTTGAGTCACCGAGTCACCGATCTGCCTCACCGTTTCACCGATTCACCGTTTCACCGCCCACCCTTCACCCTCACCCTTCTCCTGGCGAGCCGAAACGAATCCCGATACATTCACTCGGCAATGAGACCCCTGTCCATTGTCCCCCGCCTCGCCCCGCTCGCGGGAGCCCTTCTCACCGCCGTTCCCGCGGCCGCCCAGGAGCACCCCGCGCGCCGCGTCGCGAACATCGTGAGCGTTGCGGTGGAGGAGTACGGCAAGGCGGTCGATCCGCGCGGTCGGTTGATCAGTGCGCAGGAATATCAGGAGACGAACGATTTTCTGACCGACGCGCGCCATGCCGCCGATCGGTTGTCCGGCCAG
>DASXHF010000335.1:0-9643 GCA_036488775.1 Gemmatimonadaceae bacterium | reverse complement strand
GAGGATGATGATCGACGCGTCGGCGGCCTTGCGTCGCCGATCCGGCGCCGTTGCCGACTGCATCTCTGGTATGTCCGAGTCGCCCACCATGTCACCCGTCTGTCGGTGTCGGCCGATGCCGGGTGCAAGAAATCGTCCGTCCGAAAGATCTCAGTGGGAAGCGAGGCGGGCGACGAGCGATCGACCAGGCGAGCCGGCGCACCCCGCGCCCGGCCCGAATGTCACGGGCACGATGCATCCTCTCACGGCACCTCCTCCGACGAGCCGGTCGCGGCCCTCACGCTGTACACGGCAACCCAGTAGTCGTGCAGTGCGGTGGAGTAGTCCGTCATCACGTCCTGCTCGGCGCGCAACGCGTCCAGCACATCGAGCAACGAGGTCGCGCCATGACTGTACGCGTACCGCGAGGCATCGACGTTCTGGTGGACCTTGGTGAGCACTCCCGCCTCATAACGCAGCACGAGGGCGCGCTGTACCTGCAGCTCGGCGACGGCGGACCGCACCTCCCGGTTGACCTGGCTCTCGAGGCGACGGTGCGCCGCTTCGGCCGCGACGCGGCCTGCGGCAGCCCGGTCGTGCTGGCCGCGGTAGAGATTGAGCACCGGGATCTCGAGCCCGAGGCCAAGCGCGAAATACCGTCCGGAGTCGAAAGGCGCGCCGAACTGGCGCACGTACGTCAGCTGCGGAATCGGCACGAGCGACGCTGAGGTGAGATGTTCGACCGCCGCGCTCTGTCCTTCCCGCAGACGACTAGCTTGCAGGTCCGGTCGGTTGGCCAGTGCATTGCGGGCCAATTCGTCCGCGTCGACCGACACGTCGCGAAAATGCAGCTCCTGAGCAAGATGGACGGCGGTGTCCGGCTCAGTGACTCCCATCAAGCCCTGAAGCACCAACCTCGCCGTCTGCGCGTCGACGCCGGCGCGGGCGGCATCGGCTTCGGTGCGCACGAGCTCTACCTCGCTCCGGACAACCGCACGCTCCGGGATGTCGCCGGCTCGCACCCGCGCCGAGTCGGCTGACACGATCTGACGCATCACTTGACGGCGTCCGTCGACGATGGTGCGGCGCGCGTCGGCGAGCAGGACATCGTAGTATGCACGGCGGACGCTCAGAGTCAGCTGTCTGGCATTGTCACCGAGGTCACCTTCCACCGCGCGGGCACCGAGGTCGCTGGCGCGCACCCGGTAGATGCGCTGCGGCCCGATGTCGATCGGAATGGTGCCCGCATACTGCATCGGCGTGTTCGGGATGACCGACAGTGTCGGATTGGGAAACGCTCTCGCCACGCGTCGTTCGGCGTACGCGGAGTCCACGAGACTGATCGCCACACGTCGGTCCGGGTTGTTCCGGAGCGCGCTGTCCACCGCCGCTCGCAGCGTGAGCCCACTCCCGGTGGTCTGGCCGCGAGTCGCCTGGGCGTGCGCCGCTGCTCCAATGCAGACGGACAGGAATACGCCGCGAAGGAATGCTGACGGGATCATGGTGTCCGCTCCAGGAGTACGCGGTCGGTGGTCCGATGCTGTCCCTGATAGCTGTACACGACCAACCGACGCCGGAACGCGATGCCATCGGGCACGCGGTCCAGCAGGAAGGCAGCGCAGCTCGGCGCGGAGCGGCCGGGCCGATTCGTGAAGCAGATCGTTCGATGCGCTGGTTCGCTCCATGCGCCCTCCAGAAACCAGTATCCATAATGTCGCTTCGCCGTGACGACGAATCGGCCGGAGTCGCTCGTGTCTCGTCTGACGTGCTGCGCTGCATCATCACCCGATGCACCGAGGATCCAGAGGGTCGTGTCGGCGTCGGTCGTCTTGGCGCTGTCCACCCACGTGCCGACCAGTTCCGCCGGGTGCTGCCGCATGGCGCCGAAGAGAGCCGGCGTGTGACAGCCGGCGGCGAACACGAACGGCGCCGCGACGGCGAGGATGCGGCACCACGCGTGATCAGGCCGGAATTTCCTCGTGCGGCTCTTCATGGAACTTCAGGTAGAGGATCGGAAGCAGCAGGAGCATGAGCGCGGTAGACGTGATCAGTCCACCAACGATGACCGACGCGAACGGACGGGTAGTCTCCGCGCCGATGCCGTGGGACAGCGCGGCGGGCAGGAGACCGAGCGCCGCCATGAGGGCAGTCATGACGACGGGACGCAGTCGATCGAGCGTCCCCTCGCGCACGGCGTCGCGCATCGGACGGCCCGACTCCCGGAGCCGGTTGAACTCAGTGACGAGCAGTACGCCGTTCTGAACGGAGATGCCGAACAGCGCGATGAATCCGACCGCGGCCGAGACGCTGAGATTGATCTGCCGCATCCAAAGGACGGCGACACCGCCGATGAGCGCGAACGGCAGCGTGGCCAGCACGAGCGCCGCGTAACGCACCGAGCCGAAGGCGCTGAACAGAAGGATGAAGATCAGGAGAATGCTCGCCGGGACGATCACCATCAGACGCTTCGTCGCCCGGCGTTGGTTCTCGAACTGTCCTCCCCAGGTAGCGTGATACCCTGGCGGTAACGTGACTGCCTGCGCGACGGCGCGTTGTGCTTCGGCGACGAATCCGCCTTCGTCCCTTCCGCGGACCGAACATTTGATGGCGATACGACGTTCGTTCGCTTCGTGCGCGATCCGCGACGCTCCCTCCGCCCGCACCATCCGCCCCAGGCTTGCGAGGGGAACGTTGCGCCCGTCGCCGGTGCCTACCATGAGGTCCGCGAGAGCTTGCTGATTGTCTCGCGCGGCATCGGTGAAGCGGAGTCGCACGTCGAACACCCGACTCCCTTCGAGAAATTGGGTGACGGCGCGTCCTCCAACCGCCGTCTCCAGCGCATCGCCCGCCTCGGCGACGCTGACACCGTTGCGCGCGAGTGCGTCGCGGTCGAACGCGAGACGAACCTGCGGCTGTCCGAACTGCTTCTCGACGGCGAGGTCCGCCACGCCCGGGATCCCATTGAGCACGTGCTCGACCTCCGCTGCTTTCTGCTGCAGAACGGCCAGGTCGGCTCCGAAGATCTTCACGACCAGCTCGCCCTTCACTCCCGACAATGCCTCCTCGACGTTGTCCTTGATGTACTGCGAGAAGTTCAGCTCCACGCCAGGAATGGCCTCGAGGCGCTGCTGCATCTGCTCGACGAGTGCATCCTTGTCGGTGATCCCGCGCCATTCGCCGCGCGGTCGCAGGTCGGCATACACCTCGAGGTTGTTCGACCCCTTGGGATCGGTCCCATCGTCGGGGCGGCCCAGATGCGACACCACCTGACTCACCTGCGGATAGTCCGTGATCACGCGGCGTACGCGGCGCTCGATCTCCTTGGCGGCATCCAGTGAGATACCCACCGGCATCGTCACGGTGAGCCAGATGTTGCCTTCATCGAGCGCGGGCAGGAACTCGGTGCCGAGCCGGCTTCCGATCACCAGCGTGACGGCGAGGAGAGCTGCTGCGCTGATCAGGACGATGCGCGGACGGTTGAGCGTCGCGTCGAGCAGTGGGCGGAATTTGCGCTGCAACCATCGCGCGGCTGCCGGTTCCTCCGCGCCACCGGGCCGGAGCCAGAAGCTCGACAGCACCGGCACCAGCGTGAGCGACAGCAGCAGCGAGCCGAGCAGCGCGAACGTCAGTGTGTACGCCATCGGCGAGAAGATGCGCTTCTCCACTCGTTGAAACGTGAAGATGGGCAGGAACGCCGTGATGACGATCGCCTTGGCGAAGAGAATGGGACGCCCCATGCTTTCCGTGACCGTGGCGAGGAGATGTCGCTTCTCCACCGATGCCCGCAATCCGAAGTCGTGGCGCCGCTCTCCGGCCGTCTCCTGCGCGGGCCTCTCGTGCTCGGCGGTGCGCGCCAGATCCTCCGCTGTTGGCGGCGGGGTGAGGGCCAACCGCACGAGATACGCCTCGACCAGCACGACGGCCGCGTCGACGATGATTCCGAAGTCCACTGCGCCGAGCGAGATCAGATTGGCCGACACGTGCCGGACATCCATCAGCACGAACGCGCCGAGCAGCGACAGCGGGATCACGACACCGACGATCACCGCGCTTCGCCAGTCGCCGAGGAACAAGACGAGGATGACCAGTACCAGCGTCGCGCCGATCGCGAGATTCTCCTGAACGGTGCGTACCGTGTGATTCACCAGCGTCGCGCGATCGTAGAACGGGATGATGTGCGTGCCGGGTGGTAGAAGAGTCGCGTTGATGTCTGCCGTCTTCGCCCGGACTCCATCCAGCACTCGAAGCGCGTTCTCGCCCTTGCGCATGAGGACGATGCCTTCCACGACGTCATCGCTCGTGTCCTTCGCGACGATTCCTTCTCGCGGCGCACCTCCGACATGGACCGTGCCGACGTCACGGACGCGGATCGGTGTGCCATTCTTGGTCGCGATGATGACGTTCGCGATGTCGTCGAGATTCGCGAAGAGCCCGATCCCGCGCACGACTTGCCGCTCGTAGCCATGTGCGAGATAGCCCCCGCCGGCGTTGAGGTTCGCCGCGGCGACGGCCTGCTCGACTTGCGGCAGGGTAAGCCCGTACCCCAGGAGACGCGACGGATCGACGTCGATCTGATACTGCTTCACTTGGCCGCCGAAGCTGACGACGTCGGCGACACCTGGCACGGTGCGCATCGCCGGCTCGACGACCCAGTCTTCGAGTGCTTTGAGCTCGGTGAGCGGTTGCCGGCCTTGCACGGTGTACCGGTAGATCTCACCCGTGGAGTTGGACAGGGATCCGAGTGCCGGAGACACTCCGTTGGGAACGGTGACGCCCTGAAGCCGCTCGAGTGTCTGCTGGCGGGCGAAGTTGTCGGTGATCTCGTCGTCGAAGGTGAGCGTGACGACCGACAACCCGAACATCGACGTCGAGCGCAGGTTCGTGATGTGCGGCGTGCCGTTCATCTGCCGCTCGATTGGCAGCGTCACCGACCGTTCGATCTCCTCGGCGGCGTGCCCGGGCCACTGGGAGATGATCTGGACATGGATGTCCTCGACGTCGGGAAACGCCTCGATCGGCAGGTCGCTGAAGGCGCGAATGCCAACCAGGACGAGGAGGGATGTGGCGCCAAGCACCAGCAGGCGCTGGCGAAGCGCAAATCGGACGAGACGGCGAATCATTGGCGGCGGGCGTTACTTCGGGCGATCGGCTTGCGCGGCGAGAAGGATGCTCCCGGTCGTCACCACACGCTCGCCAGCAGCAAGGCCTGAGGTGATCATCGCGGTCGTGCCGTCGTCGTCGCCCACCGTCACCGTGCGCCGGAGAAAGCGCCCGGGTGCGGCTTCGATGAACACCACGGTGTCGGTGTTATGGGTGATCAATGCCCGCGCGGGGACCGTCACTGCGGCAACGGTGCTGGTCGCGAGCACCTGTGCTTCACCGGTGGTCTGCACGTGCAGGCGATGGTCGACGTTCGGCAGCACCGCGCGTACCGTCGCCGTCCGGTTCACGGGATCGAGTGCGTCGCTGACGAAGCTCACCCGCGCGTCGAACACGCTGCCTGGCGCCGCGTCGGTGGTGAAGCGGACCCGCGCTCCGCGATGTACGTTCGCCAGGTCGCGCTGTGGGACGCTCACCGCGAGCCACACCGTGTCGAGCGACGAGATCGTGAACAGGGGCTGGCCGTTCTCCGGACGTACTTCAGAGCCAGAATTCACGGCGCGATCGACGACGACGCCGCTCATCGGCGCGCGGAGGACGAAGACATCGGAAACACCGGATGTCCCCAGACCCAACTGCCGAGACCGGGCTTGTGTGCGCTCGTACTCCGCTTTCGCCTGTGCTTCGTCGTTGCGGGCCTGCTCCAGGTCACGAGCGGCGATCACCTTGTGCTCGTAGAGGTCGGTTGCGCGCACCAGCGCGGTGCGCGTCGTTCGCCACGCAGTGAAGGCCTTGGCGCCATCGCTCGTCGCCTGCGCCGCGTCGGGCGACCAGAGCTGCGCGAGGGTCTGTCCCGCCTGCACATGATCTCCCGCGCGGACCGACAGCGCAGTCACGTGGCCGAGCACGGGGCTGGTCACACGAACCGTATGGTCTTCGTCGGGGACGACCTGTGCTGGGAGCGTCGCGACGACGCGCTCGGTCGCCAGACGGACCGTCTCGACGGCAATCGAGGTGCGTTGCGGCGAATCAGGCGCCATGCGCACTTCGCCGTCCGGGACTGCGCTCCGCGCCTCGGCCGGTTCGCCGGTGCCTCGGCAGCTCGTGGCGAGGGCACCCGCGAACAGGATCGGCGAAAGGAGACGGAACGGCTGGGCCCACTGATGCTTCATGGGTCGCATCGTACCGTGGCGGCCCGCAAACTATCGAGCCGCCCGAAAGGCCCCGGCACAAAGAAGCCACAAAGAATTCACCATTCCCTCCGTGCTCCAACAGCGCTCAGTTGAGCTTCGTTGCGGCACGGGACATTCTTGGGTGTGGATACGATCCGAGCCGACGCGATTCTCGTCATCGACGACGAGCTTCAGATCCGCCGCGCCGTCGCCAACGCGCTTCGGCACCTGAGCGATCGCGTGCTGGAGGCGGAGACGGGTGCCGAAGGCATCGACCTCGCGGCCACCGCGCGGCCCGATCTCATCGTGCTGGATCTCGGGCTCGCCGACATGCCGGGCAGCGACGTGTGCCGCGAGATCCGGCGATGGTCCTCCACACCGATCGTCGTCCTCTCGGCGCGCCACGCCGAGGCGGAGAAAGTCGAGCTGCTCACCATAGGCGCCGACGATTACGTCACGAAGCCATTCTCTCTGGCCGAGTTCGTGGCGCGCGTGCAGGCTCAGCTCCGGCGCGCACGGACGCCGGCGCATTCGGCGAGCACGCCGATCCTCTGCGATGGCCTCACGATCGACCTCGTGCGCCGCGAAGCGCGACGCGACGGTGAACCGGTGCGGCTCACGCGGATCGAGTGGCTGCTCCTGCAGACCTTGGTCATGCATGCCGGCCGGACGCTCACGCACCAGCAGCTCTTCGACGCGGTGTGGGCGAAGTCGTTCGGTAATCCCCAGCAGTACCTGCGTGTGCACGTGACCAACCTTCGCCGCAAAGTGGAGCGCGCTCCCGCGACACCGCGGCTCATCGTCACCGAGCCTGGCGTCGGCTATCGGTTCGAGGGCATCGAGGAATGAGGGCGCGCCGGGCCACGGTCGCTGGATGGATCATCTGGTGTTCGCTGCTCGCGTTCGCCACGGCTGTTTTGTTCAGTGTCCGGCAGGAGATCGACCAGGTACACGTCGTGCTTCCGATGCTGCTGATCGTCCTCGGGGGCACCGTCGCTGGGGGGCGGGCGCTCGGCTTCACGCTCGCGTGTGCGAGCTTCGCGCTGATCGATTACTTCTTTCAGCCGCCGTATGACCGGGTCTCGGTGAGCAAACCGTTGGACGTGGTCGTGCTGCTGGCGTTTCTGGGCACGGCTGGCGTCACGGCGCATTTGCTCACGCGGGCGCGTGAGGAAGCCACGAGAGCAAGTCAGCGCGCCAGCGAAGTCGAGAGCCTCTCCCGACTTGGCGCGGCGACGCTGCGTTACGCCGAACCGACTGCCGCACTCGATGCGGTGTGCACACTCGTCCGGGACACGGTGGAGGCCGGCGAGTGTGTCATCCTCACGTGGGACCCGACCTTCGGGCTTCTCGCGGCAGACCCGGGGACCGTCCCGCTCGCGGTCGAGACCTCGCGCGTGGCCGAGTGTGCGGCGGAGTACGGGATGCCGGTGAGCACCTCGGTCGATGGACAATTGGCCCAGCAATCGATGTCGCGCTTCGCCAACGATGCGACGCCGGCGCTGCACACGCGGCTGCTTGCCCTCCCGCTCCGCGCCGAGGACCGGACGATCGGCGTGCTCGTACTGCGCGGCTCACCGGTCCTGTTGCTGGACGCTCCGAAGCGCCGTCTGCTCGCCGCGTTGACGTACTACGCCGCGCTGGGTATCGAGCGCATGCGGCTCATGCGTGAGGCATCCCACTCCGAGGCACTGCGCGAAGCGAATCGTGCCAAGGATCAGATTCTGGCGTCGGTCTCGCACGACCTTCGAACGCCGCTGACGACGATCAAAGTCCTCGCACAAGGCGCGCAGGCGCGCGGTGAGCCCTCCGCGGCCGCTATCGTGGAGCAGGCGGACCGTCTGGCGAGGATGGTGCGGGACCTGCTCGAGCTCTCACGGCTGCGGGCCGGGAGCTTCGCGTCGAACCCCGAGCTGAACACGGCCGAGGATCTCGTCGGCGCTGCGCTGCGGCAGGCCCAGGGTGTGTTGAACGGGCAGGTGATTCAGCCACACGTCGACCTCACGTCGCCTGCGCTGGTCGGTGTCTTCGATTTTGTTCATACCCTGCGGATCCTCGGCAATCTGCTCGACAACGCGCTGCGCTACACGCCGCCTGGCGGCGTGGTCGACCTGTGGGTGGCGCGGGAGGGCGCCGAGCTGGTATTCACCGTGGCCGATCGCGGCGTGGGCGTCGCGCCGCCGGAGCGCGAGCGCATCTTCGATGCATTTTATCGTCCCTCCGGATCGACGCCGGACACGGGACACGCGGGGCTCGGCCTCTCGATCGCCCGCACGCTGGCCGAGCTGCAGGGAGGAACGTTGACGTACGCCATCCGCGAGGGAGGGGGCAGCGAGTTCACCTTGCGATTACCGGCCGCCGACCTGAAGGAGGAGGCGACCGGCGCGGAGCTCGAACATGCCTGACGGATGTCGACCGTGCCGCGGGATCATTGCATTCCGTACTTGGCCGGATCGCTTCCCACCTTGGCGTATGCAATGAGCTTGGGCACGTAGTCCTGCGTCTCCTTCGGCAGCGCCGGAAGGATTCGGAAGAAGTCCTGATCAGTCCCCGTCGTTCGCCCGAGCACCCTCTGCATCGCCTTCGAGACGCTGCCCTGTCCCGAGTTGTACGCCGCGGCGGCCAGATACCATGAGCCGAAACGATCGTGGAGCTGGCTCAGATACGTGAGCGCGGCGTCGGTCGATTTCGCTGGATTCTTTCGTTCGTCCACCCGGCGCCCGACCGTGAGGCCGAACTGCTTGGCCGTGCCGCTCATGAATTGCCACAGACCCACCGCGCTCACGCGCGACCGTGCGGTCGGGTTGAAGTTCGATTCGATCATGGCGAGATAGACCAGTTCGCGAGGCATCTGTCTCGCGTCGAGCTTCTGGTTGATCATCGCCGCGTACTTGTCCATGCGGCTCAGCGACTGCTGAAAGTCGCCGCGTAGCGACGTCGTGAGCCGATGCACCCAGCTATCGATCCGGGCGTGACCCAGATCGAGGTTGAGCCCGTTTGCGCTCGCCACCGTGCTCGAATCTGCAGACGGTGCGATGTAGGCGAACGTGCCTACTGTAGAGTCCGCCGACATTGCCTTCGAGGCGACATCGACAGCCCGGCTAACGCCTGTAGAGCTCGCTACGTAGGACGTATGCTGCAGTCCGACGACCAGCGTGCCAATCGCCATACCGGCGCCAAGAAGCGGGTAGAGCACGCGGCGGTGAGCCCGCGAGACAAGCTGACGCAGACGCTGCAAAACAACCCCCATCTCTATGGTATCCTTCAACTTATTGCGATCGGGACGAAGGTGTAGTCTTGTGTTTGTTCATGGAGACTCCACCAGCTCGCTTGCCCAACGGCCGCCGTCCAGCGCCTTCGACCTTCTTTTGCCGCGCCTTCGCAACCTCGGA
>DASXHF010000279.1:0-3118 GCA_036488775.1 Gemmatimonadaceae bacterium | reverse complement strand
GGTCCTGACGAAGGAAGATTTCGTCGCGATCCTTCGCTATCTCGTCGAGTTGCATGAAGGCCGCGGCCACGTGGACGATATCGATCACCTCGGCAATCGGCGTATTCGATCGGTTGGCGAGTTGATCGCGAACCAATTCTCGGTCGGCCTCTCGCGCATGGCGCGTCTCGTCAAAGAGCGCATGTCGATCAATACCGATCCGGAAAAGATTTCGCTCGACGATCTCGTCAACGCGCGTACTGTCAGCGCGGTGATTCAGGCGTTCTTCGGCTCGTCGCAACTGTCGCAGTTCATGGATCAGACGAACCCGCTGGCCGAGTTGACGCACAAGCGTCGCCTGTCGGCACTCGGTCCCGGTGGCCTCACGAGAGAACGCGCCGGATTCGAAGTGCGCGACGTGCACTATTCGCAGTACGGTCGCATGTGCCCCATCGAAACGCCGGAAGGTCCGAACATCGGACTCATCACGTCGCTCGCGTGCTTCGCGCGCGTGAACGACCTCGGCTTCGTGGAGACGCCGTACCGCGTGGTGAAGAATGGGAAGGTGACGAGCGAGCTCGCCTGGCTCGACGCGAACCGCGAGGAAGACGCGATCATCGCTCCGGCCAACGCGGCGCTGAACGATGACGGCAGCTTCGTCGACGAGCTGGTGCTCGCCCGCCAGCAGGGCGACGCGCCACTCACGTCGCCGAACCGGATCGACTACATGGACGTGGCGCCCGAGCAGCTCGTCTCGATCGCCGCGGCGCTGATCCCGTTCCTCGAGCACGACGACGCGAACCGCGCGCTCATGGGTTCGAACATGCAGCGTCAGGCCGTGCCGCTCCTCAACCCGAAGACGCCGTACGTGGGCACGGGGCTCGAGGAGAAGGTGGCCGTCGACTCGGGTGCTGTCGTGATCGCGCGGCGCGACGGCGTGATCTCTCGCGTCACGGCGGACGAGATCATCGTCGACGCCGGTCCGGCGGAGCTCAAGCAGGCGAAGGAAGATGGTCGCGTGCTGGCGCGTCTCACGCAGCACGATCGGTATCGTCTGCGGAAGTACTGGCGCACGAACCAGGACACCGCCATCAACCAGCGCCCGCTCGTCAGCATGGGCCAGGCGGTGAAGAAGGGCGACGTCCTGGCGGACGGCGCGGCGACGGAGATGGGCCAGCTCGCGCTGGGGTCGAACGTCACCGTGGCGTTCATGCCGTGGTACGGTCACAACTTCGAGGACGCGATCGTTCTGTCGGAGCGCCTGGTGAAGGACGACGTCTATTCGTCCATTCACATTCAGGAGCTCGAGCTGCACGTCCGCGATACCAAGCGCGGGCAGGAAGAGATCACGCGCGAGATCCCAAACGTCTCGGAAGAGGCGCTGCTGGATCTCGACGAGCGCGGGATCGTTCGGATTGGCGCGCACGTGAAGCCCGGCGACATCCTGGTCGGCAAGATCACGCCGAAGGGTGAGACGGAGCTCTCGCCGGAAGAGAAGCTGCTCACGGCGATCTTCGGTGAGAAGGCGAAGGACGTGAAGGACTCGTCGCTCAAGGTGCCGCCGGGAATGGAAGGGGTCGTGATCGACGTCAAGATCTTCAGCCGCATCGAGGATCAGGTCGTCGAGAAGGACCGCGGCGAGCGGATCGGTGAGGTGCGCCGTCTCGAGGGCGAGGAGAAGCTCCGCGTCAACGAGGTTCGCGATGCCGAGCTGGCCGAGCTGCTGGAAGGCCAGAGCGTCGCGCTGGCCCTGAAGAGCGGCACGGTGGAAGAGGCGATTCCGGCGGGCACGAAGATCACTGCAGCGATGCTGCAGGATCTCAAGATCGCGTCGCTCGACCTCAAGACCTTCCGCGTGGCGGACAAGAAGGCGAACGAGAAGATCCGCACGATCATCGACGCGGCGAACGACGAGAAGGCGAAGCTCGAGGAGAAGGCCGAGGAGCGGATCGATCGCATCCTGCAGCCGGACGAGCTGCCGCCCGGCGTCATCCAGCTCGTGAAGGTGTATCTCGCCGAGAAGCGCAAGATCTCGGTGGGCGACAAGATGGCCGGCCGCCACGGCAACAAGGGTATCGTGGCGCGCATCGTCCCCGAGGAGGACATGCCGTTCCTCCCCGACGGGCGTCCGGTCGACATCGTGCTCAACCCGCTGGGCGTGCCGTCGCGCATGAACGTCGGACAGATCCTCGAGACCCACCTCGGGTGGGCCGCGAAGCTGCTCGGCTTCTACGCCAAGACGCCGGTGTTCCAGGGGGCGAACGAGAAGGAGATCGGGCTGCTGCTCAAGATCGCGGGGCTCACCTGGGTGAGCGACGCGCTGCAGCTCACGACGCCGAAGCTCGCGATCAGCGATGCGGACGTGCAGCAGATCCTGGCCGACGTGAAGCCCGAGCGGGCGGAAGGCGGCAAGGTCGAGCTGCTCGGCGACGCGACCCTGAACGATCTGGGCGCGCGCGGCGTGTCGGCCGGAACGCGCGACGTGTACAACCGCATCCGCGACTTCATCGCGGCGGCGGCGCGCGAGCTGGTGGACCGCGAGCAGGCGGCGATTGGCCACGAGGTTGCGTTCCACGGGACCGAGAACGACGAGCTGAGCGCGACAAAGAAGGCGGAGTACAAGGCCGCCCTCAAGCAGCTCGAGAAGCGGGCCGGAATGGCGGCGAGCGATCTGCTCGCCGATCAGGAGCTGTCGGCGCTCGCGGGAACGCTCGGCAAGAAGTCGGACGCCGACGTCGATGCCGCCACGGTGGAGCTGCTCCGCCTGGCCGGGATCACGCCGTTCGGCAAAGTGAAGCTCCGCGACGGACGGAGCGGCGAGACGTTCGCCGCGCCGGTCACCGTCGGGGCGGTGTACATGCTGAAGCTGTCGCACCTCGTGGACGACAAGATCCACGCGCGCAGCATCGGACCGTACTCGCTCGTCACGCAGCAGCCACTCGCCGGCAAGGCGCAGTTCGGCGGCCAGCGGTTCGGAGAGATGGAAGTGTGGGCGCTGGAGGCCTATGGTGCCGCGCACGTCCTGCAGGAGATCCTGACGGTGAAGTCGGACGACGTGAACGGTCGCAGCCGTGTCTACGAGGCGATCGTGAAGGGGCAGAACCTGCCCGAGCCGGGCATTCCGGAGTCGTTCAACGTG
>DASXHF010000217.1:0-4693 GCA_036488775.1 Gemmatimonadaceae bacterium | reverse complement strand
CTGATGGAACCGTACGCCCGCCATGTGCTCGTCTGCACGGGCGGCTTCTGCTCGCCCAATCGCGAGGGGCGCGCGCTGTACGCGTTGCTCGCTCGGCTGCTCCAGCGGGAGAACCTCCTCTTCGGCCCGCGGCGGGTGAAGCGCGGAGAGACGCCGTGCCTGGGCGTGTGCGCCGGCGGCCCGATCGTCGTGGTGTATCCGGAGGGTGTCTGGTACGCCGGCGTCACCCCTGCGCTGCTGGAGCGCATCGTCGTCGAACACCTGCGCGATGGGCGCGTGGTGGACGAGGCGGTATTTCACCGCCTTTGATGCCGTTCCTGGAATCGACGCTCGATTTCACGCCCCTCTTGGCTTCACGGCCTTCCCGAGATGCAGTTCCTCCTCGAGCGCCCGGAGGATCCGGGGCCACACGTGGGGCGTGGCGAGGGCGAAGAAGTGCTCCCGGGCGACCGGATCGGCCCGGAGGAACTCGCTGAGACGCAGCCCCCCTTTCCGCGCGTTGCACCCCCCACACGCCGTCACTAGGTTCCCACCGGACCGGTCACCGCCGCGCATTTTTGGCTGCACGTGATCCACGGTGAGCAGCTCGGGCTCGAATTGCTCGCCGCAGTAGACGCACCGAAACTCGTCGCGCGCGAAGATCTGCTCTCGTCGCACAATGGATAATCCTCTGCTCCCGTCGCTCCCGTCCCGTCGCAATCTCCTCGGCGCGGCCCAGCGCTATCTGCTGGAGCCGAGCGAGGAACAGCTCGACAGACAGCAAGGCGAACCGCCCCGTCTCACCTCCCAAGCCATTCGGCAGGTCAGCATGTCCCGCTCCCGCGAACGCATTCTCGCCAACATCGACGACATGTACCGCGAAGCCTTCGAGCGCGCGAAGGCGTCGGGCGACCAGGCCCAGATGACGACGCTCGACTTCGCCTACCGGCGGGAGCAACTGTACTTCGAGATCCTGCTCGACATGAGGGATGCGCTCGAGAGAAGATAACGGCTCTCAAGGACCTGACGCTGCTACGATACGCCTACTGAAGTACCAGGTACGGAGTAGCACCAGTACCAAGACCGACATCCAAACCCACTCCAATGCGGGCCGGCTTCTTCGCTGGGAACGGCGTGACAGCGAGCCCTAAGCGAAAGCTGTCAGCTGTCAGTTACCAGTCGGCACTACGGCTGCCCTGTCCAGGCATTGGAGGGGCCAGTATGCCAGGCTCGGTACCAGGTCTACCCAGTACCTGGTACTTCAGTAGCCGTATCAGGTAAGTATCAGCTAATTGAATGGCAGCTAACCGCCGAGCTTCGGCCCCCTCTTCGTCGGATTCGGAGTCCCCCCCTGCGGCCAGCGCATCGACGCGACGATCGAGGCTGCCAGCACGCCGATCACGATCCCGAGCGATAGCGTGATCGGGATGTGCACCCACGCCTCGAGGAGCATCTTCGCCCCGACGAACGTGAGGATGACCGCCAGCCCGTACTTCAGCAGGTAGAAGCGCTGCACCACCGTGGCGAGCAGGAAGAACAGCGACCGCAATCCCAGCACGGCGAATATGTTCGACGTGAAGACCAGGAACGGATCGCGGGTGATGCCGAAGATCGCCGGGATCGAGTCGATCGCGAAGATGAGGTCCGTCGCTTCCACGAGCACCAGCACGAGCAGCAGCGGCGTCGCGTAGTATCGCCCGTTCTCGTGCGCGAGAAAGTGCTTGCCCCGGTAACCCTCCGTCAGCGGGAGGAACCGCCGCACGATCTTCACCACCGGGTTCTGCTCGCCGTCGAATGCCTCGTCCTGCTTCACCGCCATGCGGATCCCCGTCACGACGAGGAGCGCGCCGAACAGGTAGATGATCCACTCGAACCGGGCGAGCAGCGCGGCGCCGAGCCCGATGAACAGACCGCGCATCACGAGCGCGCCAAGGATCCCCCAGAACAGTACTCGGTGCTGGTACTGCGCCGGCACCGCGAAGTACTGGAAGATCAGCACGATGACGAAGATGTTGTCGACGCTGAGCGATTCCTCGATCACGTAGCCTGTGAGGAACGTCAGCCCCGCCTGTCGGCCGGCGAAGAAAGTCAGCCCAGTCGCAAACAGCAGCGCGAGCGCCACCCAGACGCCGGTCCAGACCGCGGCCTCGCGCGCGCGCACGACGTGCGGCGTGCGATTGAACACGCCGAGGTCGAGCGCCAGCATCGCCAGCACGAAGGCGACGAAGCCGACCCAGAACCAGATGCTCGTTGCGATCATGCCGTGCGGTCCTCGAGAGGTGATCGTGCAACGACGAAGGGCGAGACCTACGGCACCCTTGGTGTCCGTAGTGGTCTCGCCCCAGGCACGTTGCGTGGTGAACGCTCGCCAACCCGCCGCCGTTCGTCAAGCGCCCCTTCCGCCCGCCCCGCTCGCTGCGCACTCTCCTTCATGCCCTCCATTCACCTTCGCGTACTTTCTACGCGCCGCGCACACGCCACGCTCGTCTGCGCACTGACGGCCGCCTTCACGTTCCCCGCCCGCGCCATGCAGCAACCCTCCGCGAGCCCTGCCGGGCTCGCACCCGCGCCCGCGCCGGTGAGCGCGCTGGCGATCGTCAACGCCCGCGTCTGGACCGGTGACACGCGACGTCCCTGGGCCGACGCCGTGTTGGTGCGCGATGAGCGCATCGAGGCGGTCGGATCCAGCGCCGAGATCAAGAAGCGCGCGGGCACCGCCGTGAAGACGGTCGACGCCAAGGGCATGATGCTCACGCCGGGCTTCATCGATTCCCACGTGCACTTCCTCGACGGCGGATTCGCCCTCTCGTCGGTCAAGCTCCGCGACGCACGCACGAAGGCCGAGTTCATCCGCCGGATCAAGGAGTTCGCTGCATCGGTGCCCGAGGGCACGTGGATCACCAACGGCGACTGGGACCACACCAACTGGGGCGGCGAGCTTCCCGAGCGAAGCTGGATAGACTCCGTCACACCGCGCAATCCGGTGTGGATCAACCGGCTCGATGGACACATGAACCTCGCCAACTCGCTCGCCCTGCGCGCCGCGCACGTCGACCGGACGACGAAGGACATCGACGGAGGGACGATCGTGCGCGATGCATCCGGCGAGCCGACCGGGGTGCTCAAGGACAACGCCACTGATCTCGTGTGGAGGATCATGCCGGCGCCGGGCATGGAGATGAGCCTCCGCGCGCTGGACAGCGCGATGACCTACGTCGCGCAGCGCGGCGTGACGAGCGTCCATCACATGGGGACGTGGGAGGATCTCGCCGTGTTCGAGCGTGCGCATCACGCCGGCGCCCTGCGCACGCGCATCAGCGCGGCAGTTCCCCTCGGCACCTGGGAGCAGCTGCGCGACACCGTCGCCGCGCGCGGACGTGGCGACGCCTGGCTCCGTATCGGACGGCTCAAAGGCTTCGTCGATGGATCCCTCGGCTCCCATACCGCCGCGATGCTGCAGCCCTTTACCGACGCACCGAACGACCGCGGCCTCTTCGTCACCCCGCCCGACAGTCTCTATGCAAGGACGTCGGGCGCCGACAAGGCCGGACTTCAGGTCGCCGTGCACGCGATCGGCGACAGCGCGATTAGGACCCAGTTGAACATCTTCGAGCGCGTCGAACGCGAGAACGGAGCGAAGGACCGCCGGTTCCGCATCGAGCACGCCCAGCACATCGCGCCACAGGACATCCCGCGCTTCGGCAAGCTCGGCGTGATCGCCAGCATGCAGCCCTATCACGCGATCGACGACGGGCGCTGGGCCGACAAGGTGATCGGCGCTGAGCGCGCGAAAGGGACGTACGCGTTTCGTTCGCTGCTCGACAACGGCGCGACGCTCGCCTTCGGGAGCGATTGGTTCGTCGCTCCGGCCACCCCGCTCGAAGGGATCTATGCCGCCGTCACACGCCGCACGCTCGACGACAAGCATCCGGAGGGATGGGTGCCGGAGCAGAAGATCACCGTCGAGCAGGCGCTCCGGGCATACACGTCGGGCGCGGCGCGGGCGGGCTTCATGGAGAAGGAGGTCGGCGTCATCGCTCCAGGCATGCTGGCCGATCTCGTGCTCGTCGACCGCGATCTCACGCGCATTCCGGCGCCGACCATCCGCGATGCGCACGTCATGCTCACGATCGTGGGCGGCCGAGTGATGTACGATCGCGCCGGTTTGACGCGTTGAACCCGTAGCTCGGCGCGGAACCTGCCCGGAAGTGACGCATGATCCATGACCGGGTCGGCGCGCGTCGATCTCGCAGTGTCGCACTGTTGACGTTGGGCGCCACGCTCATCGCCGTTGCGTGCGCGCGCAAGCAGGACACCGTGAAAGACACTCGCACACGCTCGGTCGGATCGGTGATCGTGCCGCCGCCGTCGTCACCACCAGCACCCGCCATCGCGGCCGACACCAACAAAGCGGATCAGGCCCATCTCACGCAGCTCGAACGTGAAGCGCGCGCGCTCGCCAAGACCGACGGCTGCGCATCGGTCAATGCGTGCCGCACCGCGCCAGTGGGCTGGCGCGGCTGCGGCGGGCCGCGCACCTATCTCGTCTACTGTGCGGCGACGACCGACACCGTAGCGCTCTTTCGAAAGCTCGCCGAGCTCGACTCGGCCGAGCAGGACTACAACGCGAAGAACGGGATGATCAGCACGTGTGAGATGCGGCTTCCGCCTCGGGCGAGACTGGGCGGCAAGCGCTGCGGGTTGGAGTCGGTGA
>DASXHF010000216.1:0-18222 GCA_036488775.1 Gemmatimonadaceae bacterium | reverse complement strand
CACACCGGTCGACGGACGGAACTTGAGCAGCGTCGTGTCATACTGGATGTACTTCCCGGAATCCGAGAAGAACGCCTCTTCGGCCGTGACCAGGTTGCGCAGGTCGGACTTCATGGCGGCCGTATAGGCCTTCGACTTCGTATTGGCGAACTTCGGGATCGCGATCGCCGCGAGAATACCGATGATGACGACGACGATCAGAAGCTCGATCAGGGTGAAGCCGCGACGGGTCGTATTTTTCATATAGTTTGTCCGCTCGAGGGACGGAGCCGCGCCGGTAGGAGTGCGCGGTCCATTGGGGGAAGTGACAAACCTGTAATGCAGACGCGGGGCCGCGGATTGCCAGCCGGGGATCCAACTGGTCAACCCGTTATGCTGTCGAGAGTTGGGTGACCCGATGCCGCTCCGTGGTCGATGATTTCTGGCGCGGATTGCGTGGCGATTTGAATCAGGCCATGCAAAATGCTGGACTCGTGGGCCGCCGATTTCGTGCACGACGCCGTTCCGATGAGCGGCGGCGGGGCCGGACGAGCCGAACGGACGGTGTCCCCAAGCGGTATACCAGATTGGTCTACCCGGCCGGCCCGGGAAGCGCTACATTGTCGCCCGCCGAGCCTCGTACCCTCCCCACCCCCACCACGACGCTCCGGCGCGTCCGTCTCCCGCGTCACGGCCCCCGTCGCCCCTGCCGGGCGAGAGCACGCTACACCCCCAACGTCGCGAACACATGACGCCGACCCGCACCCGACTGAGCGCCGCGCTGAGCTTCGCCCTCGTGGCGACCGCTGCCCGGACCACCCAGGCGCAAACCCAGGAGCCCTATCCGGGGCTCGACGCCTACATCGCCAACGCCGTGAAGATCTGGAAGGTGCCGGGATTGAGCGTCGCGATCGTTCGCAACGACTCGCTCGTCTACGCCAAAGGCTTCGGCGTCCTCAAGGCAGGCGCTCCGACGCCGGTCGATGAGCACACCCTGTTCGAGATCGGCTCGAGCTCCAAGGCGTTCACGGCGACGCTCGTCGCGATGATGGTGAGCGACGGCAAGATGCGCTGGGACGACCGGCTCTCCACGTATCTGCCCGACTTCCGGCTGTACGATCCCGTCGCGAGCGACGCGGTCACGCTGCGCGACGCGCTGACGCACCGCAGCGGCATTGCGCGCGGCGAGCTCGCGTGGCTCGGCTCGGGGATCGGGCGCGACGAGATCCTGCACCGCGTGCGGTTCCTCAAGCCGGAGTCGCCGTTCCGCTCGAAGTTCTCCTATCAGAACATGATGTTCCTCGCCGCGGGACAGGCCGCCGCGAAGGTTGCTGGTTCCACATGGGATGATCTCGTCCGGCAGCGGATCTTCACCCCCGTTGGGATGACCTCGAGCCTCACGTCATCCAAGGCCCTCACGACCGCCAACGTCGCCGCACCACACAGCACCGACCACGATACGTCGTTCGCCCAGGGCGCGTTCAACGGCGACAACATCGGACCGGCCGGATCGATCCTGTCGAACGCCGTCGACATGGCGCGCTGGCTACGCTTCCAGCTCAACGACGGCGTCGTGAATGGAAAGCGCCTTCTCAATTCGGCGGCCCTGCACGAGACGCACACGCCGCAGATTCTCGTCAACGCCGGCGGCAGCGCGCGGGCGCCAGGCGCCGACTCCACGGCCACGCGCTTCAGCACCTACGGGATGGGCTGGTTCGTCGAGGACTACCACGGCGCGCTGGTCTGGCAGCATGGCGGCAACACGCCGGGCATGACGGCCGCCGTCGGCATGCTCCCCGATCAGAAGGTCGGCGTCGCCGTGTTGAGCAACATGCAGGGCTCCCCGCTTCCCGACGCGCTCCGACGGTACATCTTCGATCGCGCGCTCGGCCTACCGGCAAGGGACCTGAGCGCCGAGTCGTTCGCGCGCACCGCGGTGCAGCGCAAGCGCGCCGACTCGGTGGCCAAGGCGCAGGCCGCCGCGCACACCGCCGACGCCCGACCGCCGGTGGCGCTCGCCGCGTACGCCGGCACTTACGGCGACAGCCTGTACGGCGATGCGGTGGTCACGCTCAAGGACGGCCACCTCGAGATGACGCACGGCGACTGGTCCGCCCCGCTGCAGTACTGGAACGCGGACAATTTCCGCTGGCTGCTGCCGCCGGGCACGCTCTCGGGCCAGATGTTCATCAAGTTCGAAGTCAGCCCCGACAATACGGTGAGTGGCCTGTATTTCGGCTTGGGGAGCGACGCGACCCTTCTCGCCCGAAAGGTCAATCGTGCCGGGCGCGCTGGTCTCGCCGGCTCTCAGTAACGACATCAGGAGAAATCAATGCGTCGCTCTCTGCTTGCTTTCGTCGCGATCGTCTGCGCGATGCCCGCCATCGCGCAAACGTCGTCGATCGCGCCGTACATCGCGCCCGCCTTTCCAGAAGACCTGGTCGCGGCGAAGTCCGTCGACCGGATCGCCTGGCTCGCCTATGACCACGGGAAGCGAAACGCCTACACGGCCGCCGCTCCCGACTTCAAGCCGGTTCGCATCACGAGCTTTCTCGACGATGACGGCATCGTCCTGTCCAACCTCGACATCTCCGACGACGGGTCGACCATCACCTTCCTCCGTGGCGGTCTCCCCAACACGCGTGGATGGTACGCCGTGCCGACGAGCGACCCGAATGGTGGCGAGGCGGCCGTGTGGGCCGCGAGGACGAGCGGCGGCGGTGCATGGCGCTTGGGGCGGGGCAGCGCGCCCGCGCTCTCACCCGACGGACGGACGGCGGCGTTCATCAGAGACAGCTCGATCTACGCGTATCGCGTCACCAGGACGGCGGCCGATTCGACCGAGCGCGGGCTCAAGCCGCTCGTTCGCGTGTGGGGACGCAATGTCTTTCCCCGCTGGTCGCCCGACGGGTCTCGCCTGGCCTTCGTCAGCCAGCGCGACAACCATTCGTTCGTCGGCGTCTATGACGTGAAGAAGCGCCGCGTCGACTTCATCGCACCGAGCGTCGACTTCGACGTCAGCCCGTCGTGGTCCCAGGACGGTACGCGCATCGCGTTCATTCGCCGGCCGGGCACGCCGTTCGGCCAACAGGCGCAGCGCGGCGACGGCGGGATCGGATCGCCCAACGGTCCGGCCGTGACGGCAGCGCGGGGTGCCGCCGGCCGGCCCGCGGCAGGTCGAGCGGGAGCCGATGGGGACACCGCGCGTGCCGACGGATTGTATCGCGCAGTCTTCCGCGGCGGCTACACTCTCTCGCTCATGGTCGCCGACGTCGCGACCGGCAAGGCTACGGAAGTGTGGCACAACCAACCGAATGATCGGGCCTTCCCCAACATCAACGGCATCCTCTTCGCCGGCGACCAGCTCATCTTCCAGCAAGAGCCGGAGGAATGGATTCGGTGGTACGCGGTGAGCGCGCGCGGCGGCACCACGACGCCGGTCGAGCTCACGCCAGGGCAGGGGGCGGTCGAGACGATCGGTCTGTCGCGCGACGGCACGACGCTCTTCTACGCGACGAATGCCGGTGACATCGAGCGGCGGCACATCTGGAAAGTCTCCACGGCCGGCGGAAGCGCGACGCAGATCACCACCGGCTCCGACATCGAGATGTATCCGACGCCGCTCGCGTCGGGGACGCGTCTCGCGATGCTGTCCTCGGGTCCGACGCGACCGATGCAGGTGACGGTCGCGCCCGCCGGCGGCGGCGCGCGCACGCTCATCTTCCCCGTCCTGACGAAGGAGTTCCTCGCCACCGCCCAGGTGACCCCGCAGCCCGTGCTCCTCAAGGCCGAGGACGGCGTGGAATTCCACAATCAGATCTTTCTGCCGAAGGATCTCAAGGCGGGAGAGCGCCGGCCGGCGATCGTCTTCGTCCACGGCGGCCCGCCGCGCCAGATGCTGCTCGGTTACCACTACATGGATTTCTACCACATGGCGTACGCGGTGAACCAGTGGCTCGCGAGCCAGGGGTACATCGTGATGTCGGTGAACTACCGCTCCGGAATCGGCTACGGAAAATCCTTCCGGACGGCGCCGAACACGGGCGGACGGGGGAACGCCGAGTACCGCGACGTCATCGCTGCCGGACGTTATCTCGCGGGACGCCCGGATGTCGACGCGTCGCGCGTCGGGATCTGGGGACTGTCATACGGCGGCGTGCTCACCGCACAGGCGCTGGCGCGCAACTCCGACGTCTTCGCCGCCGGCGTGGACATGGCCGGCGTGCACCTCTGGGGCAGCTCGCTCGATACGGCGGACGTCTCCTATCGCTCGTCGGCGATCGCCGCGATCGACAATTGGAAGTCGCCGGTGCTCATCTGGCACAATGACGACGATCGCAATGTCGACTTCTCACAGACGATTGGTCTCGTCGATCTCCTGCGGGCGCGCAACGTGTACTACGAGCTGATCGTGAATCCCGACGACACGCACGAGACGCTGCTGCACCGCCGTTGGCTCGACACGTATGCGCAGATGGAGACGTTTCTCAATCGCTTTCTGAAGAACCGCCGCCTGTCCAGTCAGTAGCGCGGCTTCGCCGCCGGCGCGGCGCCGATCCCGTCCAACTCCGCGATGACCTGGGCCGACAGTACCAACTGCCCGGCCGCCAGGTTCTCGCGGAGGTGGGCGACCGACGATGTGCCGGGAATCAGCAGGATGTTCGGCGACCGGTGCAGCAGCCACGCAAGCGCGACCTGCATCGGCGTCGTGCCGAGTCGGCCTGCGACGGCCGACAGGGTGGACGACTGCAGCGGCGTGAAGCCGCCGAGCGGGAAGAACGGCACGTACGCGATCCCCTGACCGGCCAGGTCGTCGATCAGGACGTCGTCGTCCCGGTGCGCCAGGTTGTAGTTGTTCTGCACGCAGACGACGTCGGTGATCGCCTGCGCTTCGGCCACCTGCGCGGCCGTGACGTTGCTCAGGCCGATGTGCCGGATCAACCCCTGGCGTTGGAGATCGGCCAGAACCGTCACCTGCTCGGCGACCGAGCTCTCGTCTGTGCCGTGGCCCGATCCCATCACGCGATAGTTGACGACGTCGATCGCGTCGAGGCCGAGGTTGCGCAGATTGTCGTGCACGCCGGCGGTCAGGTCTTCGCGGGAGCTGGCCCGCTGCCACGATTTGTCGGCCGGACGTCGGGCTCCGAGCTTCGTGACGATCACCAACCCCGCAGGGTATGGGTGCAAGGCCCGCCGGATGAGCTGATTGGTGACGTGCGGCCCGTAGTAGTCGCTGGTGTCGATGTGGTTCACGCCCGCCGCGACGGCCTCGCGCAAGACGGCGACGGCAGCGTCCGGGTCCTTGGGCGGCCCCCACACTCCGGGGCCGGCGAGCTGCATGGCGCCGTAGCCGATCCGCTGAACGCTGAGTGACGTGCCGGGAAAGGTGAACCGGCCGCCAAGCCTGGCGTCACTCATGATCCACGACCACGGCGCCGCCCTTCATCACCCACCGCACCCGGTCCGTCACCGCGGTGATGTCGGTGAGCGGATCTCCTTCGACGGCGACGATGTCGGCATAGTACCCAGGTGCGATCGCGCCGAGCTCCTTCTGCTTCCCGAGCAGCGCGGCGGCGTTCGTCGTCGCCGTGGCGAGCGCCTGCGCCGGCGTCATGCCGATCTTCACGAACCAGCCCAGCTCGCGCGTGTTCTGGCCGAACATGGTGAAGACCGCGTCCGAGCCCATGGCGAACGGAACGCCCGCACGGAAGGCGCGACGCGCCGTCTCGATGTTGCGTAGACGGTACGCGTCCAGCGCTGCGGCCTGCTCGGCCGTGTAGCCGAACTGCGCGCGGTACTCGGCATAGTACCGATTGTGATCGATCGTCGGCACGTAGTAAACGTGCTTCTTCACCATCTCGGCGATCGTCGCGTCGTCGAGATCGACGGCGTGCTCGAGCGACTCGGCGCCCGCCGCGACCGCGTCGCGCCCACCGTCGGGGCCGTAGGAGTGAATCGCGATCGGCTTGCCCAGCGCATGCGCCGCGGCAACCGCGGCCTGCATCTCCGCGAGAGAGAAGGTCTCGTTGCCGGTGACGTCAGCCGCGCTGCCTGTGGAGCCGTACATCTTGATCCAGTCCGCGCCGCCGTCGACCTGCGCCTTGACGGCCGCCGGAATGTCAGCCGGATCGGCGATGCGGGCGCGCGGGACGATCGAGACAGGATTGGGGTTCGCCGCGGTCGGGCGGAGCCGACCGAGCCCGTGACCAGCGACGAACATGCGTGGGCCGATCATCGCGCCACGGTTGATCAGCTCGCGCATCGCGACGTCGCCGAAGTCGCGGGACCCGAGATCGCGCACGGTCGTGACACCGGTCTCCAGCGTCCGACGCGCGTTCTCCTGCGCCAGGAAGACGGTGACCGAGCTGTTGCGCGCCCCCTGCTGCTGCCACGGACTCGTGCCCGGCCGTCCGTCCCAGTAGTAGGTCATGTGGGTGTGAACGTCGATCAGCCCGGGCACGGCAGAGTATCGCCGCAGGTCGATCACTTTCGCGCCCGCCGGGACCGCGGCCGCGCCGGTGCTGACAGCGGTGATGCGGTCGCCGTCGACCACGACCACGGCGTCGCGCAGCGTGCGGCCGGTTCCGTCGACGAGCGTGCCGAAACGGATCGCTGTCGTGCGCGGAGCGGTGGCCTGCGCGTCGAGCCGCGGCGCGAGCGAGGGCGTGGCGAGGACGACGAGTGCGGCCGCTGCGATGCGCCGAACAGGGATGATCATCAGGCGGTGCCTCCAAGGGTCCGGTCGGCGGCGGGGCCGGATGCCTCGCCGCCTCCGGTCCGCAAAATAGCACCGTGCGACAGGCGGGCTATGTCGGAGCGCCGGCCGGGACCGCGAAGTGGAAGGCCGTGCCGTGCGCGGCGCCGGGCGACACCCACATGCGGCCACCATGAGCGTCGATGATCGAGCGGCAGATCGAGAGTCCCATTCCGAGTCCACCCGCTTTCGTCGTCACGAAGGGCTCGAACACGCGCTGTGCGACGGCCGGCTCCAGTCCGGCGCCTGTGTCCTCGACCGAGATGATGACGTTGCCGTCATCGGTCGGCGCCGACGACACTGTCAGCTCCTTTGCGCGCTCCGTGACCGTGCTCATGGCTTCGATGCCGTTGAGGATCAGATTGAGCAGCACCTGTTGCAGCTGCACCCGGTCGCCCATCACCGGATGATCGCGCGCCGTGAGCTCGGTCCGGAGCAGGACACCCTGTCGCTGGACCTCGCTGTGAGTGAGGGCCAGCACCTCGTGGACCGCGTCGTCGACGTCGAGCGTCGTGAGCTGCGGTCCGGACTTCTTCGCGAGCGCGCGCAATCCGCGGATGACCTCCCCGGCGCGCATGGCGTCGCTCACCATGCTGGAGAGCGCTCCCCGCACCTCGTCCAGATCGGGTGTCTCGCGATTCAACCACCGCAAACCGGCGCCGCCGTTGTTCACGATGGCGGTGAGGGGCTGATTGACCTCGTGAGCGATCGACGCCGCCAGCTCGCCCATCGTCGTCAGGCGCGCCACACGCGCGAGCTCGGCCTGCGCCTCTCGCAATGCCACCTCGGCATGCTGCCGTTCGAGCACCTCCTTTCTCAGGCGCCGATTGACCGCCGTGAGCTGGCTCGTCCGCTCGTCGACGCGCCGCTCGAGGTCGTCGTTCAGCCGCTTGATCTCGGCCTTCGCCTGCTTGTAGCCGGCAGTCTCGATCACTTCCCAGTGTCCGCGTCGCTTGGTCACCGCGAATTGATGGGTACGCACCACGTCGAGGATCTCGTCGGCCCCGCACGCGGCGAGCGGATAGGTGCACAACACCGCCATCCGCTGATTCGCGATGGACGTGTTGAGTGATTCCTCATATTCGAGGAAGTCGTTCCAATCGTTCTTCTCGAGCCAGGCGGTATCGCCGGTCACGCGCACGCCGGCGTATCCGCGGGCCGATGCGCGCGCGAGCTTCTCGTTCCAGCCGCCGATCACTCGCTGGAGCTCGAACCGGCCGTCCTGCAGATACCAGTCACGGGCGGCGACGATCTCGATGCTGCCGTCGGTCACGTACCGATCGAAGTCGGGGAGGGCGCGTGTCAGGGCCCGTTTGGCGTCTTCCTCCGTCAGGGGTGCGGCCACCACCCAGAGACAGAACTCCTCGCTTTGCAGTCCGGCCTTGCAGTAGGAGACGAGGATCTCGAGGAGATCGGCTTTCGTCTCGTAGAAGAGACAGAAGTGCGTGCCCCACGGCATATCGCCGACGACATCGACTCCGGTCCTTCGCATCTCGGTCGTCATGCGCGGCCTCGGCGGTTCGAGCGTGTTCCCGATCCAAACTCTGTGGCTCCGGGACTACGGCGTCAAGCAGTAAGCGGGTTCGGCTCGACTTGCCGGCCCCGAGCCCCGCTGGCAGACTGGCGGACGCTGCTGCATCGTTCATCGACTCGATCACGCGCGCAGTGCGTGCACCTTTCTCAAGACGTCCGCGCTCGACACCGTCGGTTATACAGGTACGTGAATCTGGAATACAAGATCGACGCCCACGATCCGCTGCCCGGAATGAAGCAATCGTTCGCGTACATGCGCGGTGTGCTCGCCGGCCTGAGCCGCGTCGGCGATGCTCACGGCGCCCGCAACTCCTGATGGACCGCCGAGCGTTTCTCCTTGGCGCGGGCGCGGCCGGCCTGACCGTCGCCTGGAGCGCCGTCGGCAGTGCGCAACGCGCGGTGAAACCGCACGCCGCCGACCTTCCCCGCGATGACGGTGCCTTCCCCATCGGGTCCGTGGGACTGCAGCTCTACACCGTGCGCGGGCTGATGCAGCAGGACGTCGAGCGGACGCTCGAGCAGGTCGCCGCCGCCGGCTACCGGATCGTCGAGACCGCCGGCCTCTTCGACCGGACCCCGGCGTCGTTTCGTCAGTCGCTCGATCGCTTCGGGCTGCGCTCGGTCTCCGGACACTACCCGCTCGAGCAGTTGGAGCACGACCCGGACCGGCTGTTCGCCACCGCGCGCGCTCTCGGTCAGGAGTACGTCGTCGTGCCCTCGGTGCCAGCCGCGCTGCGCTCCTCGGCGGCGGCGTACGTCGCGCTCGCCGAGCGGTTCAATCAGCTCGGGCGGTCGTGTCGCGACGCGGGATTCCGCTTCGCCTATCACAACCACAATGTCGAGTTCGAGACCTTCGGCACCGACACGCCCGCGTACGACATGCTCGTGCAGCGGACCGACGCGGCGGTCGTCTCCTTCGAGCTCGACGTGTACTGGGCGTACAAGGCCGGTCAGGATCCATTGCGATACGTCGATCGATATCCGGGGCGGTTCGCGCTCTGCCATTTGAAGGACGGCACCGCGCCGCCCGAACGTGCGATGGCGGACGTCGGCGGTGGGGCGATCGACTTCGCGGGCCTCTTCCGTCGTGCCCGTACCGCGGGGCTGCGATACGCCTTCGTCGAGCACGATCAACCGCGCGACCCGCTGGTCAGCATTCGTGCGAGCCACGACAACCTCGTCCGACTGCTACGCAATGGCTGACACGCGCCGTCCGCCGCGCTGCGCCATCATCTCGCTCGGCGCGCTCGTGCTGCTCGCCGGTTCGGCGTCGGCAACGCGCGCTGACGCACAGCTCTCGGACGCCGAGCGCGCGGCGGGTTGGCGTTCGCTGTTCGATGGTCACACGCTCACCGGATGGCGGGGCGTCGGCTACGCCGGCGTCCCCGCCGCGCACTGGACGGTGGAGCACGGCGCGATCAAGACGATCGCAAGCGGCAAAGTGGACGTGCAGGCCGACGGGCAGCCGGTGGCAGGCGGCGACCTCATCACGGTCGACAGCTTCCGCGACTTCGAGCTCGCATGGGATTGGAAGGTCACGCCGGGTGCGAAGAGCGGCGTCAAGTACAACGTGTCGGAGGAGCGGTCGACTGCATTGCCGCCGCCTCATGCGGCCAAGGGATTCGAGTACCAGATGCTCGACGACGACCGGCATCCGGACAGCAAGCTGCCCACGCACCGCACCGGTGCCTTGTACGACCTCGTCGCGCCGAACGCCAACAAGCGCCTCCGGCCCGCGGGCGAGTGGAACCACTCGGTCATCGTCTTCGACGGGAGACATGGCGAGCATTGGCTCAACGAGCAGAAGATCGTCGCGTACGACCTCGGCTCTTCTGCCATGACGGCGGCGCTCGCTGCGAGCAAGTACGCCTCCATCCCGTGGTTCGCCGAGCGCCGCACCGGTCACGTGGTGCTGCAGGACCACGGCGACGAGGTGTACTTCCGGAACATTCGAATCCGCGAGCTGCACGCCGCTCGCTGACCACCATCGTGTCTCACCCCCATCCACGACCGGCCAATGAAGAAAGACGAGGCGCCCCTTCCCGACGTCGTCACGCGGCGAGAGTTCGTGGTCGGCTCCGCCAAGCTCGCTCTCGGAGCGGCCGTCGCCCCGATGATCGTGCCGCGCCACGTGCTGGGGCGCGGCTTCCAGGCCCCGAGCGACACGCTCAACATCGCGTGCATCGGCATTGGCGGCATGGGAATGAGCAACATGAACGCGCTCGCCGGCGAGAACATCGTGGCCGTATGCGACGTCGATTATCCGTACGTGGAGCGCTCGCTCGCGTCGCGCCTGCGGGTGCGGCCGCCGGGCACTCCGCCCGCGGGTCTGACGCCGGACCAGGCGCGCGCCTGGTCCGACGAGCGCGCCAGGCAGGATGCCGAGGCTTACGCACAGGCCGAACGACTTCAGCGGGCCTACGTCAAGGCGGCCAAGCACGCGGACTACCGCGAGATGCTCGACACGCGGAAGGACATCGACGCCGTCGTCGTCGCCACCCCTGACCACATGCACGCGCACATCGCCAACCGCGCGATGCACGCGGGCAGGCACGTGTACGTCCAGAAGCCGCTCACCTACTCCGTCCACGAAGCGCGGACGCTCGCACGCACGGCACGCGAGACGAAGGTGGTGACGCAGATGGGGAATCAGGGCCACTCGTTCGAGGGCACGCGCCGCATCAACGAGCTGGTCGCGGCCGGAGTGATCGGGCCGGTGCGCTCGGTGCACGTATGGACCGACCGGCCGGCGCGATACTGGGCGCAGGGGATCCCGCGACCCAACCAGGAGGCCACGGCGCCGGCCGGACCGCCCCGCGCCGCCGCCTCCGACGGCGTCCCGCCGCGGTGGAGCATGCGCACGGTCGAGCAGGCCGTGCTCAAAGCGATGGCCGAGAATCCACAGAGTCCGCCGGCCGGCCTGAACTGGGACCTGTTCCTCGGTGCGGCGCCGGCGATCCCGTACCACCCGGTCTATCACCCGTTCAGCTGGCGTGGCTGGACCGACTTCGGCGTCAGCGCCATCGGAGACATGGGCGCGCATCTCATCGACCAACCCTATTGGGCGCTCGGTCTTACCTTGCCGACGAGTGTCAGCGCGTCGTCCACCGCCTGGGGTGGGCCGGCGTCGAACCCGGCGTCCTATCCGCTGGCCAGCACCGTGGAGTACGAGTTCCCCGCCCGCGGCGCACAGCCGTCGGTGCGGTTGTACTGGTATGACGGTGGGCTGATGCCGCCGCGTCCGCCATTCCTGCCCGACGACGTGGTGCTGCCGCGCGGCGATGGCGGGGGCGGCGTGTTCGTCGGCGATCGCGGGATCATCACCTACTCCACGTACGGGAACGACCCGCAGGTCTATCCGGCCGCTCTGGCCTCCGCGGCTGCCGCGGTGCCGAAGACCTTTCCGCGGGTCGAGCTCTCGCACGAGATGAACTGGGTCGAGGCATGCAAGGGCCGCGCAGCGGCAAGCTCGCCGATCGAGTACGCAGCGTCGCTGACGGAGGTCATGCTGCTCGGCATCGTCGCCCTGCGCGCCGGCCAGGGACGAAAGATCCTCTACGACGGCGCGGCGATGCGTGTCATCAACGTGCCGGAGGCCAACGCCTTCCTCACGCGCGAGTACCGCGCGGGATGGGCGCTGTGACCGTCCGCCGGCAGGCCACACCGTATGATGTCTGCATCGTGGGCTCGGGCGCGGGAGGCGGCATGGCGGCGTACGCGCTCACGCGAGCCGGTGCGCGTGTCGTGATGCTCGAGGCCGGTGGGCCATGGTACGCATCAAAGAATTCTCAGATGATCGTCCCGTCCTATGCGACCCCGTATCGAGGACGGGCGATCCAGACGCGGCCGTTCGGAGAGTACGACGCGTGCGACGGCGGGTGGGAGATCGCCGGCGAGCCATACACGCGGGCACCCGGCACGAAGTTCGACTGGTGGCGCGGTCGCATGCTGGGTGGCCGCACCAACCATTGGGGGCGCATCTCGCTCCGATTCGGCCCGCACGACTTCCGCGGCAAGTCGCGCGACGGCCTCGGCGACGACTGGCCGATCTCGTACGACGACGTCGCTCCGTACTACGATCGCATCGACGACCTGATCGGCGTGTTCGGCAGTCGTGAGGGAATGGTCAACAACCCGGACGGCAAGTTCCTCCCCCCGCCCACGCCGCGCTGTTACGAGCTGCTGGTCAAGCAGGCGAGCGACCGCCTCGCGATCACCTGCATTCCGTCGCGGCTCTCGATCCTCACGCGGCCCAAGCCGGGCCGCCAGGCTTGCCACTACTGCGGTCAGTGCAATCGCGGATGCCAGGTGAAGGCCAACTTCTCCAGCCCCGACGTGCTGATCGCGCCGGCGCTCGCGACCGGGCGTCTCACCCTGCTCACCAACGCCATGGTGCGCGAAGTGACGGTGGGGAAGGACGGACTCGCCACCGGTGTCGCGTACGTCGACAAGGCGACCGGCGAAGACCGGGAGGTGCGCGCCCGCGTCGTCGTGCTCGCAGCCAGCGCCCTGGAGTCGAGCCGGCTGCTGCTCAACTCCAAGTCGTCGCGCTTCCCGCAGGGGCTCGCCAACTCGAGTGGTTTCGTCGGCCGATACATCACCGACACTACCGGGACCGACGTCTCGGGGTTTATCCCCAAGATGGTGGATCACGTCCCGCACAACGAGGACGGCGTCGGCGGCATGCACGTCTACATGCCGTGGTGGCTCGACAACCGGCAGCTCGACTTCGCTCGCGGCTATCACATCGAAGTGTCGGGCGGACTCTATCCGCCGGCGTATGGATTCATGGGCGGGATCCACCGCTATCCGGACGCCGGCGGCTACGGCGCCAAGCTGAAGGCCGACTACCGTAAGTACTATGGTGCGACGATCGGCTTCTCCGGTCGCGGTGAGATGATTCCCAACGACCAGTCGTACTGCGAGATCGATCCCACCGTCGTCGACCGATTCGGGATCCCCGTCCTGCGCTTCCACTGGGAGTGGAGCGATCAGGAGCGCAACCAGGTCAAGCACATGCAGCAGACCTTCCGCGCCCTCATCGCGGAGATGGGCGGCCAGGTATTCTCGCCGATGCCGACGCGTGAACAGGAATACGGCATCGCGCCCGGCGGGCGGATCATCCACGAGCTGGGCGGCGCGCGCATGGGCGCGGATCCGGCGACGTCCGTGCTCAACGCGAGCTGTCAGGCGCACGACTGCCGGAACCTGTTCATCGCTGACGGCGCGCCCTTCGTCTCGCAGGCGGACAAGAATCCCACCTGGACGATTCTCGCTCTGGCGTGGCGCACCGCTGACCGCATCACCGAACTTCGCAAACACGGAGCACTATGAGCGACGACGAGACCACACCGCCGGGGGTGAGCCGGCGCGCCGTCCTTCGCGTCCTGGGAACGATCCCGGTCGCCGGCGCGCTCGGCGTCCCCCTCGCATGGGCCCAGCAGGCCACACCGCAGCAGCAGCCGCGCCAGACGCACGAGGCCCCGAACCAACCGGCACACGGCCCGGGTTCGCCTCCGTCCGCGCGGCCGCTGCCTCACTTCTTCACGCGTGCCGAGCAACGGACCGTCTCCGTGCTCGCCGACGACATCATTCCGCGGGACGATCGGTCGCCTGGCGCGACCGAGGTGGGCGTGCCCGCGTTCATCGACTTTCACCTGTCGGTGCCGGAGACGTCCGACGACGTGCGCACGGCGGTGCGCGGCGGACTTCGGTGGCTGGACGTGCAGTCGCGCCGGCGCTTCGGCGTCGCGTACGCCGCCGCGACGGCGCCGCAGCGTCATCAGATCCTGGACGACATCGCGTGGCCCAACAACGTCCGCCCCGAGATGAGTCAGGGCGCGGCCTTCTTCGCCCGCTTTCGCGACCTCGTCGCCGCCGGATTCTTTTCGAGTGCGCCGGGCTGGCAGGACCTCCGCTATCAAGGCAACGTGTTCAATCCGGAGTGGCACGGCTGTCCGACCGCCGCGCTCGAGAAGTTGGGCGTCAGCTACGCCGTGATGGACACCCGGGTGCCCCCGCAATGAGCAAGCGACTCGGCATCGGATTCGTCGGCAGCGGCTTCAACACCCGATTCCACATCCAGGCGTTCCCCGGCATCCGCGACGCCGACGTGCTCGGCGTCTGGAGCCCGCGACGCGAGCGGGCGGAGAGCGCGGCCGCCCTCGCGCGCGATCTCGACGTCGGTCCGTGCAAGGCATACCGCTCCGTCACCGACATGGTGGCCGACCCGGCCATCGACGCCATGTGGCTCTCGGGACCGAACCAGGCGCGCATCGAAAACGTCGAGGAGATCGTGCACGCGATCGAGCACGGGAAAGGGACGCTCGTCGGCCTCGCCTGTGAGAAACCACTCGCCCGCAACGTCGCCGAGGCGACGAGAGTGCGCGATCTCGTGAAGGGCGTAGGGCTGAAGACGGGCTATCTGGAAAATCAGCTCTTCGCGCCGCACGTCGAGACCGGAAAGCGGCTTCTATGGCGGCGCGGTGCCGCGACAACGGGTCGGCCGTACCTCGCGCGCGCAGCCGAGGAGCACGCGGGGCCGCACGCGCCTTGGTTCTGGCAGGGCGCACAGCAGGGTGGCGGAGTGCTCAACGACATGATGTGCCACTCGTCGCTTCTCGTGCGGCACCTGCTCACGAGCCCCGGCGAGCATCTCTCCACCGTGAAGCCCATCAAGGTGACGGGCCACATCGCCAGCCTCAAATGGTCCCGACCGCACTATGCCGCGCAGCTCAGGGAAACGATGGGAAAGGACGTCGACTACGCCCGCGCGCCATCCGAGGATTTCGCGAGCGTCACGATCGAGTTCGAGACCGCTGACGGCTATCGGGTACTCGGCGAGGCCAGCACCTCGTGGAGCTATGTCGGACCTGGCCTCCGGCTGTCCGCCGAGCTGCTGGGTCCCGAATACTCGATGCAGTGGAACTCGCTCGACTCGGGGCTCAAGCTCTTCTTCTCCCGCGAAGTGCAGGGCCGGAAGGGCGAGGATCTGATCGAGAAGCAGAACGCCGAGATCGGGATGATGCCCGTCGTGCCGGCGGAGGCGGTGGCCTACGGCTACGAAGCCGAGGACCGACACTTCGTGCGCGTGTTCCTCGGCAAGGAGGAGCCGCTTCTCACCTTCGACGACGGCCTCGAGGTCGTGACGATGCTCATGACCGCATACCAGAGCGCGGAGCAGGGGCGCACGCTCTCCTTCCCGCCCCCCGACATCGACAGCTTCGTACCCGCGGTCGCACGCGGCACATGGACACCCTGACGGCTACGCACGACGCTCCGCGACCCTGCACGACCGACGGCGGTCGACACACTCGGCACACCACCCGGAATGAGAAAATGCGAATGATTCGGCGGCTCAGTGTAGGGACCGTGCTCGCGGCGGCGGCGGCGATGTTGGCGGGATGCGCGAGCGGCCAAGCGGCAGGAGGCGCGATGCGGACCACCGGCGCGGGGAGCTCGGGCGCGAGCAGCACGGAATGGCGATCGCTGATCGATCCGGGTCTGACCGCGTGGCGCAGCTTCCGCGGTCAGGCTGTGCCGGCCGGTTGGCGCGCCGAGAACGGCGTGCTGTACAAGGACACCGTCGCCGACGATCTCATCTCGCGCGACGACTTCGGCGATTTCGAGCTCGCGTTCGACTGGAAGCTCACGCCCGGCGGCAACTCTGGCGTGTTCTATCGCGCCACCGAGGAGTACGACCGCGTCTACTGGAGCGGTCCGGAGTACCAGCTCCTCGACGACGCGGGTCACGCCGACGGTCGCAACCCGCTCACCTCCGCCGCCGCGGCGTACGCCATCTACGCTCCGCCGAGGGGCGTCGTGAAACCCGCCGGCGAGTGGAACTCGTCGCGGATCGTGGCGCGCGGAACCCACGTCGAGCACTGGCTCAACGGCCGGAAAGTCGTCGATTACAATCTCGGCAGCGACGATTGGCGTGCGCGCGTCGCGGCCAGCAAGTTCCACGAGTACCCCGACTACGGGCTCGCGCCGCGCGGCCATGTCGGCATCCAGGGCGATCACACCGGAGCGCTCGCGATCCGTGACCTGCGCGTGCGGGTGCTGCGATGACGGCGGCCGTCCCGATCGCCGGCGGCTCGGTCCGCGCGCGTCTCTCCGCGATGATGTTCGTCCAGTACTTCGTCTACGGTTCCTGGCTCGTCACGCTCGGCACCTTTCTCGGCACCTCGCTGGGGTTCACGGGCAAGCAGATCGGCATCGTCTACGGCACGCCGTCGATCGCCGCGATCCTGTCGCCCTTCTTCGTCGGGATGATCGCGGACCGCTTCTTCGCGACGCAGCGCGTCCTGGCGGTGCTTCATCTGGCCGGGGCGGCGCTCCTGTTCGTCGCCACCCAGCAGCATTCGTTCGGCGGGTTCACGGTCGCGTTTCTCGCCTACACCCTGTGCTTCATGCCGACGCTGGCGCTCACGAACTCGCTGGCCTTCGACAACATCGTCGAGCCGTCACGTGATTTCCCGCGCGTCAGGGTGCTGGGCACGATCGGATTCATCGCGGCCGGGCTCGTCATCGGACGGCTCGGCGCGGATGCGACGGCGATCCCCCTTCGCATCGGCGCGGTCGCGTCGCTCGTGATGGCCGTCTACTGTCTCACCTTGCCGAACACGCCGCCCCACTCGGCCGGCCGCGCACTCTCCGCGCGCGATGCGCTGGGCCTCGACGCGCTCGCGCTGCTCAAGGACCGCTCGTTTGCCGTCTTCGTGCTGGGCTCGTTCCTGCTGTGCATTCCGCTGCAATTCTACTATGCCTTCACCAATCCCTTTCTGAACGAGATCGGTGTGCGCGGGGCGGCGGCGAAGATGACGCTCGGCCAGATGTCGGAGATCGGCTTCATGCTGTTGATGCCCTGGTTCCTCATTCGACTCGGTGTGAAGCGCATGTTGGCGATCGGCATGATCGCCTGGAGCGTCCGCTACGCGCTCTTCGCCGTGGGCGACGCGGGGCCACGCATGTGGATGCTGTACCTGGGCATCCTCCTCCACGGCATCTGTTACGACTTCTTTTTCGTGACTGGGCAGATCTACGTCGATCAACGTGCGGACCTCCGCATCCGCGCGGCCGCACAGGGCTTCATCGCGCTGGTCACGCTGGGGGCCGGTCAGCTCATCGGCTCGTGGCTGTCGGGCCTGGTGGTCGACGCGAACGCCGTAGCGGGAACGACCGGCGTCGGCGCTCACGACTGGTACCGCATCTGGATGGTTCCCGCGGTCGGGGCGATCGCGGTCCTTCTCGTGTTCGTCGCGCTCTTCAACCCGCGCGAGGCTCGGCTCACCGCCGTTCCGCTGCCGGAGTCCTGAGCGTCGACGCCTGAGCAGTTCGGCACTCCCCGGATCGGGGGTGTGAATACTCCTCGGTCCGGGGGTGCCGCGTGGTCCGCGCTGCTCTAGACTGCGATACGTTCGTGGCTCGCACCGCGGAGGGACGATGTCCACTGGAGTCGCCGGCGCTGACCCGCACCTTGCGGGAGGGGGTCGTCCACGGCCGAGCGAAGGCGTTCGCACCGGCTTCGCGGCCGCGACGGCGGTCTGGCTCTGGCTCGCCGTCGTCGATCTCATCGAGAGAACGCCGATGCACACCGCCGAGGTGCTCGGCCGCGGACTCGTCATCTTCGTATTTCGCGGCACGCCCACTCCGCTGTGGGTCGACATCCTCGCCTTCACGGTCGTGCACTATGCGCTCTGGACCCTTCTCGGAATACTTCTCGCGAAGGCGGTCGCGGCCGACACGCGCCAGCCGGGCGTGCTCATCTTCGCGATCTTTCTCCTGATCCTGCTGTTGCTCGCGGTCTTCGTGAGCACCGCCGTCCTCGCCAGGACCGCATTGCACGGCCACGCATGGCTGGCCATCCTCGGCGGGCACCTGATCGGGCTCCTCACGGCTGTCCTGTATCTCCGACACCGCCATCCCGATCTCGGAGCGCGGCTCCGGCGAGAGGG
>DASXHF010000210.1:0-5978 GCA_036488775.1 Gemmatimonadaceae bacterium | reverse complement strand
CGCGGACCCGATCGCGAGCATCCCGGCGTCGATGGCCGCGTCGTACAGCTTCGTCGATACGCAGGTGCTGCCGAACCAGACGTACGTCTACGGTGTCGCCGCGCAGGACTGCACGCCTCTGCTGTCGGGCGTGACGGCAGCACTGCCGGTCACCGTCAACCCATAGGAGCCGACATGCCCGCCATTCGTCATCATGCGCGCCGCTACCGCGTGCGCCCGACCGGCCTCGAGCCTCGGCGCGGCGTGGCGCTCGTGTTCGTGCTCATGTTCGTCGTCGCCATGGCGGCGCTGGCCATGGGGTCGATCTTCATGGCCTCGAACTCCAACCTCCTCGCCAAGTCCTACGACAAGGAGCGCGATCTCCGGTTCGCCGCCGAGATGGCGCTGGCGATAGGCAAGAGCCGCGTAAACGCCGACCCGTCGATCCTGGTGATGGGCCCCGACACGCTCGACAAGGCAATCCTGTTGGGACAGACGCTCACCGGCGCGGACAACAAGACGATCCCCGGGATCACGGTCAACGTGTACGTCGGTCCGACCGGGTCGACCAGCGGACAGTTCGGGCGCTTTTCCAGCATCGTCGCGGAGGCCCGCGACGCACGCGGGAACGGCTTCATTCGACGCCTCGAGCTCACGCAGGAGAGCTTCGCCAAGTTCGCCTACTGGTCCAACAGCGAAACCAGCAACGGGAGCATCATCTACTTCAACAATGGGGACGAGCTCTGGGGCCCGGTGTGGTCGAACGACAACATCAACATCGGCTCCGGCGGCGCGACCTTCCATGATCAGGTGGCCACAGCCGGCGTGGTCAACGGCAAGTCGTACGGAACGTACGCCAAGGGCGTGCTCGAGAAGCAGCCGGCGATCAAGCTCCCGAGCACGACGTCGCTCTCCAACTTCCAGACGCTCGCCAACACGGCCGGTTGGAGCCTCACCAGCGCGGACGCGGCGAGCAATAACGAGACGCAGGTTCGCGATCGCATCGAGTTCCTGGCGGTCGATCTCAACCATCAGAACGATTCCACCGACGCAAACGAAGGCTTCTTCCGTTACTACAGCGCGAACTCGGGCAACGAGAAGTATCTGCGCGGGGACTGGCCGGGCTCGTCGAGCACCGCTCCGAGCCTCTCGAGCGTGACCCTCTGCGGCGATTTCCACTGGGCGCCCAAGGACACGGTGTACGCGACCTCGGGCGACGGCGCATCGCACCTCAAGTTCTACCCGGCCGCCGTGCACGCACAGACCTGGTTCCGCGATCAGATCAAGCAGGGCTACATCGACCACTACGGCTGGCCCGCGCAGACGGCCCTCGACAGCGCGAACAAGGAGCAGTCGCAGTCGCTCAAGGGCATCCTCGACAATCCCGGTGCGCGCTGCTTCCTCGCGGGCGACCCGCATCTGGTTGCCACGGACCGCCTGACCACCATCAAGGATCCCCAGACCGGCGCCAACTACGTCGCCGCGGCAATCAACAAGGGTGGCACCGACACGACGTTCACCCCGGTCGGCGCCTACGGGTCATGGAAGCAGTGGGCCGCCGTGCCGAACGACACGATCAAGAAGTACCGACCGTGGGATGGACGGTATCTGATCCCGATCGACCGCAGCTTCAACTCGAATGCTCGGGGGGTGATCTTCGCGTCGGGGAACGTCGCCGTGAGCGGCGTGGTCAACGGCCGCATCACCTTGTACGCCAAGGGAACGATCGTGCTGCTCGACGACCTGCGCTACGCGAACGATCCGGTCAAGGGAGTCTGTCACGACATTCTCGGGATGATCTCGGACAAGGACATCGTGGTCGCCGATAACGCGCTCAACGATCCGCCCCCGGTCGACCCGAGCAGCAAGACGGCGAAATACTACTCACTCGACGACACCAAGGACTTCTATCTGCACGCGGTCATGATGGCGCTCGGGAATTCGTTCCGCGTCGAGAACTACGCCAGCGGCCCGACGGACACGAACGACTGCTACGCGGTGAACAACGGTCGCGGGTGCATCTTCCTGGCGGGTGGAATCATTCAACAGAACCGCGGCGCGGTCGGCACGAGCACCGGCACCGGCTACACCAAGCGGTACTCGTACGACCACTGCGCGGTCGTCAATCCGCCCCCGTACTTCCCGACGACAGGCCGCTTCGTGGACAATCGGTACCTCGAGCTCGATCCAGCCGGCTTCAACGACCACCAGTATTTCAAATCGTTGACCCCGGACCCATAAGAAGGGCGGCTGGGATGGGGGGCCGCTAGGACGACAGCGGGGAGGCCGTATGCCTCCCCGCTGTCGTTTTTCTGTATCTCGAAGCTATACAATGGTTTACAAAGCAAATGTGCCGCGCCCTGGCCGTCCCTCGTCTATTAGGTGCCGGACTCATGTTGTGACGATATCGCCTCGATTGGTGATAGGGCGCACTGATGAGTCCGGTAACTTCATCGAGCTTTCCCTGGTGTCAGCCAACTCGGCTGACCCACTCGGCATTGGAGGATGGTTGTGATCGCGACACGCGGGCCGGCGGTACCCCCACGACGAGGCGTCACCATGCTGGAACTGGTCGTCGTCGTCACCATCATGGGCTTGGCTGCCATGATGTCGCTTGGCCGGACAGGCGGGCTCATCAGCTCTTACCGGCTCACGCGCGCCGCCCAAGCGTTCGCCGCGGAGCTGCAATCCGGCTACGCGATCGTCGGACGCAATCGGAAACCGGTGAGCTTCGTCTGGGATCCGACGCTGATGGAGCTTCGGATCGTCGACCGGAGCAACAAACCGTACCGCCGTCGCAACTTCGGCGCGACCTCCGAGTTCAAGCTGACGTCCGCGAACGTCACGGCGACGCGTAACACCCTCGAGGTGTACCCACCTGGCCTCGCCGCCGACTCGCTGTCAGTGGTGTTCTCGAAAGACGGCCGTGCCCGCCGCGTTCGCATGCTGCGCGGCGGCCTCGTTCAGGTGTGTGCTTCCGGAGCGACGAACTCATGCTGACTAAATCTATGACCTCGTTCCCACGAGGGACCACACGTCCCCGCCGCGGTATCTCGATCGTCGAGATCCTCGTCGCGATGACGCTGCTCGTCGTGGTGATCGGCTCGCTGGGTGTGCTGTCGGCACGTACCGCACGCCGCGCGCGGACGTTGGACCTCAAGTCGGCGCGCACCTTCGTGCTGATGCAGCAGTCGAACCGCTTTTCCGTGCTGCCGTACGACTCGATCTCATTCTATGCGCCGAAAAACGACACGGTGATCGCCGGTCGATTCAAGTACGCGCGCCGCGTGACGTACACCCAGTCGATGACCGGCAGTGAATACAAGACGGTCAAGGTCTACCTGATCCAGGTCGGCGACAGCACGGTGACAGATTCCCTGACGTTCCTGCGCGCGAAGACGTACGCCAAGAGTCCCCTCTTCATATGACGCCGACTCCCCGCCGCGCGCGCCGCGCTTTTACGCTCGCCGAGATCATCGTCGCGCTTACGATTCTCGCCCTCATCGGCACGGCGCTGGTGCGCCTCATCATCGTCCAGTCGCGGTTCTCCGAGGAGCGGTTGGCGCTCCGCACCGCCCGCACCGTGTCTCGGAACGCGATGAACATCATGCTCACCGACTTGCGCATGGTGCAGGACAATGGTGGCCTCATCGCCGCCGCGCCGAACTCGGTGACGGTGCGCGTACCCATCGCCTTCGGGCTGCTCTGCGTCGCCGGCGCCGCGCCGACCTTGTCGCTACTTCCAGCCGACTCGGCAATGACCGCGCTGGGCAAGTACAGTGGTTGGGCGTACCGCGATTCGAGCACGGGAGTATACAGCTACAAGGACGCCTCGTCGATCATTCCGTTCAACAGCATGACCACCGCTGTGAGCACGCTGTGCACCGACTCCGTCACCGGTCCGGGAATCCTGTCACTTACCTCCAATGGTCGCACGACTCGGGTCGTCACATTGGCCGACGGGCCCGCGGGACCCGGCACGCCCAACCCGGGATGGCCGGTCTTCGTGTATCAACAGGTCACCTACAAGTTCGACTCGTCGACCGCGTACGCGGGACGCATCGGATTGTTCCGGAAGGTGAAGACTGGCGTGAACACCTCGATGGTCGACGAGATCATCGCGCCATTCGACACGTCGGCCAAGTTCCGCTTCTACGTGTTGAACGCCGACACGGCGCAATCCGCCGTCCCTGGGGCGCCCAGCCCCCTGATCAGTGATCTGGCGACCGTGCGCGGTCTCCAGCTCGTCCTTACCGGTGCGAGCCCTCGCGTGCCGCAGGGCAGCTCGCAGCCCAGGCAAGCGGGCCTCGTAACGGGCGTGTTCTTCAAGAACCGGAGAGATCCATGATGTTCCATCACACTTCGAATACCTCTGGTCCGTCCGGGCAGCACCGGGCAGACCGTCGCGACGGGTTCGCACTGCCGATGTCGATCCTCGTCATTGCCTTCCTCACCGTGACCGTCGCTGCGACGTACGCCGCGACCTCTTCCGAGCTCACGACGATCACGGCGCAGCGCGGCGAAAGCCGGGCCTACATGATCGCACAGGCCGGACTCGAAAACTTCATGGCCCGGCGCAATGAAGTCGGCTTCTGCCCGACCGCACCGCGGGCCGGCCAGACGGCCGCTCCGTGCGGCGTGCCGCCGGTAACGTCCGTCGAGTCGACGACGGTCACGCTTCCCGGAGGCTACGCCGAGGTCGTGGCGCAGCGTATCCGCATCGCGACCCTGAAGCGGCCGGCGATCTATCTGATGCGCTCACACGGCGTGGACACGGCGTCGAAGGGCGTCACCGGAAGCAGCATCGGGACGTATCCCGAGCGAACGGTCGCGCAGCTCGTGTACTGGAACGTCAACCAGGTGCAGGTGCTCTCCGGCTGGACGAGCGCCAACGGCCTGGACAAGACGGGCAGCTCGGGGACCATCAGCGGCGCCGACAACAACACCGGGCTACCTGGTTGTCCGCCGCAGCACGACAGCGTTGCCGGGATCGCCGTCCCCAACGGGGACTACAGCAACAGCGGCAACTTCACGCCGATTGGAAGCCCGCCGATTCAGTACCTCGGCGACACCACCGCGGTGAAGGCGTCGATCAAGATCGACTGGAACGGGATCGTCAATGGCGACCGCATCCAGCCGGACTATACGTTTGCGAACGGTGGTCAGGCCACCAGCAGCTGGCCAAGTTTCGCCGACACCAACTATTACCCGGTCATTCGCGTCAACGGCGACTTGACCCTCAGCACGCAGAGCGGCCGGGGAACCCTGATCGTGCTTGGCAACCTGACGATCAGCGGGAACGACCTGTGGAAGGGCATCATTCTCGTCGGCGGCACGATGACGTCGAACGGAAACAACACGATGCTCGGCGCGACCATGTCGGGCCTCAACATGATGCTCACGCAGTCCCAGCTCGACTCGGCGAATACTGCCTTTGGCACGTCGCTGGTGCACAATCCAGCCAACGCGCTGGCGAAGGGGACGAAAACCTTCCAATACGACTCGTGCCAGGTGGCACGCGCCGCGTCGGGACTGGCGTCGTACTCGGTGTACCCGAACGCGTGGATGGACAACTTCGTGACGTACTAGAGCCGGAAGGCCAGGCAACACCGCGCTCGCGGGCGGTCCCCCCCACCGCGGCGTGACAAAGGCACATCGGAGCAATCCGGTGTGCCTTTGTGATTCGTCGGCAGCCGGGCACTCCTCGGTGACGGCCTAGCCCACCGATGGGCAGGGGCAGAACCGAGAAGCAGTTCCTCTCTGTGTGTTCTCTGTGGTTCAAATGCCGTTGAGCAGCAATCTTACCACTGAGAACACAGAGAACACGGAGGACTGCAACGACTTTGGGTCGCGCGTTCTCGTCGGATCGGATGGTGCATGGGCAGGTGCTGCGCGTCACCGGCCGGCTGGCGCGAGCTGTCGACTACTACAGGAGCGCTCGGCTGACTGCGCGAAGGCCTACGTGGCGGCCGTCGAGGGCTCATATAGGGCGCGATCAT
>DASXHF010000214.1:0-4318 GCA_036488775.1 Gemmatimonadaceae bacterium | reverse complement strand
GTAGAATAGTTCGACACACCGCCCTCCACTACTGGCCGTCCGCCCCCATCGCGCTCGGCAGCGTGAGCGTGAACGTCGAGCCCTTCCCTACTTCGCTCCGCGCCGTGAGATCGCCCTTCATCGCGCGCGCGAGGTCTCGGCTGATCGCCAGACCGAGTCCCGTCCCCTCGTGCTTGGCCGTGTAGTCGGGCCGCACCTGGATGAATGGCTCGAAGATCGACGCGAGCGCCTCGGGGGGCACGCCGATACCCGTATCGGTGACGTCGATCTTCACCGTCCCCCCGGCCTGGTGGCAGACGACGGCAATGTGCCCGCCGGGTTGGGTGAACTTCACCGCATTGGAGAGGAGATTGAGCAGCACCTGCCGCGCCTTGTCCAGGTCCGCCATGATGCTCACCGGATCGCAGTCCCTCCGCCGCGTGTACGTGAGTCCCTTGGCTTTCACCTGTGGCTCGATGAGCGCGTCCATCCCGTCGAACAGCTCGCCGATCGTCGTCGGCGTGACGTCGAACGTGACATGGCCCGCCTCGATCTTCGCGAAGTTGAGCACGTCGTTGATGAGCCCCAGGAGGTGCGCCTCGGCGCGGCGCACGCGGGCGAGCGCCTCGTGCTGCTTGGGGGTGACGGGGCCAAGGATGCCGAGCTGGATCAACTGTACGTGCCCGCCGATCGCGTTGAGCGGTGTGCGCAGCTCGTGGCTCATCGTGGCCAGGAACTGCATCTTGGCCATGTTCGCGTCTTCCGCTTCGCCGCGCAGCACGCGCTCCGTCTCCGCCATGCGAGCCCGCTCCACGATGGCGTCGCGGATCTCGTACTGCCTCGTCCGTGCACGAAGCGCGGCGTCGAGCGCGCTGGTGAGCGTGGCCACGCGTACCGGCCGCTCCAGCAGCGTGACGTTGCCGCGCCGCATGACCTGCTGCACGCCGGCGTTCAGCGCGCCGGAGCTCGTGCCGGATGCAATGAGGAGCACGACGGGAACGTCCGACCACACCGGCTGCTGCTCCAGCGCGGCGACCAACTCCGCCCGATCGCCTGGTCCGAGCGCCTCCTCGGCGATGAGCAGCGCGCCGACGCCATCAGACACGCCGCGCACCACGTCGTCCATGTCGCCGCACACGTGGGCCGGGATGCCGTGCTTCGCGAGCACCTGAAGGGCGAGCGGTCCGTCGCGGCCGGTGGGCGCGAGCACACCGACGCTCGAGCGGCCGCCTGGCGCCGGATTACTTCGTTGGATCACCGGGCGGCTTGTCGGGTGAGAGCAGGGGACCCTGTGCTCCGAAGTAGTGCGGCACGCCCGTGAGCACGCCCTGGAAGTCGCGCAGCGGCGCGCCGACCTTGATGCCTCCCGACTCCACGCGGCACTCACGGATCGTATGCTCGTGCGAGCCACTCCGCTTCTTCACGACCGAGATCGCCTGACGCACGCTCCCCTGAAACTCGAAGTAGCGGAGCAGCACGACCGTGTCGGCGAGGTAGCTCACTTCGGCCGCTTCATCCACCGGGGCTCCGAACACGCCGCGCTGCACGAGTGTCATGATGATGCTGACACCCTTGTTGGCGAGAAAGGTCAGCAGCTCGTGGAGCTGCACACCGAGCAGGCGTTCGGCCGGCATGGCGTTCATGAACCCGTTCACCGAGTCGAGCACGACGAGCTGTACCCCGTCGCATTCGACCGCCTGGACGACCTCGTTGGCGAACTCCCCGGGCGACATCTCCGTCGGCTCGACCTGTACGACGCTGAGACGCCCATCCTCGATCGCCTCGTCCATCGACATGTCCAACCCTCGCGCGCGCAGGCGGAAGGTCGTGACCCGCTCGTCGAAGAGATACATGCGAACGCGTTCGCCGCGATCCACTGCCGCCTTCACGTATTGCAGCGAGAGCACCGTCTTGCCCGTACCGGCTGCACCGGTGAGGAGCGTGCTCGTGCCGCGGGTGAGGCCGCCGCCGAGCAGCTCGTCGAGACCGGAGTCCTCGCTCTTCATCTCGGTCGCCTCGCGCGATGCAGGCGGCACCGAGCTGCGAATGCGCGGGAAGACCGCGAGTCCGCCGGTCCGGACGCGGAAGTCGTGATATCCGCCCCAGAAGCGCGCGCCGCGGAGCTTCGTCACCTGCATGCGGCGCCGCTCGGCACCGTAGTCGAGCGCGATGTGCTCGAGGAGGATGACGCCGTGGGCGAGGCTGTGGAGCTGCATGTCGCCGTCGGGCGCCGACTTGTCGTCGAGCAGGAGGACCGTGCCCTCGCGCCCCGCGAAGAACTGCTTCAGCGACAGGATCTGGCGGCGGAAGCGCAGCGGGTCGCGCGCGAGGAGCCGCATCTCGGAGAGCGAGTCGAACACCACGCGCTTGGGGTCGTGGCGCTCGATCGCCTGGAGCACCGCACCCATCGTCTCCTGGAGCTCGACCTCGGCCGGATGGAAGAGCGTGTAGTCCTCCTCCATCGCCGCGTCGGCGGAGAGCTCGAAGATCTCGATGCCGTCCAGGCTCCATCCATGCGACGCGGCGACGCCGTTCAGCTCCGCCCGGCTCTCGGAGAGCGTGACGTACAGCCCGCGCTCACCATGCTTGCGTCCTTCGAGGAGAAACTGGAGGGCGAGCGTCGTCTTGCCCGTGCCGGGCTCACCGTCCACCAGGTACAGGTGATTGGTGGGCAGTCCGCCGCCGAGGATGTCGTCCAGACCGGCAACGCCCATGGAGGCGCGCTGCAGGTGCGGGGGGTGAGCAGGGGCCAGTGGCGGCCGAACAGTGGTCATGAACTGAAGGCGGAAAGGGCGTTCCAGGTCATCAGGCAAGAGCGCGGCCGAAGGCGACAGGCAGCTGAGACCGGTTTGCAAGAATTGTGCGGTGGCCGGAGCCACTCGTCAGCGACGATCCGTGCAGCGCAACCAGCGAGACGAGGGCTCGGGGTTGAAGTACTCTCGGCCGTCGCTACTTCGGCCGCCCCGAGAACCCCGCCGCTCGCCGCAGCGCATCCGCGTCGAGCAGCTTGCCGTCGACCATGATGATCCGCGTCTGCCGCAGGTCGCCGATGCGCTGCGACGGATCACCCTCGACCAGCACGAGATCGGCCGCCTTGCCCACCGCGATCGAACCCGTGTGCCTGTCCTGGCCGACCAGCCGAGCGGGAACGATCGTCGCCGCTGCGAGCGCCTCGGCGGGAGTGAAGCCCGCATCGCGGTAGATCTCCAGCTCGTGGATGATCTCGATCCCCGATCCGTCCGTGCCGGCGACGATCGGCACCCCTGCCTTGTGCATCTTGCCGAGCAACCCGACCATCTTCGCCCAGCTCGCGCGGTAGTCCGCGCGCGTCAGGTCCTTCGGCACGGCGAAGCCGCCACTGCGGAAGTTGCGTTCGATGCTGGGCGGTAGCGTGCCGACGAACGGCGCATACGCCGGTGAGAGATCGCCGTTCTCAGGGACGTACAGCCCCTCGAAGGCCACCATCGTCGGATCCGAGTAGATGTGCTTCGTCGCCATCGTCGAGACGATCGACGTGAGCTCCGGTCCGTCGAGGTCGACGTCTTTCGCATAGCGCCCCGGCCCCTCGAAGCGCAGGATGCCGTTGTCCTCGGGGAGAATGCTCGCCGGCATCGCCTGCATCATCACCCAGTTGATGTGGGTGACTTCATCGTAGCCGTCGTCGATCGCTTCCATCGTTCGCATGCCGTGGGGAATGTGCCCATGCACGTGCAGCCCGAGGCGATGCGCTTCGGCGATCGTGGCCGGGAGCCAGGCGCGATCAAAGGTGCCGTAGATCTTGATCCCCGTGAAGCCGTTCGCCTTCGCGCTGTCGACGAGAGCGATCGCGTGCGCCTGGCTCGTAGCGACATGCCCGACCTGCGCGCTGTACGGCCCCTTTCCGTCGATCAGTGAAGATGCATAGACGTGCGGAAACAGGAGCTGGCCGGCCGCGGCGCGGCTGCGACGATCGATCGTCAGATTGTCGTTGTTGCCGGGGTCGCGCACCGACGTGACGCCCATCGACAGTTCCTGCGGACCTGTATAGTCGTCGCCGACGTGCATGTGGACGTCCCACAGTCCGGGCACGAGCGTCATTCCCTTGCCGGAGATCAGCCAGGCGCCCGCAGGTGGAGCAACCGACGCGGCTGGACCTACGGCGACGATCCTGTTGCCGCTGACGACGACGGTCTGGTCGGCGAGAAAGCGCGTGCCGTCCGCGTCGAACGTCCGCACATGCGTGAAGGCAACGGGAGCGGCCGGCGTCTCGGCGAGCCTGGCGATCACCGGCGCCTGGCGAGCCATTGCCGCCGCCTGCGCGTCTTCCATGCGCTGCATCTCGCCGGCGTACGCGTCCGGC
>DASXHF010000199.1:0-2298 GCA_036488775.1 Gemmatimonadaceae bacterium | reverse complement strand
AGCTCCGCGGGGTCGGTACAGATCTCCGTGCTCATAGACAACGACTTCCAGCTCTTCGTCGATGGTACGGCGTACACCAACGGATTCGTCGTGCACGAGGGTTGCGCCGACGTCAGTCCACCCGCGCCCATCACGATCAGTAATCTGTCGGCGGGCAACCACGTCCTCGCCGTTCAGGCCCGCGACCGCGGTAACGTCGCGTTCTTCGACGTGAGTCTCAGTTTGCCGAGATAGCCGTTCGGAATCGCTGACGACCCGAGAAGCAGGCGGCTCCGAGAAAAGGAGCCGCCTGCTTCATTATCGCGCCTTGGGAGTTTCCGACCAGCCGGCCGACGTCCTTACAACCGTTCAGCGGTTCCGGCTGTCGGAAAGAGCGCGGCCCTTCCCTGGCCAGTGCGCGTCGAGCACACTGCTGCAATGCCGCCGATCCCGCCGCCGCGCGCCCATGGCTTCACCACATCCACGCCGGTTCCCCTCTACTGGGCCGAGTATGGCGACCCGGCCGCGCCACCGCTGCTCCTGCTGCACGGCGGACCGGGTGCGAGCCACGATTACCTCCTGCCGCAGATGCTGGAGCTGGCAAAGGAGCATCGTCTGGTGATGTACGATCAGCGCGGCGGCGGCCGATCGAAGCACGACGAGGACCGTGCCGTGATCGGGTGGCGCGACCAGGTCGCGGACGTGGCGAGCGTCGCGGCCGAGCTCGCCGTCGCACCGCTCACGATCGTCGGCTATTCGTGGGGCGGTCTGTTGGCGATGCTTTACGCGACCGCGGCCGACGCGACGCCCTCGGCGCCCGCGCCGGCCCGCCTCGCGCTCGTCGATCCGGCGCCGGTGAATCGCGCCTTTCGCGCGCAGTTCGAGCAGGAGTTCGCGCGCCGGCAGGCGAGCCCGGAGGTGGCTGTGCTGCGGGAAGAGCTGCAACGCTCCGGCCTTCGCGAGCGCGACCCGGATGCGTACCGCCAGCGCGCCTTCGAGCTGAGCGTCGCCGGCTACTTCGCCGATCCGCGGCGTGCCCATGACCTCACGCCGTTTCGTGTCACCGGGCGGGTCCAGCAGTCCATCTGGAGCTCGCTCGGCGATTACGACCTCGTGCCTGCGCTCGGCCGGCTGCAGGTGCCCGCCTTCGTGGCGCACGGGCGGCAGGATCCCATCCCGCTCGCCTCGTCCGAGGCGGCGGCGCGTGCCCTCGGGACGGAGTGCGTCGTCCTGGACCGATGCGGCCACGTGCCGTACGTTGAGCGTCCCGAACTGCTCTTCCCGCCGTTGCTGACCTTCCTTCGGGAGGGTGCCGTCCTCTCCTAACGCCCCGTGACCATGGTGGCTGACGAGATCGTCCAACCGCACATCGCGTCGCTCGATTATGACGGGCGCCGGTTCAACGTGTCCTGCCGCATCGCGTTCGACGGGATCGAGTACGTCGGACGGTTGTGGTTCGCCGACGAGACCTGGGACGACGGCGGGCTCCCCGACCGCGGGGCGTTCCCGGGCCGATCGCGCGACGAGGTGCTGACGCTGGCGCGCCGGCTGACCCAACAGGAGCTGATGCTCCGCTACCGCCGGGCTCTCGCGGAGAAGCGCCGCTTCACCGGGCTCCGCCGCGCGACGGACGAGATTCTCGGCAAGATCCGATACCTGAACCAGGTCGCGATCTCGATGCGCGCCGGACTGCTGGACACGGACGGCGCGGCCGCCGAGATCGACCTCACCGAGCGGCAGCTTCACGACATCGTGGAGAAGCTGAAAGTGCACGCGGGAGTCGAGGGGTGAGCAGCTAACCGCGCCAGTACCAGGTACTGGTGTGGTATTTTCCGGAATGGATCCCCGCACCGCCGCGCATGTCCTCACCCAGATCGCCGCGTACCTCGAGCTGCGGGGTGAGAGTCGGTACAAGAGCCGCGCGTACGAGCAAGCCGCGCGCGCCGTGGCCGCGCTCGACACCGACGATCTCGGAACCCTCGACCGCGAGGGAACGCTCGCCGCGACGCGGGGGGTCGGACCGGCGACACTGTCCGTGCTGCGCGATCTCATCGCCACCGGCGAGTCGCGCTACCTCGAGCAGCTCCGCGCCGACATCCCGGCCGGCGTGCTGGAGCTGCTGCGCGTTCCGGGGCTCAGCACCTCGCGGATCCAACTACTGCACGACGCACTGGGCGTCGATTCGGTCGACGCGTTGGAGGCGGCGGCGCGCGACGGTCGTCTCGCGAAGCTCAAGGGATTCGGGCCCAAGACGGCCGAGCGAATCCTCAAGGGAATCGACCTGCACCGCCACACCGGCGCGCGGCAGCTCCATCATCG
>DASXHF010000124.1:0-4565 GCA_036488775.1 Gemmatimonadaceae bacterium | reverse complement strand
CGCCGCTGGCCACTCATGGCACCTTCCTTCAGCACCAGGCTTCCCTCCCGTGCGCTCCATACTCCCTTGCGCCACGCTCGCCTTCGCCTGCCTCGCCACACTGCACACCGCCCGCGCGCAATCGGTGTCGCGCTCGCCTGATATCTCGGCCGGTCTGCACTGGCGGGCCATCGGTCCCGTGCGCGGCGGTCGAGCGCGCGCTCTGTCAGGAGTGTCGAGCCAACCGAACGTCTTCTATGCCGGCTTCGACAACGGCGGGGTATGGCGATCCACCGACTACGGCTCCACCTGGCAGTCGCTGTTCGATGACCAACCCACCGGTTCCGTCGGCGCCATCGCCGTGGCGCCGTCCGATCCGAATGTCATCTATGTCGGAACGGGAGCAGGCATCATCCGCCCTGACCTTGCGGTCGGCAACGGCGTGTATAAATCGACCGACGCCGGAAGGACATGGACGCATCTCGGCCTCGACGACAGCCAGATGATCGCGATGGTCGACGTCGATCCGAGAGATGCGAACCGGCTGTTCGTCGCCGTGCTCGGCCATCCGTACGGGCCCAGTGCCGAGCGCGGGGTGTTCCGCTCCCTCGACGGTGGGCGCACCTTCGCGAAAGTGCTGTACAAGGACGACTATACCAGCGCCAACGACGTGCGGATCGACCCGAGCGATCCGCAGGTCGTCTACGCGACGCTCTGGCAACAGCAGCAGAGCTTCATCGAGGGCCAAGCGTTCGGTGGCGCGGGCAACGGGATCTTCAAATCGACGGATGGAGGGACCACCTGGCGGCAGCTCACGGAGGGATTGCCGACCGTCATCCAGGCGAACCTGGCAATTGCGCCGAGCAACTCGCGCGTCGTGTATGCGACAGTCGCCGGCACGACGCCTGAGGCGAGTGGGCCCCGCGGGCTCACCGGCGTGGTGGGCTTCTACAAGTCGACGGACGCGGGCGAGCACTGGCGCCTTGCCGTCGCCGATCCCGCCGCGCCGGCGGGCACGCCGGAGCGCCACGCCGATCCTCGGCCGCTCGTGCGGATCGGCGGCGGCGACCTCCCGACCATCGCCGTCGACCCGAAAAACGAGAACGTCGTCTACAGCTCCTCGACAGTGTTCTGGCGCACGGAGGACGGCGGTCTCACCTGGAGCGCCGTTCGGGGCGCGCCTGGAGGCGACGATTATCAGAAGACATGGATCAACCCGAACGATCCGAACATCCTGCTCGTGGTGTCCGACCAGGGCGCTGTGGTGTCGGCCAATCGCGGCGCGTCGTGGAGCAACTGGTACACGCAGCCGACGGCGGCGATGTACCACGTCTCCACAGACAACGCCTTCCCGTATCGCGTGTGCGGCGGGCAGCAGGACTCGGGGTCAGCGTGCGTGGACAGCCGCTCGAACGACGGGGAGATCACCTTCCATGACTGGCACCCCGTCAACATTCAGGAGTACGGCATCGCGGCGCCGGATCCGAACGATCCCGACCGGGTGTTCGGCAGCGCGCGCACGAACGTGTCGCTCTACGATCGTCGCACCGGTCAGACTTCACAGGTAGGCCCTTCGGCAGAAGCGCGTGGCACCGCCTTCAACCGGAACGTGCGTACGATGCCGATCGCCTGGTCGCCGGTGCAGCCCGACGTGTTGTTCTATTCCTCCAACGTCGTGTGGAAGAGCACCGACCACGCGCACAGCTGGACGCGCATCAGCCCCGATCTTGCGCGACAGAGCTGGCAGGTGCCGGCAAGCGCCGGCAAGTATGCCAGCACCGTCACCGCTGCGCCGCAGGGCAGCATCACGGCGCTGTCGCTCTCGCCGCGCGACGTGCGCGTCATCTGGACGGGCACCGACGACGGCGCCATCCAGGTGACGACCGACGGTGGCGCACGCTGGACGAACGTCACGCCACCGCAGATCACGCCGTGGACGCGCATCTTCAACGTCGACGCCGGCCACTTCGACGCGCGAACGGCTTACGCCGCAGCGAACACGCTCCGCATCGACGATCTGCATCCGCATTTCTGGCGTACGCACGACGGCGGGCGTACCTGGACCGAGATCGACAACGGCATCGCGCCGGACGCGGTCGCAAACTCGATCCGAGAAGACCCGCGCGTGCGCGGCCTGCTCTACGCGGCGACGGATGCGCAGGTGTGGGTTTCCTACGACGACGGCGATCATTGGCAGTCGCTGCGGCTGAACATGCCGGCAATCTCCGTGCGGGATCTGCAGGTGAAAGACGACAGCAGTTGTGTCTGCGCCGACCTCATCGCCGCTACGCATGGGCGCGGCTACTGGATTCTCGACGACGTCACACCGCTGCGCCAGATGGCCGAAGTGCGTGCCGCAGGCGCTGCGTATCTGTTCAAGCCTGCACCGGCGTTGCGCGTGCGGTTCGCGACGAACGATCCCACCCCTTGGCCGCCTGAGTTGCCCGCAGGCGAGAATCCGCCCCCAGGCGCCATCATCGACTATTGGCTCGCCTCGGATGCGAGCGCTCCCGTACGAATCGACATCCTCGATGGCGCGGGGCAGGTCGTGCGCACGTACTCGAGTACCGACCGTGCGCCCGATCCCGATCCCGCGCTCGATCCGGTTGCGTACAACAGGCTTTGTCAGCGCGATCCGGCCGCGGCCGACTGCGGACTGCCGCTCTACTGGCCCGCGCCGGCGCTGCGCGTCTCGACTCGCGCCGGGTCCCACCGCCTGAGCTGGGATCTTCACTACGCTCCGGTCACCGACCCCAGCGGTGCGCCGGTGAGCGACGACGATGCCACCGGTGCCGTGCCCCATCGCACCTATCGGGGGGTGAACGCGCCGTGGGCGGCGCCGGGGACCTACACGGTGCGACTGACGGCGAACGGCGCGACGTCGACTCAGCCGCTGGTGCTGCGCATGGATCCGCGAGTGAAGACGTCGGCGGCTGCACTCGCGCGAGTCGCGAAGCTTTCGCGGGAGTTGTACGACGATGCAGTCGCGGCGCATGGTGCGGGCTTGCGTGCTCGCGCGCTCGCGACCCGTCTCGATAGCCTTCCCGCCGGCGCCTCGGCGTTGAAGCTCAGTCTCGACTCGCTGGCGGCTGCGCCGACCAGCGGCCGCGGCGCACGACGCCGCGCGTCGAGCGCTGGTACGACTTCGCCGACGACCCTCGAGGCAGCGACTATCGCGCTGCTCGATGCCGCGATGGCAATGCAGGCCGCCGATGTGGAACCGACGGCGAGTCAGCTCGCGGCGGCGGACAAGGCGCGCGCGCTGTTCGCCGAGGTGATGGGCAGGTGGTCGAGGGTCGAGGCTGCGGTGGCGAGGGAAAGGCGACGGTAGCAGAGCCGACCGCGGCCCAACTACTGAAAAACGAAACCAGCTGCCGAGGTGGGCAGCTGGTTTCCGAGACCCAATAGTCACATCACTTTCAGAGCGGGCGACCGGACTCGAACCGGCGACGTCCAGCTTGGGAAGCCGGGCGAAGCTAAGGGGGTCGTTCCATAAGACGTTGATTTTCGACGGGGAACGGCCAGCTTGGTTTCCTATGCGCTAACGAGTTGGCGCATATTCGAGCGCCTACACATCGGGACCCCGGACAGCGTCCCGGTGGTCGCCGATTGGCACGCGGCCGTCAGGGTCAGCAGGGTGGCGGCAAGAAAGAGGCGTCTCATCGACATGGGCTGCGGCGTGTAGGGGAGAGACCTTGGCTTCATCACGCCAAACCCGACCGCCCCCGCAGACGTCGCTGGACCGGCTGGCGTCCCGCGAGAGTGACAGCGGGACGGCTTCGCGCGCCCGCATCATTGACATCTCCACCAAGCGGCCATATCGTCGGCCTCCTCAGAAGCAACGATGCTCGGGGCGCGCCGTAGACAGGGGTTCGCCCATACCCCGAGCGGAGCCAATCGCGAAACCGGCTGAGCCGGACTGCCATACGGCAGCCCGCTCGGCCGGTTTTTCGTGTTCGCGCGACCGCCGCCAGCGCGGGTCCGCTGGCTCCCTCTCCCCGGAGCATCCGATGCGTCCCCATCTCGCCTTCCGCCCCACCGCACCGCCTCCCGCTCGGCTTGCACTTCTCATCACAGCTGCCGCGCTCGGCGCGTGCACCGACAGCGTGATCCCCACGAACCCGACACTGGCTCCGCCGAAGGCCATCAGCGCATCGACGCGCGCCGAACGCTCGACCGCCCCGGCGACGCTCGCCTGGCAGCTGACCGCGCGCAACCTCGTGTCTGCGCACCCGGCGACGATGACGCCGATCAACGCGGGACGAGTGTACGCGCTTCTTGGCGTCGCGCAGTACGGCGCCGCGGTGGCCTCCGACCAGGCGCTCGGCATTGCCGACGACGGCGACGACGCGGCCATCGGCGCGGACGACGGAGGGCGCGCGCAATACGAATCGCGTCGCGGTGCCATCGGCGAGGCATCCCGCACCGTGCTCGCCTACATCTTCTCCGACGCGGCCGCCACACTCCAGGCGCAGCTCGACGCCGAGTCCGTCGGCCCGAACGGTCAGGTCCACCCGCAGTTCACCAGCGGCGTCGACATCGGTCATGCGATGGGCGCAGTGATGAACACGTGGGCGGCCAACGAC
>DASXHF010000112.1:0-12858 GCA_036488775.1 Gemmatimonadaceae bacterium | reverse complement strand
GGGTATGGCGCCGAGCCGATCCCGGGCGGCGCATTGGCATGGACCAACTGGCTCGCCGGAATCGTGGCCGTCTACGCGACGCTGTTCGGCATCGGAAAGCTCATCTTTGGTGAGACGGCCACGGGCTTCGTGATGCTGCTGGTGGCAGCGGCGGCATTCGCCTGGATCGCTCGCGCCTTCCGGTCCGAGGACGCCGGCCCGCGCGCCCAGCAGGCGATGGCGGCACAGCGCGTGGCGGCGGATTGATTGTGGGAACGCACCATCGCTGCTCGGGTTGATTCTGGGCAGGGACTCGCACGTAGTGAACTGAATGCATGGAAACGACGGAAACGACGGATGACGGCACACCGGGAGCGTCCAGGCGCCGCCTCCGCATCCCGTCGACCACGAAAGAAAGACCGTGGGGTCTGGCGCCGGGTTTGGTGCGCGGCGTCCAGCTCCTACGAGGGACAGATCCGCAGGTTCAGTCGTTTCCGCCCGTTCCGCGCATTCAGTTCTCCGATCGTCCCAGCAACGAAGCGCGCTAGCAAGCAGGCCCAGCCGAGCTTGAACGAACCCCGTTGCGGGGTATATACTTAAGAGTGTGGATGACCGCGCCGACGACCGACCGGCGCAACCCAGTGGAGGAGCCGTGAGCACGATCAACCAACCCGAAGTTCTGATGACCGTCACGCCCGTCGCGGGCGCCGAGGTCAAGAAGTTCATGACGCAGGAAGGCGTGGATCCCGCGATCGGGGGACTGCGCGTGAGCGTGCAGCCCGGCGGCTGCAGCGGTTTCAAGTATGGCTTGCTGATCGAAGACCAGGCCGCGGAAGACGATCTCGTGGTCGACCAGGGCGAGTATCGCGTCTTCGTGGATCCATTCTCCGCCCAGTACATCAACGGCGTCGTGATCGACTACGTGTCGTCGATGCAGGGGTCGGGGTTCACCTTCAAGAATCCGAACGCGACCGGCGGCTGCGGCTGCGGCAGTTCGTTCTCAGCCTGAGATAGCACTTCGATGACGGAACCGGTTACTGGCGCCCGCGCGGACGTCGGCACCGGACACGCGGCCCGCGAGCGCGCAGCGCCTCGCGGGCCGTCGCGTGTCCACTCCACTCCTCACGCGACGGCGCTCGAGCGCATCCGCACGATCGTCGTCGACGAGCACGAAGACCTCGCACGGCTCGTCGCCGCGCGCATCGCGACGCTGATTCGCGAGCGCCGCGCCGCCGGCAAGAACGCCGTCCTCGGCCTCGCCACCGGGTCCACGCCGATCGGCGTATACCGCGAGCTGATCCGGATGCACGAGGATGAGGGGTTGAGCTTCGCCAACGTGGTGACGTTCAATCTGGACGAGTACTACCCGATGGCGCCCGACAACATGCACTCGTACCACCGGTTCATGTGGGAGAACCTGTTCGACTACGTGGACATTCCGAAGGCCAACGTCCACATCCCGCGCGGTGACGTGCCGCGCGAGCAGGTAGAGGACATGTGCCGCGAGTACGAGGCGGCGATCGCCCGCGCCGGCGGGATCGACTTCCAGATCCTCGGCGTCGGCAAGACGGGACACATCGGGTTCAACGAGCCCGGCTCCGGAGTCGAGAGCCGGACGCGCCTCGTCCATCTGGACGCAGTCACCCGTCGCGACGCGGCGGCGGATTTCTTCGGCGAGGAGTTCGTGCCGAAGGAAGCGGTGACGATGGGCGTCGCGACGATCCTCGACGCGCGGGAGATCGCCATTCTCGCTACCGGCGAGCACAAGGCGGCGATCGTGCGCCGGTCGGTCGAGGGGGAGATCAGCCACGAGGTGGCGGCGACCTTCCTGCAGCGGCATCCCAACACGACATTTTTTGTCGACGGGCCGGCCGGTGCCGCGCTCACGCGCATCGCCACGCCGTGGCTACTGGATGAGGTACAATGGTCACCGGACCTCATGCTGCGCGCGGTCGTCTGGCTGTCGCAGCAGGTCGACCGCGCGATCCTCAAGCTCACGCAGCGCGATTACGCCGAGCATGGGATGTCGTCGCTCGTGGCGCGATACGGCTCGCCCGGCGCCGTGAACGGCGAGGTGTTCAACGCCCTCGGCGCCAAGATCCGCGGCAAGAGCAAGCTGCCGCGGCGGCGGCGGACGATCGTCTTCTCGCCGCATCCGGACGACGACGTCATCTCGATGGGCGGCATCCTGCGCAAGTTCGTGCAGAACGAGAACGACATGCTCGTCGCGTACATGACGAGCGGCAACATCGCCGTGTTCGACCACGACGTCCGCCGCTACGTCGACTTCCTGCGCCGGCTGTCGCACGAGCAGCACGTGGGCAGCAAGACGGTCGACGCGATGGCCGAGAAGATCAACAGCTTCCTCGACCACAAGGAGCCCGGCGACGTCGACATCACCGAGGTCCAGGACATCAAGCGCATCATCCGCGAGAGCGAGGCGGTGGCGGGGATCGAGGTGATGGGATTGACGCGCGAGAACGCGCGCTTCCTCAATCTGCCGTTCTATCAGACGGGCAAGGTGAAGAAGGACCCGATCGGACCGGCCGACGTGGCGATCGTGCGCGATCTGTTGACCGAGTTCAAGCCGGAGATCATCTTCGTCGCCGGCGACCTCTCGGATCCGCACGGCACGCACCGCATGTGCAAGGAGGCGATCGACCGCGCGCTGGCGGAGGTCGATTTCGTCCGGCCGGAGGTCTGGCTGTATCGCGGTGCGTGGCAGGAGTGGGACGTCACCGACGCGACGTGGCTCGTCCCGATGTCGCAGGAGGAGCTCCGGCTCAAGATTCAGGCGATCTTCAAGCACCAGTCCCAGAAGGACTCGGCGCCCTTCCCGGGCCAGGACGACCGCGAGTTCTGGCAGCGCGTCGACGCGCGCAACAAGGACACGGCCGCGCTGCTCGACCGCCTCGGCCTCGCCGAATACTTCGCGATGGAAGCGTACGTCGTCGAGTAGCGCGACGCGCGGCGTCCGCTCCGTGGCATCGAGGAGTCTCCCCACACCGTAGAGGAGTTCCCCCGTGACCCGTTTCACCCTGCTCGACGCGGTCGTGCTCGTCGCGTACCTCGCCGGCACGACGACGCTCGGCCTGTACGTCGGCCGACGGCAGCGCGACGCGAAGGACTATTTCGTCGCGAGCGGCGCGATCCCTTGGTGGGCGGTGATGTTCTCGATCGTCGCCAGCGAAACGAGCGCGCTGACGTTCATCAGCACGCCCGGGCTGTCGTACGCGGGCAATCTCGGCTTTCTGCAGGTCGTCGCCGGCTACATCGTCGGACGTTTTGTCGTGGCCACGGTGCTGCTGCCGCGCTACTTCCAGGGGCATCTCGTGACCGCGTACGCCCTGCTGGAGCAGCGGTTCGGTCTCACGACGCGACGCTTCACGTCGATCGTGTTCATGGTGACGCGCGCGCTCGCCGATTCGGTGCGCGTGTTCGCCACCGCGATCCCGGTCGCGCTCATCATCAGCCCCAACGTGCAGAACAAGGCGATGGTGATGCCGCTGTCCGTGCTGGCGCTCGGCCTGCTCACGGTGCTCTATACGTACAAGGGCGGCATGAAGGCGGTCGTCTGGACGGAGCTCGTGCAGGCCGGGATCTATCTCAGCGGCGGAGCGGCGGCGGTGCTCATTCTCGGACACCTCGTCCCCGGCGGATGGAGCACGATCTGGGGGGAGGCAGCGCGCGCCGGCAAGACGCAGGCGATCGACTTCCACTTCACCCTGTCCAACCCCCACACCGTGTGGTCGGGGTTGTTCGGCGGCGCCTTTCTCGCGATGGCGTCGCACGGCACCGACCAGCTCATCGTGCAGCGGCTCATGTCGTCGCGCTCACTGAAGGACGCGCAACGCGCGATCGTCGGCTCGGGCTTCGTGGTGTTCGTGCAGTTCTTCCTCTTTCTCGCCATCGGCCTGGGGCTGTGGGCGTTCTACCACGGTCGCGCGTTTCCGACGACCGACCAGATCTTTCCGACGTTCATCCTCGAGCACATGCCCGCTGGTTTGGTCGGACTGATCGTCGCCGCAATCGTCGCCGCGACGATGAGCACCCACTCGGGCGCGATCAACTCGCTGGCCGGCGCGACGACGCACGACATCTATCTCCCGCTCTCCGGCCGCAGCGTCGACGATCCGAATACGCTCCGCATGGGCCGGCTCTTCGCGCTTGGCTGGGGGATCGTGCTCACGCTCGGCGCTCTGCTCTTTCCGCAGGACACCAAGACCCCGGTCGTCGTCGTGGCGCTCGGCATCGCGTCGTTCACGTACGGCGGGCTGCTCGGCGGGTTCTTCCTCGGAATCTTCTGGCGACGCGCGATCCAGCGCGACGCGATTCTCGGCATGTCGGTGGCCATCGCGACCATGGCATTCATCGTCTTTGCAAAGCCGATTGCCGCCGCCTATCCTTCGCTCGCCGGCACGCTCGCGCCGTTCGCGGGCATCGCCTGGCCCTGGTACGTCCTCATCGGCACGATCATCACTCTCATCGTCGGCATGCTCTCCTCGCTCACGCATCCGATGCCGGCTCGCGTGCCGGCGTCGTCATGACCTTCATCGTCGTCGGTGTCGACGGCGGCGGGTCGAAGACGAAGGTCATCGTCGCCGACGAGCGCGGACACCAGCTCGGCGAGGTGATCGGGCCGGCGAGCGCGGTGCGGCCGGGACAGGCGGAGCACTCGGCGGACGTGATCGCTGCGTCGGTGCGCGATGCGCTCGCGTCGGTCGAGATGACGCACGTCATGCCGAAGGTGCTGTGCGTCGGCGTCGCGGGCGTCGCGCGTGAGCCGGAGCGGCAGGCGCTCTGGCAGGCGCTCATGGGCCGCGAGCTCGCCGAGGAGACCGTCGTTCATCCCGACTACTCGGTGGCACTCGACGACGCGTTCGGCGAGGGGCCCGGAGTGCTCCTGATCAGTGGCACGGGGTCGGTTGCGTTCGGCCGCAGTCCGGCAGGCGTCATCGCACGCTGCGGCGGTTGGGGCCCGGTGTGCGGCGACGAAGGGAGCGGCGCGTGGATCGGTCGCCGCGCGTTGAGCGTCGTCACCGGGTCGGCCGACGGCCGCGAGCCGGAGACGGCACTGATCGGCGCAGTTCTGACGGCGGCACAGGTCAACGAGCCGCAAGAGCTGATCGTGTGGGCCGCCCAAGCGACGCCCGCGCAGCTGGCGACGCTCGCGCCGGTCGTGAGCAGTGTCGCGGACGGCGGCGACCTGCGCGCGAATGCGATCCTCAGCCTCGCGGTCGAGGAGCTCGTGCTGCATGTGCGCGCCCTCGCACGCCAACTGTTCGGCGACGAGCGCGCGGCCACGCCGGTGGCGCTCAGCGGTGGGATGCTCTCCAAGGGCACGACGCTACGCAAGCGACTCGAGCACCGAATGCGCAGTGCAGTGCCGGGCGCGCAGATTCAGGCCGCCGAGGTCAACGCGGCACGGGGCGCGGTGCGCGGGGCGCTCAGATATCTCGGAGAGACGGCAGGCAGTTAGTATCAGCCGATCTCCGGCGTCTCCACCGCCGGTACCGTCAGCCGTGCCCCGGCGAGCGCGTTCGCGACCGGCAGGTCGTCCGCCGAGAGCTGGAACACCCCTTCCCACCGTGCCATCACCACGGTCGCGAGGCAGTTCCCGACGAGGTTCACCGACGTACGCGCCATGTCCATCAGCGCGTCCACACCAAGGATGACCGCTACGCCCTGGAGTGGCAGGCCGAAGTGCGTCAACGCGCCGGAGAGGATGACGAGTGACGCGCGCGGCACCGCGGCGACTCCTTTGCTCGTCAGCATCAGCGTCAGCATCATCAGGAGCTGTTGCGAGATCGGCATGTCGATCCCCGCCGCCTGCGCGACGAACACCGCCGCGAGCGCAAGGTACAGCGTGCTACCGTCCAGGTTGAACGAATAACCCGTCGGCAGCACGAACGACACGATCCGCCGCGGCACGCCGAGCTTCTCCATCCGCTGCAGCGCGAGCGGCAGCGCCGCCTCCGACGACGCCGTCGTGAACGCGATCAGCCATGGCTCCTTCACCGCCTGCCAGAAGCGGCGAATCGGCACCTTGAACGCGATCGCGACCGGGAGCAGCACGAACAGGATGAAGACGGCGAGCGCGCCGTAGAGCGTCAGTACCAGCACGCCGAGGTTCTTGAGGACCCCGAGCCCGCTCTTCCCCACCGTCACCGCGATCGCCGCGCCGATGCCGATCGGCGCGAACTTCATCACGATGCCGACGAACTTGAACATCACCTCGCTCAGACTCTCGCACGCCGAGAGCATGAACGTCTTCGCCGCACCCTGCGTCTGCGACAGCGCGACGGCGAAGATGATCGCGAAGAAGACGATCTGGAGCACCTCGTTCTTCGCCGCCGCCTCGAAGAAGCTCTGCGGCACCGTGTGCTCGATCACGCCGGCAAGCGACGTCTGATTCCTCGCCAGCTCGGCGCCCGCGTCCGTCGTCGCCGTGGAAATGTTCACCCCGACGCCCGGCTTCACGATGTTCACGGCCAGGAGTCCCACGACGAGCGCCAGCGTCGTCACGATCTCGAAGTAGAGAATCGATCGGAACGCGAGCTTGCCGACGCGCTTCATGTCGTCGCCGTGGCCCGCGATGCCGACGACCAACGTGGCGAACAGCAGCGGAACGATCAGCGACTTGATCATCCGCAGGAAGATCGTCGAGAGCACCTGGAGATCGGTCGCCGCGAAGCCGCCGGTGCCGGCCGGCTTCTGCGGGAACAGATACCCGATCAGGACTCCCACGACCATCGCGATGACGATCCACTGCGTCTGCGAGATGCGGCGAAGCCCGGTGCGGGGGGGAAGCGTGGGAGCGGTGCTCGCGCTCATCGGTCAGCGGTTGGGGGCGAGGCCGGCAGCAGCGCGGCGCAACGTGGAGTTGCGGTAGCCATACACGACGTACAGCAGTAGCCCGATGGCGAGCCAGACGGCGAACCGTCGCCATGCGAGCCCCGGCAGCCCCCACATGACGATGACGCACAACACCGCGCCAACGATGCCCACGGTGTGCACGAAGGGCACTCGAAACGGGCGCGGCCGCTCGGGATCGGTGTAGCGAAGGACGATCACCCCCACGCACACGAGCGCGAAGGCGAACAGCGTGCCGATGTTCGTCAGATCATAGGTCTCGTTGGCATCGCCGATCAACGCCCACAGGGCGACGAACAGACCTGACAGCAGCGTGGTCGCCCATGGCACCCTGGCCTTCTTGCTCACCTGCGCCGCCCATCTGGGCAGCAACCCGTCTCGCGCCATCGCGAAGAAGATGCGAGGCTGCCCGTACTGGAAGACGAGCAGCACGGCCGACATCGAGAACACCGCACCCAGCGCCACGATCTTCGCGATCGACGTGAGCCCGGTCGCGTTGAGCGCATAGGCGAGCGGATCCGCCTGCTTCCCGAGCTCGCTCGACGGCACCATCCCCGTGAGCACGGCCCCGATGACGATGTAGATCACCGTGCAGATGGCGAGGCCGCCCAGGATGCCGATCGGCAGGTTCCGTTGGGGATTCTTCGTCTCCTCCGCCGCCGTGCTGATGGCGTCGAAGCCGATGTAGGCGAAGAAGACGATCGCGGCTCCCTGATGGATGCCACGAAATCCGTTCGGCGCGAAGGGATGGTAGTTGGCCGGATTGATGTGCTGCAGACCCATCACGATGAAGAGCGCCAGCACGATGAGCTTGATCGCCACCATGACGTTGTTCGCCCGCGCGCTCTCGCGGGCGCCCAGCAGCAGCAGGCAGCTGATCAGCGCGACGATTCCGAATGCAGGGATGTTCACCAGGATCGGAATTCCCGCGATGCGAGGCGCGGTCGCGATCAGCCCGTGCACCGCAGGGTCCTGGCTGAGCAGAGCCGTTCGGTAGCCGGTCGTCGCCCACGCGGGGAAGTCGATCCAGCCGCTCACCAGCGACTTGAAGTAGTCCCCCCACGAGATCGCGACCGCCACGTTGCCGACCGCGTACTCGAGGATCAGGTCCCAACCGATGATCCAGGCGACGACTTCGCCGAGCGTGGCGTACGAGTACGCGTACGCACTCCCCGCCTGTGGAATCATGGACGCGAGCTCGGCGTAGCAGAGTCCGGCGAGCGCGCAGCAGACGCCGAGCAGCAGGAACGAGACGACGAGCGCCGGTCCGGCGCCCACGCGAATCACCTCACCGTTCGGCCCCAACTGACCCGCGGCGGCGGAGCCGATCGAGCCGAAGATCCCCGCCCCGATCACGGCGCCGATCGCGAGCATGACGAGATCGACCGCGCCGAGCGAGCGCTTCAGGCTATTCGGGTGACCTTCCTCGGCCAGCAGCGCCGCGATCGGCTTCCGGGCAAAGAGCGACGACATGGCTTGGGAGTGCGGGGCGAGGCGCCGAGCGCGTCAGATGAACAGGGGCGCCAACACGAGCGTGATCGTGCTGAGCAGCTTCACGAGCACGTGCAGCGACGGACCCGCCGTGTCCTTGAACGGATCGCCCACGGTATCTCCGACGACCGCCGCCTTGTGCGCCTCCGACCGCTTCCCGCCGTACGCGCCCGTCTCGATGTACTTCTTGGCGTTGTCCCACGCGCCGCCGCCGTTGTTCAGGAAGCCCGCCATCAGGACTCCCGCGATCGTGCCGACCATCAACAGCGCGGCGACCGACTCGGCGCCGATGAACTCCCCGGCGCCGCCGAAGTGCTTGAACACCACGCCGACGATGATCGGGAAGAGCACGACGAGCGCCCCAGGGAGCACCATCGCCTTCAACGCGCCGAGCGTGACGATGTCGACGCATGCCGCGTAATCCGGCTCCTCGGTCCCCGCCATGATGCCGGGCCGCTCGCGGAACTGACGCCGCACCTCGGTGATGACCGACGACGCCGCCTTGCGCACCGCCGTCATCGCGAGCGACGAGAACCAGAACACGAGCATCGCACCGAGCAGGCCGGCGACGAATACCACCGGCTTGGACAGATCGACGTGCAGCGTCTGGCCGGTGTAGTTGCGGACCTCGTCGAGGTATGCGGAGAAGAGCAGGAACGCCGCGAGAGCCGCCGAGCCGATCGCGTACCCCTTCGTCAGGGCCTTCGTCGTGTTGCCCACTGCGTCGAGCCGGTCGGTCTTGTCGCGCACCGACTGCGGCTGCCGCGACATCTCCACGATCCCGCCCGCGTTGTCGGTGATCGGTCCGAAGACGTCCATCGCCAGGATGTAGCCGGCGGTGCCGAGCATCCCCATGGTCGCCACCGCCGTGCCGAACAATCCGCCGATCCGCTGACCCGCCTCGTTCACGAGACCGCTCGTCTGCCCCAGCGAGTAGCTCGCGATGATCGCGATACCGATCGTGATCACCGGCAGCACGGTCGACTCCATGCCGACGGCGATGCCGGCGATGATGTTCGTCGCCGGCCCGGTCTGGCTCGCCTCGGCGATGCCGAGCACCGGACGATAGCGGTACTCGGTGTAGTACTGCGTGATGAAGACGAACGCGATCGACGTCGCGATGCCGATCAGGCCGGCGAAGAAGAAATGCCACCAGGCGTCGGGCGCCGCGTCAACGCGCAGCAGCGTGTGGCTGGCGAAGAAGAATGCCACCGTCACGAGCGCCGCCGTCACGTAGTAGCCGCGATTGAGCGCCTGCATCGGATCAGCGTCCTCCCGCGTCCGCACGACCATCACCCCGACGATCGAGCAGATGAGACCGAGCGCCATGATCACGAGCGGGAACAGGATCCCGCTCACGCCGAACGACTTGTACAGCAGCACGCCCAGGATCATCGCGCCGATGTTCTCGGCCGCCGTGCTCTCGAACAGATCGGCGCCGCGGCCGGCGCAGTCGCCCACGTTGTCGCCGACGAGATCGGCGATGACCGCGGGATTGCGCGGGTCGTCCTCGGGGATCCCCGCTTCGACCTTGCCGACGAGATCAGCCCCGACGTCCGCCGCCTTGGTGTAGATGCCGCCGCCGAGCTGCGCGAAGAGCGCCACGAACGACGCGCCGAACCCGTACCCGACGATGAGGAACGGGATGCGCTGCGCCCACTCGGCGGCAGGCATGTCCGCCGGCGCGAACGCCGACAGCGCCGCGAACAGGCCGCCGACGCCGAGAAGGCTCATCGAGACCGTGAACAGGCCGGACACCGCGCCACCGCGCAGCGCGGTCTGCAGCGCGTCGTTGAGCGAGGTCATCGCCGCCGACGCGACGCGGATGTTCGTGCGGATCGACACCCACATCCCGACGTAGCCCGCGATGCCCGAGCTGAGCGCCCCGAGCAGGAACGACGCGGTCACGTAGATCGCGAGGGTCTTGGGATCGTGAACCGGATCGTACGGCGTGGTCGCGCGGAAGTAGCCATAGCCGATGCCGAGCAGCGCCGCGACGACGATCGAGAGCAGCGCGATCGTCTTGTACTGGCGCGCCAGATACGCCTCCGCGCCCTGCTGGATCGCGTTGGAGATCTTCTGCATCTCGGGCGTGCCTCGGCCACGCGAGAGCACCCAGCGCGCCAGGAAGACGGCGAAGACCAGCGCGAGCACGCTCGCGCCGATGACCACGGCCAAGAGGGAGGACTGCGTCTGCGTCATGATGCGGGAAAAGGAAAGTTGCGTGCGAAGCCGCCGTGACCGTCAGGCCACGGCGGCGGCTGGGCGCTCGACGCGGCGCCACAGATAGAACACCGGAATCCCGATCAGCACCAGCACGAGCCCGGACACGGCCTCCGTGCGCGTCGTCGGCGACAGCAGGAGCAGCACCATGACGCCGCAGCACAGGAGGATGTACAGGAACGGAAGCGCCGGATAGCCGAACGCCCGATACGGCCGCGCCAGATCGGGACGCTTGGCCCGCAGGATGAACAACCCCGCGGTCGTGAAGGCATAGAAGAGCAGCGCGGCGAAGATGACGTAGTTCAGCAGCTGGTTGTACGTGCCGGTGAGACAGAGGATCGCCGTCCACACCGTCTGCACCACCAACGCGAAGGCGGGGACGTGATTTCGATTCAACGTCCCCGCCTTGCGGAAGAACAGTCCGTCGCCGGACATCGCGTACAGCACTCTCGCTCCGGAGAGGATCAAGCCGTTGTTGCATCCGAACGTCGAGATCAGGATGGCGACGGCCATGATCGCGCCCGCGCTCGCGCCAAAGATCGTCTCGGCCACTGCGGTGCCGACCCGGTCCTGTGTGGCGTGTCGAATCCCGCGCTCGACGACCGTCGCGCCCGTCGCCACGCCATCGAAGGGGAGGACGTTGAGATAGGCGAGGTTCGCGATGACGTAAAGGAGACACACCCCGCCCGTCCCGAGCAGCAGTGCGAGCGGAAGGTTGCGCGAGGGGTTCTTCACCTCCGCGGCGGCGAAGGTGACGCCGTTCCACGCGTCGCTCGAGAACAGCGATCCCACCATCGCCGCGCCGAAGGCGACGACGAGCGTGTAGCTCAACGTCCACTGCCCAACGAACTGTCCCGCGCCGAAGTTCGCCGCGAGCGCCGTCGCGTTGCGGCCGAGCGTCAATCCGAGGATGATGAGCAGCGCCAGCGCGCCTGTCTTCACCGTGGTGAGCGTCGTCTGCACGAGCTTCCCCTCGCGCACGCCGCGCAGGTTCACCCAGGTCAGGAAGGCGATGCTGAGCAGACCGACGAGGCGCTGCGGGTTGAGCCCCAGCGTGATCGCATTCGCCGGATCGGTGCACCCGAGCGCGGCGACGCAGACGTCAGCGCGGGGAAACCAGGCGAAGAAATCGGGGCTGACGCCGGGAAACAGCACGCCCATGAACCGCCCGAAGGCGACGGCGACGGCTGCGATGGTGCCCGTCTGGATGACGACGAAGAATGTCCATCCGTAGAGGAAGCCCATCAGTGGGCCCATCGACTCGCGCAGGAAGACGTACTGGCCACCGGCGCGCGGGTACATCGACGCGAGCTCGCCGTAGGCGAGGGCGCCGAGCACCGTCATCACACTGGAGAGAAGCCACGCGAGCACGAGCCAGAGCGGCGACGGAAGGCCGCGCGCCATGCTGGCGGAAGTGATGAAGATCCCCGAACCGATCATCGACCCCGCGACGAGCATCGTCGCGTCGGTCAACGACATCGCTTTGACGAATCCGGTGCTGGACTGCGGCGTTGCGTCGGTCGTGACGGCCGAGCTGCTCATGCAGGATGCGGATGCGGAGAGAACGCGAGGAGACGCGGCCGCGACGCCAGCGGCGTGACGGTCGGAGCCGGGGAATTCAGCAAAATGTAGGGCTGCGCCCAGGGGATCGCTAGAGCGCGGTACGCGCGCGGCGCTCGCCGCGGCACTGCAGTGCGATCGACGTCAGAACGCGATCGAAATCTGCGCCTTCATGCGGAGGGGCGTGCCGTCGGGGCGCGTGCCGGGCCGGAATTTCGTCGTGCGCAGCGCGGACGCGATCAGTCGATTGTACGAACCGTCGGGCGTCTCGGTGAACTTGAAGTCGAGCACGCGGCCGGTGGAGTCGACGTCGAACTCCGCGATCACGGTCATGCCGCGCACCTCTTTGGGCGCGGGCATCGGCGGCAGATTCATGTCGACGACCGTCGGCGGATAGTTGGTCTGGTTGCCGCCACCGGTGCCGGGCCCGTTCGCGCTTCCACGACCCGTTCCCGCACCGGAGCCCACGCCGCCGCCGCTCCCCGGGCCGGCCCCCGATGTGCCATCGCGGCCGCTCCCCCCGTTCGTTCCGGGAGTCACGGCCGCGATGGTGGTCGACGGCGCGGGCACGGCGGACTGCTGCTGTGGCGTCGGCGCCGGCGGCGTGACGACCGGCCGCGGCGTTGGGAGCGGCGGCGCGATCTTCGGCATCGGCGGCGCGACGGCGGGTTTGGTCGTCGGCGCCCGCGGGGGATCGGGCGCGATGCGGACGAAGTGCAGCGTCTCGACCGT
>DASXHF010000078.1:0-2169 GCA_036488775.1 Gemmatimonadaceae bacterium | reverse complement strand
ATCCTCGGCAACACGACGACGCCGATCGAACAGATCTGCCGGCAGGCGACCGAGGAAGCCGGCCTCGCGGTCCCCGCGAACTACAACAGTCCGGGCCAGGTCGTCATCAGCGGCGAAGTCGCGGGTGTGGAGCGCGCGATGGCGCTTGCGAAGGAGGCGGGGGCGAAGGCCATCCGTCTGAACGTGAGCGGCGCCTTTCACTCGCCGCTCATGCAGGACGCCGCTGCCGGGCTGGAGCAGGCGCTCGACCTTGCCCACTTCGGCGACCCGCGGTTCCCGGTGTACGCGAACGTGAACGCGCAACCCGTTCAGAGCGCCGCGCTTGCACGCCGGCTCCTCGTGGAGCAGCTTACCGCGCCCGTGCAGTGGGCCCGCGAGCTCGAATCCATCGCGCTTCTCCATCCGGACGCACTGTACGTCGAGATGGGACCGGGCGCGGTGCTCAAGGGCCTCGCGAAAAAGATCGCGCCGAACATCAAGGTCGTCCCCGGCGGAGCGGCGGCGGACGTCGATGCGCTCCTCGCCATGGTGGCCGCATGAAGATCGATCTCACGGGCAGGACCGCGCTGGTCACCGGGAGCACTCGCGGCATCGGCCGCGCCATCGCCGAGACCCTCGCCGGCGCCGGCGCACGGGTCGCCGTCGTCGGCCGCGATCAGGCGAAGGCCGCCGAGGCCGCGGCGTCGGTCGGTCACGGGGCGCAGGGATTCGGTGCCGACGTCGCGCAGCCGGCGTCGATCATCGAGCTGGTCGACGCGGTGGAGAAAGCCTTCGGCCAGATCGACATCCTGGTCAACAACGCGGGCCTCACCCGCGACAACATCCTGTTCCGGCTCAAGGACGACGACTGGAACACCGTGCTCGACGCGAACCTCCGCGGAGCGTTCGTCGCCATCCGCGCGGCCGCGCGGGGGATGATCAAGCGCCGTTGGGGACGCATCGTGAACATTGCCAGCATCGTCGGCATCACCGGCAACAAGGGCCAGGCGAACTACGCGGCGAGCAAGGCGGGGCTCATCGGCCTCACCAAGTCCGTCGCCAAGGAGCTCGGCTCCCGCAACGTCCTCGTCAACGCCGTGGCCCCGGGCTTCATCGAGACGGACATGACCGCCGCGATGACGCCCGAGGCGCGTGCGGCCCTCTCCGGCCAGATCCCGCTCGAGCGACTCGGCTCGCCGCGGGACATCGCCGGCGTCGTCGCCTTCCTCGCGTCCGACGCCGCCAGCTACATCACCGGCCAGACGATCGTCGTGGACGGCGGCATGGTGATGTGACGGCGCGGCTCGTGCCGTGCGCATCCGTGACATTCAGCGCGAACTTTCGCTAACTTTCCCGCGTTCAAACACTACAGGAGCCCCACTCATGGCCAACAACGCCCAGAAGGTACGTGACATCATCGAGAAGGAGCTCGGCGTCGAGCGTGACAAGATGACCGACGAAGCGAGCTTCATCGAGGACCTAGGCGCGGACAGCCTGGACATCGTCGAGCTGGTCATGGAGTTCGAGAAGGAGTTCAACATCGACATCCCCGACGAGGATGCCGAGAAGCTCCGCACCGTCGGCGACGCAGTGGGCTACCTCAATTCGAAGATGGGGAGCAACGCGTGATCAGCAGGTCGGATGCAGAATTCCGAGCGAAGGTGCGTAGCGCCGGAGTGAGGAACCACGGATGAAACGCAGGGTCGTCGTCACCGGGATGGGGGCGATCACGCCAGTCGGCAACGACGTGGCGTCGACGTGGGCTGCGATCACCGCCGGTGTCTCCGGCGGCGCGAACATCACCAAGTTCGATCACAGCACCTTCCCGGTTCACTTCGCCTGTGAAGTGAAGGGCTTCGATCCGCTGCAGTTCATGGAGCGGAAGGAAGCGAAGCGCGCGGACCTCTTCGCCCAGTACGCCATCGCCGCCTCGGCGCAGGCGATGGCGGACGCCGGCTTCGACGACACGTCGAAGTACGACCCGGAACGCCTGGGCGTGATCATCGGCTCGGGCATCGGCGGCCTCAAGACGTTCGAGGAGCAGCACGACGTCTACCGCGAGCGCGGACAGTCGAAGATCAGCGCGTTCTTCATTCCGATGTTCATCTCGGATATCGCCGCCGGTCTCGTGTCCATGCGCTTCAACGCGAAGGGTCCGAACTACGCAACGATCTCGGCGTGCGCGACGAG
>DASXHF010000065.1:0-4196 GCA_036488775.1 Gemmatimonadaceae bacterium | reverse complement strand
ATAACCGCGCGATACCCGACCCAGCGCGCGGGCGACGATCGATCGTCGCCCGCGCGCTTTTTTTTTGCGCGACACCAAGTCGAGGTGCGACCTTGTAGCCCCCGTCGCGGCCGGCTAAGTTACGCGGCTGGGATGGATTCGCCTAAGTCTCACATCGATGCCAACTTACGAGTTTCGCTGCCCGCAAGGGCACGACTTCGAAAAGTTCTATCGCACCATCAGCGGGGCCGAGGCCCAGGCCGCCTGTCCTGTATGCGGCCAGGTCGCGGAGCGGATCATGTCGCCCACCGGCTTCGCGTTCAAAGGATCAGGATTCTATCTGACTGATTACGGAAAGAACGCGCACCGCGAGAAGCCGCCGGAGGCGAAATCCGAGAGCTCCGCCAGTGGGTCGGCGGGTGAGGGCGAGGCGAAACCAGCCGCCAAGGCCGACGCTCCCGCGCCGTCCGAGTCGAAGAAGACGGAGTCGGCGAAGCCCGCCGAGACGAAGCCGGCCGCCACACCGGCCAAGAAAAAGAGCTCGGACGAGTGAGCGCGGGTTCCGACGCGCTCCGTGCAGAGCTGACCCGCGCGGCCCGCACGCTCGGTGCGCCGGCCGACGTCGTTCCGCTGCTCGAACGCCCGCGCGACCCGGCGTTCGGCGACTGGGCGACGAACGTCGCCATGGTGCTGGCCAAACCACTCGGCCAGAAGCCACGCGATCTCGCGGCCAAGCTGATCGCCGCGCTCGACCGGCGCGCGGCGGGGCTCGCGAGCGCCGAAATCGCCGGACCGGGCTTCATCAACTTCCGACTGAGCACCGACACGGTCGCCGAGGGGATCGCGGCGCTCGTCGCGGCTGACCGCGCGTATGGGCGATCGGACGCTGGCGCCGGTCGGCCCGTGGTCGTGGAGTTCGTGAGCGCCAATCCCACCGGACCGCTCCACGTCGGCCATGGCCGCCAGGCCGCGCTGGGCGACGCGATCGCCTCGCTGCTCGAATGGACCGGGTGGACGGTCTCGCGCGAGTTCTACTATAACGACGCCGGCGTGCAGATCGAGAACCTCGCGCTCAGCACCCAGGCGCGCGTTCGCGAGCTGGCTGGCGAGCCTCTGCGTATTCCGGAGGGCGGCTATCACGGCGCCTACATCGCCGAGATCGCGCAGCGCTACGTCGACGAGCATCCCGCCGACGCGCACGGCGACGACCTCGACGGGTTGCGCCGCTTCGCCGTGCGCGAGCTGCGCAAGGAGCAGGACCGCGACATGCAGGCGTTCGGCGTCGCGTTCGACACGTACTACCTGGAGTCGTCGCTCTATGAGGACGGCCGCGTCGAGAAGACAGTGCGGGAGCTCGTCTCGAGCGGCCGGACGTACGAGAAGGATGGCGCGCTCTTTCTGTCCACGACGGCGTACGGCGACGATCAGGACCGCGTGATGCGCAAGAGTGCGGAGAAGGGGAGCACTTACACCTACTTCGTGCCCGACGTCGCGTATCACGAGACCAAGTGGGAGCGCGGCTTCTCCCGCGCGATCAACGTGCAGGGGGCCGATCACCACAGCACGGTGACCCGCGTACGCGCGGGCCTTCAGGCGCTCGACGTCGGGATCCCAGCGGGCTATCCCGAGTACGTCCTGCATCAGATGGTCACGGTGATGAAGGGGGGCGAGGAGGTGAAGCTCTCCAAGCGGGCCGGCAGCTACGTGACGGTGCGCGATCTCATCGACGAGGTGGGGCGTGATGCGGTGCGCTACTTCTTCCTCATGCGGAAGGGCGACTCACAGCTCTCGTTCGACGTCGACCTCGCGCGCTCGCAGAGCGAAGAGAATCCCGTCTACTACATCCAGATGGGGCACGCGCGACTGTCGGGGATCTTCCGCGTTGGCGGAATCGATCCGGCGTCGATCGGCGCCGACGTCGACTTCTCGCAGCTCGCGCTGCCCGAGGAGTCCGCGCTGATGAAGGCGCTGCTCGACTTTCCCGCGCTCGTCGCCGGCGCCGCCGAGGCGCTCGAGCCGCATCGCGTCGCGACGTATCTGCACGACACGGCGGGCAAGGTGCATCTCTGGTATCACAAGGCGCACGTGCTCAACGAGCCGGAGCCGGTGACGCGCGCGCGGCTGCTGCTCGCGCGCGCCGCGCAGATCGTGCTGCGCAACGGGCTCGCGATGCTCGGCATCAGCGCGCCCGAGCGCATGTAGTTCACCGTTCACCGTTCACCGTCCTCTCATGTCCGTTCTGGTCGTCGGCTCCGTCGCGCTGGACTCCGTTGAAACGCCGTTCGGCCGGGCCGACAACGTGATCGGCGGCTCCGGAACCTTCTTCGCCGCCTCCGCCAGCCATCTCACGCCGGTGCAGCTCGTCGGCGTGGTGGGTGACGATTATCCGATGGCGGAGCTGGAGCCGCTGCGGCGCCGCGGCGTCGACATGGCGGGCGTCGAGCGCGTGGCCGGTGAATCGTTCCGCTGGCGCGGACGCTATCGCCACGATCTGAACTCGGCCGAGACGCTCGAGACGCGGCTCGGAGTGTTCTCGCACTTCAGCCCGAAGATCCCCGACCAGTTCAGGCGTGCGCCGTTCGTCTTCCTGGCGAACATCGATCCGCGGCTGCAGCTCGACGTGCTGCAACAGGTGGAGAAGCCGACGCTCGTGGCGTGCGACACGATGAACTTCTGGATCGAGAGCCGGCGCCCCGACATCCTCGCGCTGATCAAGCACGTCGATCTCATCACGTTGAACGACGGCGAAGCGCGGCAGCTCACCGACTGCTTCAACCTCGTGAAGGCCGCGCGATGGATCATGCAGCGCGGGCCGAAGATGGTGGTGATCAAGAAGGGCGAGCATGGAGCGTTCCTGTTCAAGGGATCGTCGATCTTCTTCGCGCCGGCGTTCCCGCTCGAGGAAGTGTTCGACCCCACGGGTGCCGGCGATTCGTTCGCGGGTGGGTTCATGGGCTATCTCGCGCGGACGGGCGACCTGAGCGACGCGAACCTTCGCCGCGCGGTCGTGTACGGCTCCGCGATGGGGTCCTTCGCCGTCGAGAAGTTCTCCGTGCAGCGTCTGCTCGAGATCACGCCGGCCGACATCTCGGCGCGCGTCGCCGAATTCCGCGAGCTGGTGGCGTTCGAGGAGGAGGTGCGGGCATGAGCGACCGCGAAGAGCGGCCGCTCGACTACGCGCAGGCGGGCGTCGACATCGATCGATCCGACGCGGTGAAACGCCGCATCCGCGGTCTCGTCGAGTCGACGTTCACCGGCGGCGCGCGAGGAGGATTCGGCGGCTTCGGCGGGATGTTTCGCATTCCAGCCGAAGCACGGCGGCCGGTGCTGGTGTCGAGCGCCGACGGTGTCGGCACCAAGCTGCGCGTCGCCATCGAGGCCGACCGGCACGACACCGTCGGGCACGACCTCGTGAATCACTGCGTGAACGACATCCTCGTGCAGGGTGCGGTGCCGCTCTTCTTTCTCGACTACTACGCCGCCGGGCGACTTGTGCCCGAAGTAGTGGAAAAGGTTGTGACGGGGATCGCAGCCGGCTGCCGCGAGAATGGGTGTTCGTTGGTGGGTGGCGAAACGGCGGAGATGCCGGGGATATACACGCCGCCGGACTACGATCTGGCCGGGTTCATCGTCGGCTACGTGGAGGAGGACGCGATCCTCGGTGCCGATCGCGTGCAGGAGGGCGACGTGCTCGTCGGCCTGGCGAGCAACGGACTGCACACCAATGGTTACTCCCTCGCGCGGCGCATCGTCTCTGAGCGGATGGGACTGGGTTCGAGCGATACCTTTCCCGGCGAGGCCGCGACGGTGGCCGACGTGTTGCTGCGCGTGCATCGGTCGTATCTCCCGGTCCTGCGCCCGGTGTTGGGCCAGGTGCACGCGATGGCGCACATCACCGGTGGCGGGTTGCCGGGCAACGTGAACCGCGCGCTGCCGGACACGGTCGACGCGGTGATCGACTCGTCGAGCTGGCCGCTGCCGAATCTGTTCCGGCAGCTCGAGCAGGCAGGACAGGTGGATCGGGGCGAGATGTACCGGACGTTCAACATGGGCGTCGGCATGGTGGTCATCGCCGACGAGGCGGGCGCGGCGGCGGTGCAGGCCAGCGCCGCGTCGGCCAACATTGCGAGCTGGCGGATCGGGCGCATCGTGCGCGGGTCGGGCCAGGTACGCATCAACTAGGAGTACGCGATGAAGAAGTCTCTTGTCGTGGCAGT
>DASXHF010000018.1:0-2635 GCA_036488775.1 Gemmatimonadaceae bacterium | reverse complement strand
CGGACCGGAGCTTCACCACGAACGTGTTCTCGTATCACCTCGACACGAAGGAGTTGAAGCAGCTCACCAATCACGATGACTTCGACGTCACCAACCTGTCGGCCACGGACGACGGCGTGGTGTACGAGCAGGGCGGCGGGCTGCATCTGATCGATCCGCGCAGCGGCACCGCACGTACGCTCACGATCGACGTCGCCGGCGACTTTGCGTGGGCCCGCCCGCAATTCAAGAAAGTGGCGCCGATGATTCGCGAGGCGGCGCTCTCGCCCACTGGCGCGCGCGCCGTGTTCGAGGCCCGCGGCGACATCTTCACGGTGCCGAGTGAGAAAGGCGACTGGCGCAACCTCACGCGCAGCTCCGGCGCGCATGATCATAGCCCTGCGTGGTCGCCCGACGGCTCGCACGTCGCGTGGCTCTCCGACCAGAGCGGCGAGTTCCAGCTCATGATCGGCGACCAGCTCGGTGTTGCGAAGCCTCGCGCCATCGCGCTGCCGAGCACTGCCTTCTTCTCGCAGCTCGCCTGGTCACCCGACGGCAAGCGCGTGAGTCTGGAGGACAACCACCTGAACTTATGGGCCATCGAGCTGGCCTCCGGACAGGCGACGAAGATCGACGCGGACACGTACAATACGCCCGGTCGCGGGTTCGACGCCGCGTGGTCCCCAGACTCGCGGTGGCTGACCTATTCCAAGAGCCTCCCGAGCCACCTGCGCGCGATCTTCGTGCGCTCGCTGGCCGACGGCCGATCGTTCCAGCTCACCGACGGCTTCGCCGATGCGAACTCGCCCGCCTTCGATGCAGGCGGGCGCTATCTGTACTTCCTCGCGAGCACGGACATCGGCCTTCGCACCAGTTGGCTCGACATGAGCCAGCTCGATCATCAGATCCGGCGCGTCCCGTATCTCGTGGTGCTGCGCGCCGACGATCCCTCGCCGCTTCTACCCGAGTCGAGCGAGGAGCCGGCGACGACCGCGCGCGGCGCGCCGATCGTGCCGGCGCGCGCCCCGGCCGCCGCTCGGCCAGCCACCCCCGACTCCGGCGTGCGTGTGGAGTCGCCTGGCCGGCCGGTGGTGCGCATCGACGAGACCGGAATCCGCCAGCGGATCCTGGCGCTCGGCGTTCCTGCCGGCGATCTCGAGCTGCTCACCGCGGGCAGCCCCGAGACGTTCTTCTTCGCCGAGCGCGCTGCGACTGGCGGCACGCTCAAGCTGCAGCGGTTTCAGATCAAGGACCGCGCGGTCACGACGGTGCTCGAGGGCCTCCGCTCGTTCAGCGTCTCGGCCGACAACAAGAAGCTTCTGTACTCCACCGGCGCCGGCGCGAACGCGCGCTGGGGGATCGTGTCCACCGAGAAGCCGGCAAAGGTGGGCGACGGCGCGCTCAACGTGGCACAGCTCGAGATGCAAGTGGACCCACAGGTGGAATGGGCGGAGATCTTCCGCGAGAGCTGGCGCACGCAGCGCGAGTACTTCTACGATCCGAGCATGCACGGCGCCAACTGGAAGGCCGTGCTCGACAAGTACGCTCCGCTCGTGCCCTGGGTGCGGCATCGCGCCGACCTCGGGTACCTCATGGCGCAGGTGGGGGGCGAGCTGGTGGTCGGGCATTCGTACCTGATAGGTACGGGCGACGAACCTGGCGCGACGCCGACGACGACCGGCCTCCTCGGCGCCGACTACGCCGTGGAGAACGGCCTCTATCGCATCAAGCGCATCTACAACGGCGAGAGCTGGAACCCCGAGCTGCGCGCGCCGCTGACCGCGCCGGGCGTGCACGTCGCCGTCGGGGACTACCTGCTCGAGGTGGATGGCCGACCGGTGACGGCGACCCGCAGCGTGTACGAGCCGTTCGAGGAAACGGCGGGTCGACAGACAGTGCTTCGCGTCGGTCCCTCGCCGTCGGGCGAAGGCTCGCGGCTCGTGACGGTGGTGCCGGTGCCGAGCGAAGAGGGACTTCGCACGCGCGCATGGATCGAGGATAACCGCCGCAAGGTCGATTCACTTTCCGGTGGACGCCTCGCGTACGTGTGGCTCCCGAACACCGCTGGGGCGGGCTACACCGCGTTCACGCGTTATTTCTTCGCGCAGCAGGACAAGCAGGGTGCAGTGATCGACGAGCGCTACAACCACGGCGGCATGGTGGCCGACTTCATCGTGGGCGAGCTGAGTCGACGGCGGACCGGGAGCTACGCGATGCGCGACGGCCTGGTGCTCACGTCACCCGTCGCCGGCATCTACGGACCGAAGGTGATGCTCATCAACGAGTCCGCGGGGTCCGGCGGCGACGCGCTGCCGTACAACTTCCGGGTCAACCAGATCGGTCCGCTCATCGGAACGCGTACGTGGGGCGGGCTCGTGGGCACCACCGGCGTCCCGCCCACGATCGACGGTGGCGGCGTCACAGCGCCCGGCCTCGCGTTTTTCAACTTGAACAACGAGTGGGCGATCGAGAACGAAGGCATCACGCCGGACATCGAGGTGGAGAACGACGCCGCGTCGGTGATCGCCGGCCGCGATCCACAGCTCGAGCGCGGAGTGCAGGAGGCGCTGCGCCTGCTCGATCGCGCGACCACGCCACGCATCGCCCGCCCACGCCCGATCGACCGCGCGTCGAGGCCGGGAAGCCGCTGATGTTG
>DASXHF010000323.1:0-1767 GCA_036488775.1 Gemmatimonadaceae bacterium | reverse complement strand
TCGGGTACACCGTTGACGTCTCAGGGAACGATCGGTTCGGGTCAGATGACCATGCAAGGCCAGGCCCTGTCGGGCGGACCGATCGTTCCGATGACGTACTCGAAGTAGCACCCCGCGCCGGGGGTGCCGTAGCTTGCGGTGATGCGCGCCTTCGTGATCGGCTGTTCGCTCCTCCTTCACGCTCTCTTTACACAACCGACGCACGCCTCGGGGAACATCGTGACGCTCCCCCGCGAGGTTGATGATCGCTCGACGCCGCCGTGGCGCTCGGGCGCGTCACCCTCACGCGAGGACATCATGCGTCCCTTCCCGCGCGCCCGCGCCACCGCGCTTCCATGCGCGACGGCCCTCCTCGTCGCGCTCGCCGCCTGCGCGCACGACACCACCACTCCCGCCGCGATCACCGCGCCCGTCGCATCGGCCGCCTCCAAGTCGGGAGACAATCAGACCGGCGACGACCAGCGCAGCGCGAAGGCGATCGAGAAGATCGACCACCTCGTCGTCATCTATCTCGAGAACCACAGCTTCGACAACCTGTACGGCGAGTTCGCCGGCGCGAACGGGCTCGCGAACGCCGGCTCGAAGGCGACCCAGGTCACCCTCGCTGGCGTCCCCTACACGACGCTGCCGACCCCGCCGGGCGGTGCCTTCCCGAGCACCCTCGCCAACGCGCCGTTCAGCATCGAGCAGTACGTGCCCGCCAGCGCGATCACTCCCGACCTCGTGCACCGCTTCTATCAGGAGCAGCTGCAGATCGACGGTGGGAAGATGGACAAGTTCGCCGCGATCAGCGACGCGAAGGGGCTCGTGATGGGCTACTACCACACGGCCAATCTCCCGCTCGCGGCCGAGGCGGCGCAGAACGTCCTGATGGACAACTTCTTCCACGGCGCCTTCGGAGGTTCGTTCCTCAACCACATCTATCTGATCGCCGCGCAGGCGCCGGTGTTTCCGGGCGCGCCGGCGGCGATGGTCGCGCAGCTCGACGCGGCCGGCAATCTGGTGAAGGATGGCGCCGTCACCCCCGACGGCTACGTCGTCAACACGTCGTTCACCGTCAACAACCCGCACCCGGCGAGCGCCAATCCGGCGACGCTGGTGCCGAACCAGACGATGCCGACGATCGGCGATCGCCTCTCGGGGCAGAACGTGTCGTGGGCCTGGTACTCGGGCGGCTGGAGCGATGCGCTCGCCGGCCACGCGGATCCGCTCTTCCAGTACCACCACCAGCCCTTCGCCTTCTTCGCGAACTACGCCGACGGTACGGCGGCGAAGACGGCGCACCTGCGCGATGAGTCCGAGTTCATCGCCCGCGCCCGGGCCGGCACGCTGCCCGCCGTCTCGTTCGTCAAGCCGCTGGGCGAGGTGAACGAACATCCCGGCTACACCAACGTGTTGAGCGGCGAGCAGCACGTCGCCGACCTGCTCCGCGCGCTGCGCTCGAGCAAGGAATGGAAGCGCACCGCGGTGATCATCACTTACGACGAGAACGGCGGCTTCTGGGATCACGTCGCACCGCCCAAGATCGATCGCTGGGGTCCGGCCGTGCGCGTGCCGGCGCTCGTCATCTCGCCGCTGGCCAAGCACGGTTACGTGGATCACAACCAGTACGACACGAGCTCGATCCTCGCGCTGATCGAGCACCGCTGGGGTCTCGCCCCGCTGAGCACCCGCGACGCCGCCGCGAACGACATGCACGCCGCGTTCGACGTGAAGGGTGAAGGCCAGGGCGGCGATCGCTGACGTCGCACCTGAGTAGTCGTTGTC
>DASXHF010000260.1:0-11537 GCA_036488775.1 Gemmatimonadaceae bacterium | reverse complement strand
GGCGCCTATCGGGACAAGCTCAAGGCCTATACGTGGTGGTTTCCCGTCGTCGGACGCGTGCCGTACAAGGGGTACTTCGACTTCGCGCAGGCCCGCGACGCGCTGCGTGCCCTCGCGGCGCGCGGCTTCGACGCCCGACTTGGCGCCGCGTCCGCGTTTAGTACCCTGGGCTGGTTCAACGATCCGCTCCTTCCGACGACGCTTCGCACCGACTCGCTCAACATCGCGAACACCGTCATCCACGAGCTCACCCACAACACGTACTACGCGCCGGGCGGCGCGGTATTCAACGAGAGCTTCGCCAACTTCGTCGGGTCGCGCGGCGCCGAGCGTTTCTTCCTGAGCCGCGGCGAGCCGGCTGCGGCGGCAGAGGTCGCGGCCCGCTGGGAGGATGACAAGGAGCTCGGCCGCTTCTGGGGGACGCTGTACGCCAAAGTCGACTCGGCGTTCAAGGCCCATCCGGGCGACGACGCGCAACACGTCGCCGAGCGAATCGCAGCGCGCGATTCGCTCTTCGGCGACGCGCGGCGGACGTTGGTGCAGCAGCTAGCCCCGCGGCTGAAGACGATGAGCATTCGCGGCCTGGAGCGCATCCGGTTCGACAATGCGATCCTGATGTCGCGGCGCGTCTATCTCACGGATCTCGAGGTGTTCGACGCAGTGCTGGCGAAGAACGGCGGCGATCTGCGGAAGACGGTCGCGCAGATCATCGAGGTCGCGAAAGCAGACAAGCAGCGACCGTTCGATGGGGTGAGAAGGTTGGTTGGGTTGCCGCCAGATACGACGAAGGCCGAGACATCGTCGCGCTGAACCGACCAGCAGCTCCGACTTCGATTCGAGGCTTCTCGGTCCGTCGGGTGAAGGCGCTTCTTCAGGCTTTGCTGTTGGGCTCTGGCTGCGACGATCGGCTAAAGCGCCCGCGCATCAGCGCCCGCAGGTCGATCGCCGGCGACGCGACCGCCGCCGGCGCCGGCACATCGCCCGGCTCCTCGACGACGACGCGCTGCATGGTCGCGCGAACACCGCGATCGAGGAAACGGGAGAGCTGATCGAATGAATACTCCGCGCCGCGCCGGCTCCCGTACACTTGCATCGGGTACACCACCGCGAGCTCGTCCTTCGCGCGGGTGAGCGCGACGTACATGAGCCGGCGCTCTTCCTCGAGCTCGTCCGGGTCCTCGACCGCGCGCGACGACGGGAACCAGCCATCCACCGCCCAGATCACGAACACCGCCTTCCACTCCTTGCCCTTCGCGCTGTGCACCGTGCTGAGGACGAGCGCGTCGCTCTCGGACTCCGATCCGCCGGCGAGATCCTGCGTGCTCGACGGCGGATCCAGCGCGAGGGCGGCGAGGAATGCGGTTCGCGATGGGTAGCCCGCGGCGATCGTACGCAGCTGGTCGAGATCGGCGAGCCGAGCCTCCGGCCGGTCGTACTTCTCCTTGAGCACCGCGTCGTACACGGCGCGTACGGCCACGATGTCGCTCGAGACCTTCGCCCCTCCGTTTGCATCATCGCCGGCGACGTTGCCGACGCCACGGAGCTGGCGGAGCAGTGCGGCGAGCGACCGATGCGCCTCGCGCGCCCGGGGCGGGGCGAGGAGATGGGTGAACGCATCCGGATCCCACGACCGCTCCTGCATCGACTCCATCATCGTGCGAGCCGTGGCGTCGCCGATCCCCGGCATCAGCATCAGGATGCGGTACCAACTCACCTCGTCGCGCGGATTCTCGGACACGCGTAGGAAGGCGAGCACATCCTTCACGTGTGCCGCCTCGAGGAATTTGAGGCCGCCCCACTTCTCGAATGGAATCTTCCGGTTCGCCAGCTCGATCTCGAGATCGGCCGACATGTAGCCGGCGCGGAAGAGCACCGCCATCTCGCGCAGTGGCGAACCGGCCTCGTGGAGCTGCAGGATCCGGTCGACGACGAAACGCGTCTGCTGCGCCTCGTCCTTCGCCGTCACGAGCCAGGGCTTCTCTCCTCCCTCCCGCGCGGTGAACAGATCCTTCGTGAACCGCTCCTCCGCCCGCGAGATCACGGTGTTCGACAGCGTGAGGATCGGCTGCGTCGACCGATAGTTCTGCGCGAGCGTGACCAGCGTCGCGCCCGGAAACTGCTTCGGGAAGTCGAGGATGTTCCTGAAGTGCGCGCCGCGGAACGAGTAGATGCTCTGCGCATCGTCGCCCACGACGGTGAGCTTGCCGCCGCCGCCACACATGCCGCGAAGAATGCGAGCCTGAAGCAGATTCGTGTCCTGATACTCGTCGACCAGCACGTGCTCGTACAATCCTGCGATGCGTTGACGCAGCTCCGGCGACGCCTCGAGCATCGTCGCCCAGAACAGCAGCAGATCGTCGTAGTCGACGAGATTGCGTTCCTGCTTTCTGAGCGTGTAGTCGGCGAACAGCGAGACGATCTGCTCCTCGTACTCGAGGAACTGCGGCATGTCGCGGTGCAGCAGCTCGTCGAGCGGCAGCTCGGTGTTGACGTGGCGCGAATACAGGAAGTGCAGCGTCTCCTTCTTTGGAAAGCGCTTGTTGGTCTTCCCGAAGCCCAGGGCGCCGCGCGAGAGCTGCATGAGGTCTTCGGCGTCGCCCTGATCCATGATCGTGAAGTCGGACGGGAGACCGGCGGCGGGGCCGAACTGCCGGAGCAGACGGTGCGCGACGGAGTGGAAGGTGCCGCCATGCACGCGGGCGCCCGCCGACCCAACCAGCCGCTCCGCGCGCGACAACATCTCGCTCGCAGCTCGCCGCGTGAACGTCAGCAGCAGAATTCGCTCGGCGGCAACGCCGCGTTCGATCAGGGCGGCCACACGATGAATGAGCGTCCGCGTCTTCCCCGTCCCGGCGCCGGCGATGATGAGCAGCGGTGCGTCGCCGAACGTCGCCGCACGGGCCTGATCGGCGTTGAGCGACGCGGTGAGCTTCTGCTCGCCCGACGGGGCAAGCTCGCGCTCGCGCGGGCGATAGAGACGGGGTCCGTCGGCCATCGCGGGAATATAGCGTCCGCCCGAAGGTCCGCCGAAAGGGCAGACGGGCGGGGGCGGGGGGAGCGATATTTTGAAGAACCGGTGAATGGGTGAATCGGTGGATCGGTACCCGCCAGACCGTTTCACGCCTCACATTCACCGAGTCCCGTCATCGACTCACCCTTTTCACCGTCCGTCCCATGTGCCGGAACATCAAGACGCTCGCCAACTTCGAGCCCCCTGCGACCGACGGTGAGATCCGCGCGTCGGCGCTGCAGTTCGTCCGGAAGCTCAGCGGCACGACGCAGCCGTCGCGCGCCAACGAGGCCGCGTTCGACGAGGCGGTCGAGGAAGTCACCGCTGCGGCGGCCAAGCTCATCCGTTCGCTTCACACGACCGCCCACCCGCGCAACCGGGACGAGGAAGCGCGGAAAGCGAAAGAGCGCTCGCTCAAGCGATTCGCGTAAGCACTGTCGCGACGATGGCGGACGCGGCAACTTGTGGTGACGCATGACGCCGCTCCTCGATCCGCCGATGCCGCGCCCCCGTCTCGACCCCGGGGCCCTCGACCTCGCCGGTGCATCGTGCCGCATCCCGTCGAGCTCCCAGCGCGCCGCGATCGAGAGCCCGGCTCAGCCGCTGCTCGTGCTCGCCGGTCCGGGTGCAGGCAAGACCTTCTGCCGCATCGAACGCATCCGCTTCCTGCTCGAGCGGCACCGCATCGCCCCCGACCGGATCTGTGCGTTCACCTTCACCAACAAGGCCGCCGGTGAGATCGGCGAGCGACTCGGCCGCACCATCGGTGATCGCGCATCGCAGGTGAAGAGCGGGACCATCCATGCCTTCTGCGCCGAGCTCCTTCGCGAGCTGGGCCCGCGCGTCGGCGTGGCGCCGGGCTTCGGCATCGCCGACGAGGAGTATCAGCTCAGCGCGCTGCGCCGGATCGAGGGGCCGCGGCGCTGGCACCGCAACACGCTGACGCGGTTCTCCGCGCACCGCTTTCGCGGCGATCCGCTGTTTCACGACGACCTCGCGCTCTTTCAGCAGTACGAGCGCTTTCTCGGCGCGCGCAAGCTGATGGACTTCGACACGCTGGTGCTCAAGGCCGCCGAGCTGCTCGAGCACCCGGACGACGCTGCGTCGGTGCGCTCGCGGTGGGACGTCGTGCTCGTCGATGAATTTCAGGATCTGAACCCGGTGCAGTATCGCGTGATTCACGCGTTGGCGCGCGATCACCGCCACGTCTTCGCAGTCGGGGACGACGAGCAGTCGATCTATTCGTGGGCCGGCGCGGATCCGTCGGTGTTCCGCAGCTTCGTCAACGACTTCAAGATCGACGCACGCAGCACGATCCATCTCGAGGAGAACCGGCGCTGCCCGCGCGACGTGTTCTCGCTCGCACGGCGGCTCGTCACGCTCAACACGCCGATCTTCGACCACCGGATCACCCCGCGAGCCGACCATGATTCCGCGGCGCCGGCCACCGCGCTCAGCTTCGAGACGGATGCCGAGGAGATGGCATGGATCATCGAGGACATCCGGCGCGATCGCGCGCACAACGGCCACGCGTGGGGCGACGTCGCGCTGCTGTATCGGAAGCACGAAATCGGCGAGGGGCTCGAGGCGGCGTTCCTCAACGCCGGAGTGCCGTGCCGTCTCGCGCAGGGACGAGCCTTGAGCGAGGATCCCGTCGTCGCCTACGTGATGGCGGCGCTGCGGGTCATCGCCAACCCGACGGACGACGTCCATCGCGATGCGTTCTTCGGCGTCGTGTTGCCGCGGGCACTCTTCGACGAGGCCCGCGCGCAGGCCGAGGCGAGCCGGCACGATCTGCGGCGGCAGTTGAACCACATCTCGACGCGGCTCCCTCGCGCCCACGAGAGCGGCCGGCAGGTGCGCCGCGCGCTCACCGACTGGCGGAATCTCGTCGCCGTGGGCAAGCGGCACACGACGCTCGGCGCGCTCGTGCAGGAGCTGCTCTCGCGGCGCGTCGGCAGCGTGCGCTCGGTGCTGGACGACCGTCACGATGAGATCAGCGATCCCGCTTCGCTTCCCGACGTCGTGCAACTTGCGTCGCGGATCCGCACCGCTCGCGCCGCGGGCGCCGAGATCTGGATGCCCCGCATCGGCGGGGTCGAGATCGGTCTCAAGGGGATCCTCGGCGCGATCGGCATCACCGCCGTGCGGCTCGGCGGCACTCCCACGCCCGACGCCGTGCGCATCGGCCGCGACGACGTTCCATCAGTCGGCATCGCGCTCGGCCTGTTCAAGGCGGCGCAGCTCCTCGAGATGACCGATGCCGCGGCGGCGTTCACGAGCTTCACGGCGATCGATCTGGAGACGACCGATCGCGATACGGCGGACGCGGAGATCGTGGAGATCGCGGCCGTGCGGGTCCGCGACGGACGGATCGTGGACAAGCTCGCGTCGCTCGTGAAGCCCCGTCGCCCCATCGCGCCCGGTGCGACCGATACGCACGGTATCCGAGCGACCGACGTCGCGACCGCACCGCGGTTCGAGGACATCTGGCCGAAGCTGCGCGCCTTCTGCGGGGACGACGTGATCGTCGCCCACAACGGTTACGAGTTCGACTTTCGCATCCTCGGCCGCCTCGTGCGCGCGATCGGCAAGCGGTTCGATCTGTGCACCTATGACACTCTGCCGCTGGCGCGCGATCTCTATCCCACCAGTCGGAAGCTGCCCGATCTGGCGCGCAACTTCGGCATCCCGACCGGACGGTCGCACCGCGCGCTCGACGACACGCTCACACTGGCGAAGGTGGTGCTCGCGCTGGACGAGGTGAAGCGGTCGCGCGCCCGGAAGACCGCGCTCGTCAACGCGCTCGACCACCTCGGCATCGCGCTGGCTCTCAGTGACGAGGAGCAGCTTGGCGCGGAGGCGCGGATGTTCCGCTACGTCACCCGCGCCTTTGCGCTCGGACGCTACTCGTCCTGTCTCGAGACCTACGAGCGCGAGCAGGGCGACGACATCTCCATCCCTGCTGCCGACGAGGTGATCGACCGGCTTGGCGGTGCGGAGCTCATGCTGAAGATCCGCGCCGACCGGTCGGCCGACGAGCGGTATCCCGCGGCGATGATGCGGCTGCGCCGCCTGATTGTCGACCTGCCCGACGGGCCACTGGAGCTGCAGATCGCGTTGTTCCTCGAGCGCGCCATGTTGTCTCGTTGGGACGGACATGAGCCGGATCACGCCCGCGTCAATCTTCTCACCCTGCACTCCACCAAGGGGCTCGAGTTCTCGCGGGTGTACGTCGTGGGAGTCGAGGACGCGCAGCTGCCCGGAGGGGTGCTCCCGGCCGGGCCGAAGCCGCAGGAGATCGAGGAGGCGCGCCGGCTCCTCTACGTGGGCATGACGCGCACCAAGGAGCGACTGGTGCTGACCCGCGCCGCGATGCGCAAAGGCAAGCCCACGCGCGGCCACCAGTTCCTCGACGAGATGGGATTGGCGCCGCTGCCGCCCGCGTGAGCGCCATCCACTGGAAGGTCAGCATCGGCGCGGACGAGACGTCGGCGACGTACGAGCCTCCGACCTCCGGCGACGAGCGCGCCATCTTCGTCTGCGCGCATGGTGCAGGCGGGAGCATGAACGACCGCAGCACCATGGCCGCCGCGAATGCGCTGCGCGCGCGAGGGCTCGGTGTCGTGCGCTTCAACTTCGTCTACAAGGAGAACGGCAGCGGACGCCCGGATCCGATGCCGGTTCTGAAGAAGTGCGTCGAGGCGGTCGTGGCGCGAACGCGAGCGGAGCGAGCGCCGCACACGTTGCTCATCGGCGGGCGGTCGATGGGCGGCCGCGCCGCGTCGATGCTGGCAGCCGACGGATTCGCGAGCGACGGCCTGCTGCTGCTCGCCTACCCGCTCCATCCGGCGGGCAAGCCGGAGCAGCTACGCGACGCGCATCTGCCGGCGATCTCGATGCCGACGTTGTCCTTGAGCGGAACGCGTGACGCACTGTGCACGCGCGACCTGATGGAGCGCGTCCTCACCCGCGTCGGCCCCCGGTTTCGCCTGCATTGGCTCGAGGGTGCGGACCACAGCTGGCACGTGCTCAAGTCGTCCGGCCGCACGGACGCCGACGTGCTCGACGAGGCGGGACGCGTCAGCGACGCGTGGCTGGGGACTATTCGGTGAATCGGTGAGACGGTGTGGCGGTGAATCGGCTCAGCCGCCGCACCGTTTCACTGTTTCACCGATCACCCCTTTCCAGCCGCTGCCCTTTCACCGCACCCCGGACGTCGTTGCCTGAACGGGCGCGGCCGGCCCGGCAATCCGTACGAACGAGTCGACGGCCGGAGGGCCGGAGCCGATGCCTTCGTCGTGCTTGAAGTAGATGTACGCATGGCTCCAACCCTGCGCCGCGACGCATGTCGCCCACTCGCCGAGCATCACGTCGTCGTAGTCGAAGCGGTGAAGGCGGAGATATCCCCACGACGCCGTCGCATGCACCGGACACTTGAAGTCCGCCTGCTCGGCGACGCAGAGTGCGATGTCGCGCTCGCGAAGCGCTGTGAAGACGCCTTCGTCGAACCAGCTCTCGTGTCGAAACTCGATCGTGTAGCGTCGGCCGTCCGGGAGCAGATCGAGGAAGGCGCGGAGGCGATCGAGATCCTTCTTCAGGTTCGGCGGGAGCTGAAACAGGATCGGACCGAGACGTGATCCGAGCACCTCGGTATTCCGCAGGAGGAATCCGACGGTCTCGGCACATTCCGGCTTGAGCCGCGCGTGGTGGGTGATGCGCTGACTCGCCTTGATCGCGAAGGTGAACTGCTCGGGCACCTGCGCGGCCCAGTCGCGCAGCACCTGCTCCTTGGGGAGCCGGTAGAACGTGTTGTTGATCTCGACGGTCGGAAAGCGGCCGGCGTAGTAGCCGAGCCAGCCGTCGTCGGCGAGATCGTCAGGATAGAAGACGCCCTTCCACTCCTTGAACGAGTAGCCGCTGGTGCCGGCGAGAAGCTTCACGACACCATTCGGCCGCTCGGCGCATCCGCCACGGTGCCGCGCGCGAGACTCGCCTTCAACGCTTCCATGAGGTCGATCACCTTGCCGCTCGAGTCCGGGGCGACGTCGGTCGTGATGTCCTGCCCCTCGACCTTGCGCTGGATCATCTCGAGGACGCGCTCGCGTACCGTGTCCTTGTACTTCTGCGGCTCGAAGGTGTCGTTGGCCGTCTGCTCGATGAGCTGCTTGGCCAGCGCGAGCTCCGCGGGCTTCACTTCGCCGGCCGGGATCGGCACTTCGGTCGTCGCACGCACTTCGTCGGCGTAGTGGAGCTGCTCCATCACCAGGACACCGTTGAGCGGACGAAGCAGCACGAGATACTGCTGCCCGCGCGCCGAGTACTGTCCGAGCGCCGCTCGGCCCGTGTCGCGCAGCGCCTCGCAGAGGAGGCGGTAGGCGCGATCACCTCCCTTGTCCGGACCCAGGTAGTAGACTTTCTCGAGGTACTCACGATCGACACGGGCAAGCGGGACGAACTCGATCACGTCGATCATTCCCGTCGCCTTCTCTTCGAGCGCCTTCAGCTCCTCGGGAGTGAAGACGACGTACTGGTCCTTGGCGAACTCGTAGCCCTTGACCGTATCGTCGCGGGTGACGATTTCGTTGTCCTTGGGGCAGGTGTACTGCTGCTTCAGTCGCGAGCTGCACTTCTTGTGGAGCATGTTGAAGGACACGCTCGACTTCGACTCGCTGGACGAGAAGAGGTTGACCGGAACGGAGACGAGACCGAAGGAGATCGTGGCGGAGGCGATTGAGCGCGCAGGCATCGGAGGCGGCGACAGGGGAAAGGCGGCTCGTGCTCTAGGAAGAAGCTAGTTCGGGAGAACGAAGTTATCCACTCACTTTGATTCGCCAATCATCTTTGTGATGCGCGACCCCGTCCGCATGAGTCTTTCAGCCAGCGATGCTGTGGCGCGCGCCGACGTCGGCCTTTTCAGACGAGCATGAGCCAGGGAAGTGACGCGCCGGACGCCGCCGTGCCCGGCGACGCGCTCAGCACCTATCGCGCGAAGCGGTCACCAGACAGCTCACCGGAGCCGGTCGGCAGCGTCTCGCCCGTCATCGGACGGCTGTTCGTCGTGCACAAGCACGCCGCGCGCAACCTGCACTTCGATCTGCGACTCGAGATGGACGGCGTCCTGCGCTCGTGGGCCGTGCCCAGGGGACCGTCGTACGACATGAACGACAAGCGGCTCGCCGTGAGGGTCGAGGACCATCCGCTCGAGTACGGCGACTTCGAAGGGGTCATCCCGCAGGGGAACTACGGCGCGGGCGGCGTGATCGTGTGGGACCGCGGAGAATGGGTGCCGCTCGAGGATTGGCGCACGGGCCTCGAGAAGGGGAAGCTGTTGTTCGAGCTCAAGGGCTACAAGCTCCACGGCAAGTGGACGCTCGTGAAGATCAAGAAGAGCGAGCGTGACTGGCTGCTCATCAAGGAGCGCGACGCATGGGTGAAGACTCCCGGCGACGAATTTCCGGAGCAATCGGTGCTCTCGGGACTCACCGTCGAGGAAGTGAAGGCCGGCCTCACTCCGGCGACGCGGCTGCGGGCCGCGGTCGAGCGCGCGGGCGCCGTCAACGCGCCCGTGGACCCGCGCACGGTGCAGGCGATGCTCGCCGAGCCGGCCGAGGAGGCCTTCACGCGCGACGGCTGGCTGTTCGAGCTCAAGCTCGACGGCTACCGGCTCATCGCGAGCAAGGCCCATGGCGAAGCGCTGCTTCAGACGCGCAACGGCAATGACTATACGGCAGTCTTCCCCGAGATCGCCCGCGCGATCAACGCGCTTCCGGTCGACGAATGCATCGTCGACGGCGAGGTGGTCGTCCTCGACGCGCAGGGCAAGCCGAGCTTCTCGCGCCTGCAGCAGCGCGGCCGGCTGACCTCGCCCATCGACGTCAAGCGCGCGGCGGTGGAGCTGCCGGCCACCTTCTATGCGTTCGACCTGCTCGCGCTCGCCGACTTCGATCTGCGGCCGCTCCCGCTCACCGCTCGCAAGCAGCTCCTGGCGGAGACGGTGCCGAAGCTCGGCGCAGTGCGTCTGCTCGATCACATCGAGCGTCAAGGGGAAGCGTTTCTCGCGCAGGTGAGCGCGATCGGGCTCGAGGGGATCATCGCCAAGAAAGCCGACGCGCCCTACCGCGGCGGACGCACGTCGCAGTGGCTCAAGATCAAAGCCGAGCAGACGAGCGACTTCGTCATCGTCGGCTTCACCGCGCCTGCGGGCACGCGCGAGCACCTCGGCGCGCTCCAACTGGCGGACTTCGTGAACGGGTCGCTGGTGTATGCCGGCCGCGTGGGCACGGGCTTCGACCAGGATACGCTCAGAGAGCTCGCGGGTATGCTGCAGCCGATCGTGCGCGTCGATCCGCCATGCAGCGGACCGCTCGTGGGCGACACCACCACCGACGTCATACCGGACACGAAGACGACGACATGGGTCGACCCGGTGAACGTGTGCGAGATCCGCTTTCGAGAGTGGACACCGGACGGATTGCTCCGGCACGCGACGCTGCTTCGACTGCGTCCTGACAAACCGGCGCGGGACTGCGTGCGCTCGATCGCGATCCCGGAGACGGAGGTCGCCGTCGAGCGCGCCGCCGAGCCGGCGCCGCCGGCGCCGACTCCTGTCGCCCGGGCCGTCACCTTCTCGAATCTGAAGAAGATCTACTGGCCGGCGGAGCGGTACACGAAGGGCGACATGGTCGACTACTACCGGTCCATCGCTCCATGGATGCTGCCCTACCTTCGCAACCGGCCCCTCGTGTTGACGCGGTTTCCCGACGGCATCGACGGCAAGTCGTTCTATCAGAAGGACGCACCGGAGTTCGCGCCGGAATGGATGCGCATCGAGCGAATCTGGAGTGAGGAGACGCAGCGCGAGATCCGCTACTTCGTGTGCGACGACGAGGAGTCGCTGCTCTACGTCGCCAACATGGGGTCGATCCCGCTCCACATCTGGGCGAGCCGGGTGGGATCGCTCGAGCTTCCCGACTGGTGCGTGCTGGACCTCGATCCGAAAGATGCGCCATTCAGCGACGTCATCCGCGTCGCGCAGGCGCTGCACCGACTGTGCGAGTCGGTCGCGCTTCCTCACTTCGTGAAGACGACGGGAAAGACCGGGCTGCACATCCTCATCCCGCTCGGACGGCAGTGCACCTACGCGCAGTCGCGTATGCTGGGCGAGCTGCTCGCACGGATCGTCCTGCGCGATCTGTCCGACATCGCGACGATCACGCGGCAGGTGACGAGACGCGGCGAGAAGGTGTACCTCGACTATCTCCAGAACCGTCACGGCCAGACGATCGTGTCGCCGTTCAGCGTCCGCCCGCTGCCTGGCGCGACCGTCTCGATGCCCCTGCGATGGGACGAGGTCGACGACTCGCTCCGGCCGGCGAATTACACGATCAAGAATGCCATCGAGCGAATGGAGCGCCTGGAGAGCGATCCGGTGATCGCGGTGCTCGAGGAGCGGCCGGACCTCGGCCGCGTGCTGCAGCAGCTCTCGGCCGAGCTCGGGGCCGGTAGTTGAACGCTGGCGACCCGA
>DASXHF010000256.1:0-5854 GCA_036488775.1 Gemmatimonadaceae bacterium | reverse complement strand
GCGCCGACGGCGCTGCGCGGGATGTTCGCCTTCGCCATCTGGGACCGCCGCCGGCAGACGCTGTTCATCGCGCGCGACCGGTTCGGCGTGAAGCCGCTGTACTACGCGGTCACACCCGACGGCTCGCTGTACTTCGGCTCGGAGATCAAGTCGCTGCTCGCCAGCGGCGCCGTGAGCGCGACACTCGACGAGACGGCGCTGCCGGAATATCTGTCGAGCCATTCGACCTTCGGCACCACCACGATGTTCGCCGGTGTCCGGCGGCTCGAGGCCGGACACACGCTGGTCTGGCGCGACGGAGAGATCACGATCGAGCCGTACTGGGATCTCAGCTTCGCCCACAAGCTCGACGCCTCGCGCTCGGAGGCGAGCCTCGTCGAGGAATACGGCGAGCGGTTCCGCGAGGCGGTGCGGATGCGGCTCATGGCCGACGTGCCACTGGGCACCTTCCTTTCCGGCGGCATCGACTCGGCGGCGATCACCGCCGTGATGGCGGGGCTGATCGACGAACCGGTGCGCACCTTCTCCGTCGCCTTCGCGGAGCGTGATGCCAACGAGCTGGCATACGCCCGGCTCGTGGCGCAGCGGTTCGGCACGGAGCATCGCGAAGTCGTCGTCAGCCCGGCGGAGTTCTTCGACGCGCTGCCGCAGATGATCTGGCAGGAAGACGAGCCGATCGCGCACCCGTCGAGCATTCCGCTCTACTTCGTCTCGCGGCTCGCCGCCGAGCACGTGAAGGTCGTGCTGACAGGCGAGGGAAGCGACGAGGTGCTCGGCGGCTACAACCGCTATCGGACGACGCTCTACAACATGCGGTTGGGCAGTGGCTTCGAGCGTTTCATACCGAGCTCCGGCCGCTCGGCGATTCGGGGCGCGATCGAGTCACTGCCGCGCGGCTCGCGCATTCGTCAGAAGCTGTCGCGCACCTTCCTCACGCTGCCGGCCGATCTCACGTCGCTCTACCTCGACAACTTCGCGGTATTCTCGCGCTCGCGCCTGGCCGGTCTGTGGTCGTCGGAGTACCGCGCCCGTCTTGGCGCGCGGTCGCCCTATGCGACGGCCGAGCGGTATCTCGCCAGCACCGACGCCACGACGCTGCTCGACGAGCTGCTCTACGTCGACACCAAGACGTATCTGCACGAGCTGCTCATGAAGCAGGATCAGATGAGCATGGCCGCGTCGATCGAGAGCCGGGTCCCATTCCTCGATCACGAGCTCGTCGAGTTCGCGGCAGGGCTGCCGGACCGGATGAAGGTACGCGGATTGACCACGAAGTACGTCCTCCGCCAGGCGATGAAGGACGTGCTCCCCGACGAGATCCTGTCGCGCAAGAAGATGGGCTTCCCCGTGCCGATTGGCGCGTGGCTCCGAGGTCCGTATCGGTTCCTGCTCGACGAGCTGGTGCTCGGCGCACGGGCGGTCGAGCGCGGCTTCTTCGACCGTGACGCGCTCCGCCGTCTCGTGACGAGCCACGTGTCCGGAGAGGCGAATCATGCCGAGCGACTGTGGTCGCTCGTCAACTTCGAGCTGTGGCAGCGTCTGCATCTCGACGGCCAACCGGTGGAGGAGCTGCGCCGCACCGTGGCGCATGCTCCAACATCCGTGCCTTTCGCCATGTCGGCGTAGGCGCTTTCCTCAACATCGAAATGACAAGCACCGTCAGCGTATTCGGGCTGGGTTATGTGGGCTGCGTCAGTGCCGCGTGTCTCGCACGCGAGGGGCACGCCGTCGTCGGCGTCGACGTCAGCCGCAGCAAGGTGGACATGGTGAAGTCGGGCACCGCGACGATCGTGGAGCATGGCATCGGCGAGCTGGTGGCCGAGATGGTGGAGGCGGGCCGTCTCACGGCGACGACGGACGTCGCCGATGCGGTGGCGCGAACGCAGATCTCGCTCGTCTGCGTGGGCACGCCAAGCCAGACCAATGGCGGGCTCGATCTCACCTACGTGCGCCGGGTCGCGGCCGACATCGGACACGCGCTCCGCGAGAAGGACGATTGGCACGTCGTCGTCATTCGCAGCACGGTCTTGCCGGGCACCACCGCGGAGGTGGTGATCCCGATCCTGGAAGAGGCGTCGGGGAAGAAGGCGGGTCGCGACTTCGGCATCTCGATGAATCCGGAGTTTCTGCGCGAAGGCACGTCGATCAAGGACTTCGACGATCCGCCGTTCACCGTGATCGGCGCCGACGACGAGCGGAGCGCGTCGAGCGTGGCCGCGCTGTATCAGGGGCTCGAAGCGCCGGTGCACGTCGTCTCGCTCGCGGTCGCCGAGATGGTGAAGTACGCCTGCAACAGCTTTCACGGGCTCAAGGTCGCCTTCGGCAACGAGATCGGCAGCATCTGCAAGGCGCTCGGCGTGGACAGCCACGAGGTGATGCGCATCTTCTGCGAGGATCGCAAGCTCAACATCTCGCCGACGTACCTGCGGCCGGGCTTCGCGTTCGGCGGCTCCTGTCTGCCCAAGGATCTGCGCGCGCTGTCGTATCGGGCGCGCCAGCTCGACGTGGAGACGCCGGTGCTCGCCGCGGCGCTGTCGAGCAACGAGAAGCAGATCAACCGTGCGTACGAGATGGTGCGCGCCACCGGGGCGCGCCGCGTGGGCGTGTTGGGACTCGCGTTCAAGGCGGGCACCGACGACCTGCGCGAATCGCCGATCGTGACGCTCGTCGAGCGGCTCATCGGCAAGGGAATGCAGCTCGCCATCTACGACGGCCACGTATCACGCGCGAACCTGATCGGATCCAACCGCGAGTACATCGAGAAGGAGATCCCGCACATCTGGTCGTTGATGCGAGAGTCCGTCGAGGAGGTCGTGGCGTTCGGCGACGTGGTCGTGATCGGCAACGGTACGCCCGAGTTCCGCGGCATCCAGCCCTCGCTTCGCGACGGGCAGATGGTGGTCGATCTCGTGCGTGCGTTCGGCTCGCGCACGTCGGACGGGGCGTACCAAGGGGTCGCCTGGTGAAGCGCATCCTCTGGGTGAAGGGAGGGAAGCTTCTCCCGGTCGATACCGGGGGGAAGATCCGATCCTACAACATCCTCAGGCATCTCGCGCAGCGTCACCACGTGACGCTGCTTTCGTACTATCCCGGGCGCCGGGACACGGAATACGAGCTGGCGCTCGAGCGCGAATTTCCGGGCGCGATTCCCGTGGCGCTCGGCGATTCGGAGAGTCGAATCGGACAGGCGGTTCACTACGCCGTGCGCGTGCCGCGCGCCGCCCCGTACTCGGTCACGAAGTTCACCTCTCCGCGCGTCGGAGAACGCGTGGGGGAGCTGCTCGAGAGCGGCCGCGTCGACGTCGCCGTGTGCGACTTCCTGCTCGCGTCGCTCAATTTCCCGACGCGGCCTACGGTGCCGACCGTGCTCTTTCAGCACAACGTCGAGAGCGCGCTCTGGCGCCGTACGGCGACGTACGAACGCAATCCGGCGAAGAAGGCGCTGTTCAAGATGGAAGCGTGGAAGATGCATCGGTACGAGCGCGCGGCGCTGACGCGGTTCGATCACGTCGTCGCCGTCTCCGATCACGACAAGGCGCTGATGCACGCCATGGCGCCCGCCGCGCCGATCACCGTCGTGCCGACCGGGGTCGACGTCATCGGCTTCACCCCGCCGGCCGCTGTCCGCCGCAGCAATCGCACGGTGATGTTCCTTGGCTCCATGGATTGGCCGGCCAACATCGACGGCGTGGAATATTTCTGCGAGGCGGTGTGGCCGCTCGTGCTTGCCGCGGCGCCGGACGCCCGATTCCAAGTGGTCGGCCGAAAGCCGCCTGAACGAATCCTCCGCTTTGCCGGTCCGTCGGTCGAGATCGCGGGCGGCGTGAAATCCGTCCTGCCGCACCTGCACGCCGCCGCGGTGTTCGTCGTGCCGCTGCGCATCGGCGGCGGCACCCGCCTCAAGATCTACGAGGCGATGGCGGCGGGTGTGCCGATCGTCTCGACGACGGTTGGCGCGGAAGGGCTCGACGTTCGCGACCGCGAGGACATTCTGCTCGCGGACAATCCGGCGCAGTTCGCCGATGCAGTCGTGAAGCTGCTGCAGCAGCCCGATCTGCGCCGCAGTATCGCGGCCAATGCGGCGGCGACGGCTGCACGCTTCGACTGGTCGGTCATCGCGACGGCATTCGAGGGTGTGCTCGACCGGGCGATGGCGCGGGCTCGACCCTCGGGCGTGTGAACCGTATCAGCGGCGAGTCCGAACGGCAATGAGGTGACGTCGCATGGCGAGCCACCGTTCGCCGCCGATTCGCTTGAGAAGCTTCTTGCCGTTCCAGTGCAGGTACCGCATTGCCCGAGGGGCGATCTCGCCGCGTACGACCGAAGCAGCCCATGCAGCCGGAACGCCTTGCTGCACTCCGAATCGCCCCACGATCAGGCAGTCGTCGATGCGGTGCACGCGCATCACCGGCTCCGAGTTGAAAAGGACGCGAAGGCCTGCGTTCGCCGCCGCGGCCCCGACCTCGTGCGAGTAGAAGCCGCCCGGTACCGAGCCGACGCTCACCGCCTCGCCGAGCAGGTCCGACAGCCGGTGCACGCTGTCTGACCATTCGCGCGCGAGATGATCCGTCGTGCACGCCGACATTCGCGCCGGGTGCGACGCCGAATGGCTGCCGATCACGTGCCCTCGTCGCCGAAGCTCGCGAATCGCCGGCGCATCGAGAAACCCGCGAGTGCCGATGAAGTCCGTCGTCACGAAGAAATGGCCGAACCACCCGAGCGATTCGAGCTGGTCCGCCACGGGTAGCGCGCTCGCTCCCCCGTCATCGAAGGTGAGCAGTATCGGACGTTCGGGTGGGTCCGGCTCGTTGAGCGCCGAGGCAATCGAGACGACCGTCGTCGTCGACGCCAGCGCCTCGAGGTGGCGGGCGAATTCGGCCGTCGACAGCTTGTAGATGTCGGCGTCGGGACTCTGAAATCCGCTGAGCTCGAAGCGGCCGTCCGGCACGACGTCGTGATACAGCAGCGCGCACACTCGCATGCGTCAGCCCACCCGCCGCGCCTGTCGTTTCCAGGCGGCGTAGCTCGTCATCCATGGCTGCCCCCACGCCTTCGACTCGCGGCCCGTGGTGTCGATCGGCCGAGCAGTTCCGGCGATGACGCGTTCGAGCACGGCACGAATCGCGTCGAGATTGTCGAACACGACCCGATCCTGGATCACGTTGTGCGACTCGCGACGCTCGTCGAACGCGCAGGTGAAGTATCCGTACACGGCTCCAGTGTCGACGCCGGCGTCTACACGAAGCAGGGTCATGCCGACGCGGTCCATGTCGCGCGCGGCGAGGGCCCAGAAGCAGCCGTGGGCGTTGCGATATTCGGGGCAGATGCCGGGATGCATGACGAAGGTGCCCGCGCGAGGTGCTGAATAGATCTCTCGACGAAGAATGGTCTTGCATCGGGCGACCATGAACGTCGGCCGCAGCTCCTCGAGCAGCGCTCGCACCTCAGCGGCGTTGGGCGACTGTACCTCGATGATTCTGGTCGAGCGCGGCAACTCGGCGTATCGCCGCTCCAACGCTACCAAGGTGCGGTGCTCGTAGTCACGGTCGGGGCGCGCGAGCACCAGGCGTTGATAGACCCGGAACGCCAGCACGTCGAAGAACCGTAGCGGACCAACACGAGCCAGCTCGCGCCGCACGCGCGCCCGCATCCGCGAGGCCGGCTCACGGATCACGACGACCGCCTGAAGGTCACTCCACGACGCGAGCCAGCGCGCCATGCCGACCCGGTTCAACGGTTCGTCGTGATGGCAGATCAGGACGCTGGACGGACGAGACGGCACGAAAGCTCCAGGATGCGGCGGCGTATCGGTCGTGGTGGCAGACACGCGTCAGTTGTCGAAGTCGAGGACATA
>DASXHF010000169.1:0-8451 GCA_036488775.1 Gemmatimonadaceae bacterium | reverse complement strand
ACCCTGCGCGCCGGCTCCGGCGGCGGGGATCGCCAGGGCGACGGCGACCGCGATGAAATGACGCGAGCCGCGAATGCGGCCGAGTGTATGTGTGGTCATCGCCGGTTCCCTGTGATGTAGTGGCCGCCGTCGGGTGCGACGGTGACTTTGGTGCTCGCGTCCGGCTTCGATGCCAGCTCGGGCTTGCCGATCGGCACGATGCTCACGACGGCACGGCCGGGCACGAGATACTTGTTCGCTACCCGCTTGACGTCGTTGGCGGTCACCGCTCTGAGCTTCGCGTATTCGTTCTTGTAGTAGCCCGCGTCGCCGTGAAAGACCTGCCCGTCGAGCAGGATCTCGGCCTTGCCGAGGTTGGCCTGCAGCGCCGACACGTAGCCGAACTCGAGGCCGGCCTTGGTCTTCTGCAACTCTTCCTCGGTCGGCCCCTCCGCCTTCAGCTTCGCGATCACCGAATCGGTGGTGGCCTCGAGCTGGGTGAGGGTGACGTTGGGTCGCGGCGTCACGTTGATGACGAAGTTCCCGCCGTTCTCGTTGTCGTTGTTGAATGCCTGCACCGCGGCGGCGGTCTGTCGATCGTACACCAGCGCCTTGGTCAGCCGCGCGGTCCGCGGGCCGGACAGGATCTGCGCCAGGAACTGCAGGGGCGCCGCGTCCTCGCTGTCGTCACCGACGGTGGGCCAGCTCAGATACAGGCGCGGCACCTGCACGCGGTCCTCGAAGGTGATGCGACGCTCGGCCGAGAGCGTCGGCGCGGTGAGCGTGGGACGCTTGATCCTGGCGCCGCCTTTCAGGTCGCCGAAGTATTTCCGCACGAACGCCTTCGCCTGCGCGGGATCGAAATCGCCGACGATCGCGACGGTCGCGTTGGACGGCGAGTAGTAGATGCGGAAGAAATTCTTCACGTCGTCAACGGTGGCCTTCTGGAGGTCGGCCATGTAGCCGACGACCGGCCACGAGTACGGATGCGTGTCGGGGTAGAGCGCGTAGTCGATCAGCTCGAAGGAGCGGCCGTACGGCTGATTGTCCACGCCCTGCCGGCGCTCGTTCTGCACGATGTCACGCTGCGCCTTGAACTTCGCTTCGTCGAGCTTGTCGAGGAGGAAGCCCATCCGGTCGGACTCGAGCCAGAGCGCGCTCTCGAGATAGTTGGAGGGCACGATCTCCCAGTAGTTGGTGCGGTCGTTGGTCGTCGACCCGTTGTTGTTGCCCCCGACGCCTTCGGTCAGGCGGTCGTGCATGCCGTACGGCACGTGACCCGAGCCGGTGAACATCACGTGCTCGAACATGTGCGCGAACCCGGTGTGGCCGGCGACTTCGTTCTTGGAGCCGACGTGATACCAGACGTCGACGGCGACCTGCGGGACGGTATGATCGGGGGCGAGAATGACCGTGAGACCGTTGGGGAGCGTCATCCGCTCGAACGGAATGTTGATGGCGCTGGCGGCGCCTTGCGCGCGCGCGAGCGCGGGAGCGCCGGCCGCGAGCGCGAGCGCCGCGGCGAGACGAACGGTTCGTTTCACATGCATGGAGGCTCCGGGTGGCATGTGGGCCCAGGAGGACATGGCTGGGTGAGGGCGGAAGGGCGGAACGTGCCCCGCGCAGGGCGCGGGGATAACCAGTCGGGAGTTGGACAGCTGAAAGGTCGGAAAGGATCGCCGGTCGTGGCAGGGGATGACGGTTGAACGGAATGCACGGAACCGGCGCAACCGGCGGAACCGGCGGATCTGTCCCTACTCGAAGCCGAGCTCCGCGCACCGAGACCAACCCCGCGACCCCGAAGGTCTTCGCTGTTGCAGTCCTCCGTGCCCCCTGTGTTCTCTGTGGTAACATTGCCGTTCAACGGCATTTGAACCACGGAGAACACGGAGAACACGGAGGGACTGCCCTTTGTTATTGCCCTGACGATGAAGTCGCGGCCCCGGCGACCAGAGCTCACTCTCGACGTGCGCCCGACGGCCGGCCGAGATGATCGAGGGCGAACTGCACGGCCAGGTCTGAAGTACTCCAGAGCTGCACGTCTGATCCCGTCCCATATCTCACCGCCATGACGCGGCCGTTGCGGATCTCGTAACTCCACAGCTCGCTCTTGAATCCCGCGCCCTCGACGGCCCGACGGACCTGCTCCAGCGCACCACGGAGCTCCGGTGCGCTTTCACCAGCCCGATCGCCGCTCAGCATGCCGCTGACACCGAGCAGAAAGAGGTTCACCTCACGGCCCCAGACCACGGCGGGGCCGTGGTACTGATCCTTCTCGAACACCGGCCACACCGACGGTGGGGCGTACGCGTCGTTCGCCACGACGGGGCCGACGCGATCGATCAGGAGCCCGACCGGATAGGGACGCACGAAGAGCCGGACGTCGCGCAGGACACCCGGCATCGACGAGCCGATGGCGGCCGCGGCCGCGGGATCGGTCGCGTCGAGGAAGAGGCCGGTCGCCGGATCGGTGTTGGCGACGCCGATCGGCCGCCCGTCAGTGTCCAGCGCGAGGGCGAGAAAGGAGAGCGAATCGCGCTCCGCCGCCGCCGTCGACGGCAGTGCGCTCCAGTACCGCCGTTCGGGCTCCGGCATGGCCGCCAGACGGGCCCTCACGCGCGAGCGGACCTCCTCGGGGCTGAGCTGCACGAGAAAGTGGCGCGATGCCCCGCTCCAGGTCTCGACCGCCTGCTGTAAGGCGCGAGGGTCGCGAAGGTATCGCCCGAGCGGCGCGGCACCCTGCAGCTCCGGCATCGTTCGCGTCGCGGAGTCGAGCGAGACGCCGAGCGTACCGAGGGCGCCCAGGATGCGCTGCATGGCGACGAGCGCGTGCGGGACCCAGATCGCGTTGACGTCCATCGCGAAGCGGCCGCCCGCGTATCCGGCGTCGCTGTCGCGCCAGCTCGCCGACCGCCAGCGGGTCGAGTCCAGGCGAACGAACGAGACGAGATTGGTCGCCACCGGGCTGGCGACGTACGCCTCGGTCATCCGCGACACGAGCGCGAGCTCGCGGAGCATCCGCCGAAGGCGCGGACCGTCGCCGTCGGTCGAGTCGGCGAGAAAGGCGCGTTTGCGCGCCGCGGAGACGGCAGGGTCGGTGAGCCAGCGCGCCGTCAGCACAGGGAGCTGGAACTCGTCGTCGATCATGTGATAATTCTCACGCACGCGGCGTGCGTCGCGCAGCACGACGAACGCGTGGCGCAGTGCGTCGCCGGCGGCGGTCGCGCGATGGTCACGCCGCGCGCGCACGTAGTCGTCGACGAGCGTGGCGTACTCGGCGGCCGCCTCCCGGAGCGCCTGCTCTCCGACGGCCTCCTCGTGGCTGACGTCGCCACGCGGGCCCAGCTTGCGCAGCGCGCTCGCGATGACGAACTCCGACATCCCGGGGCGCCAGATCGACCGCATCATGAGAGCGCTCACCAACATGTCGCGTCCGAAGTAGGTCGCGAAGTTCGGGAGGCCGGCCATGAGCTTCTCGCGCGAGGCGAGGAGCTCGAAGCCGCGAACCTGACGCTCGAGCCAGCGCGCACGGAGCGACGCGGAGTCGCCGCTGGCCGCGCTCGCCTGGGCTGCTGCGAGATAGTCGAGAAACGGCCGGTTGAAGATCTCGCTCCGCGCCAGCGGCGTGAGCGGCGCGCCGGTCGTCGCCACTCGCAAGACGAACGGGACGCGACCGCCGCGTCGCGCGCGCAGCGAGACCGAGTCGCCCCGAACGGTCGTCTCCACGACCCGTGGATCGGTGCGGATCTCCAGCGTCATCGTGTCGCGCGCATCGAGTGACGGTTGAAGGATCCGCACGGTCCACGTTGTTGGTGTGCGTTGCGTCGAGATGGCGGGGTGCAGGCGCGCGCGGAGAACGCTCACGTCCGCCGCCCCGAGCAGAGCCAGGTGCCGCCGCTGCTCGGCGGGCGGAAGCTGCTCGAGGGCAGCGATGAGTCGCGCGAACTCCGGAAGCACGAACGGCGTGCCCCCGAACGGCTGGTCGTGCTGCCGGCTGTATTGAAAGTCGCGCTCGACACGCATCGAGCCGAGGAGGAAGTTGCCGAGATGGACGTAGGGCGCAGCGGCGACGAGCGAATGTTCGAGGATGCGCGTCCGTCCGACGCGGCCAACCTCGGCGCCGTCGCCATTCCACTGAACGGCGACGGCGTGCCCGCTCTCGTCGGTTGGGGTGAGACCGATGCTCTCGTTCTCCGCGTCGGCGAACAGGTGAACGATGCGGCGCGCGTGCTGATCCAGGTAGATCTGCACCGTGTTCCGCGCGGCGTCGCGGAAGAGGCGCGTCTGGTAGCCCTGATACGCAGCAGTGTCGTCGAGGCCCCGCTCGGGGAAGGCAAGGACGGGGCGCGTCTGCTGCAGCGGCGCGGCGAGCTGCGCCAGCAACGTGAGGGCGGTGAGGTTCATGGCACCCGCGGAACGGATGGGATTGGAGGTTCAGGTTGCCGACCAATGCGTGCCGCGTCAAGCGGCTCGTTTGTGCGACCCGTATTGACATCGCGTCCGGCGGAGCGTAGAACACCCAGCGAACGACACGCCCCGACTCGTGGCGACGTCGCCATCGAGCGCGCGAACAGCTTTTTCACATCGCCGATGATTCCGGGCCGGATCTTCCACTCCGGCCAGTGGTGCGGGTGCCTGATGGACAGCTCCTTGGCGAACGCCGGAGCCGTCGACAGGTGGGCCGGCCCCGTGCCTCGCAGCCGACACACGACGGCCACATGCGAGGAGGACGCGAATGACGGATTCGATGAGCTTGTTCTCGTCGTGGTCGACGCGAGGGTGCCGAGCGTTCCTCGTGACGGCCGGTGTGCTCGCGGCGTTGGTCACGACGCTCCCGCGAGCGGCGCGCGCGCAGGACGTCGGCCCCACCGGCACGATTGCCGGTCGCGTCGTCGACGAGACCGGGGCCCCGCTCGAAGGGGTCCAGGTGTACATCGTCGAAGTCGGACGTGATGCGCGGACGACGGCCAACGGCACGTACCGGATGACCCGCGTGCCGGCGGGTGCGCGCATCGTGCATGCGCGGCTCGTCGGCTACCGGATGCAGAGCACGCCGGTGACGGTGATCGTCAACGCGACGACGACCCAGGATTTCCGGATGCCGCGCGATCCGCTCAACCTGAGCACGGTCGTCGTGACGGGGACGGTGGCACCGAGATCCAATCTCGAGTCGAGCGTCCCCATCACCACGCTCACCCCCGCGGTCATCGAGCAGGCGCAGCCGCGGAGCACGACCGAGATGCTGCGCTACGTGCCGGGCTTCACCCGCGTCGAAAGCTCCGGTGGCGAGGTGAACGAGAACATCTCGATGCGCGGCATCCTCGGCGTGGAGTACGTGATGTTCATGGAGGACGGCCTGCCCGTCTTTCCGACGATGCACACGTTCTTCATGAATGCCGACAACCTGTTCCGCCCCGACGAGAACCTCGCCCAGATGGAGGTCATCCGGGGCAGCAGCTCCTCGCTGTTCGGGTCCAACACGCCTGGCGCGGTCATCAACTTCATCAACAAGACCGGCGGCTCGGACCTCGCCACGACGATGCGCCTGACTGGCGGGACACAGGGGCTCGGCCGCATCGACTTCAATACCAACGGCCCCTTCAGCGACGAGTGGCGCTTCAACGTCGGCGGCTTCTACCGCTACGATCACGGCGTGCGCGACCCGGGGTTCCCCGGCGTGCGCGGCGGCCAGCTCAAGGCGAACGTGACCCGGCTGCTGCCCAACGGGTTCCTGCGCTTCTCCGCCAAGATGATCGACGACCGCAACCAGTTCATCCTCGACCTGCCGTTCACCAACCCGAGCGACCCGCATTTCGTCTCGGGCTTCGGCGACTACGGCTCGATGAACACGAATCAGGGACTCGACCTTCGCGTGCCGACCCCCGAAGGGTCCATCACGCTGCCGCTCGGCGACGGGCTCCGGACGAGCGCCTCGTGGTTCACCGTCGACGCGCAGCTTCAGCTGGCCGGCGGCATCGTGCTGGAGAACGCCGCCCAGGTCATGCACAACGCGCAGGGGTGGAACGCGATCGTCCCCTTCAACGCCTTCAACGCGGCGTCCTACATCACCGCACCCACCAACGTCGGCGGGCTCGGGTATCCCGTCGGCACGACGTATCAGTACGTCTACACGAACCTTCTCGACGCCAGCGGCAACCACCTTCCGTACTCGACGCCCAACAACCTCGTCGCCCCCGGCGGCGAGTGGCACGTCGACAAGCCGCTGAGCGCCTTCCAGAACCAACTGCAGCTCCGCAAGAACTTCGGCGAGGACGTGATCTCGGCAGGCCTCTACTTCGCCAACTATACGCAGACCAACAAGTGGTATTTCACGGACGTCCTCACCGACGTCCAGGACAATCCGAACTTCCTCGACCTCGTCGTGACGCCGCCCGGCGGCACGCCGATCAACGTCACCAAGAACGGGTTCCGCCATTACATCTCCAACTACGTGAACGGCTCGGGCCAGTCGACGATCGTCTCGGGCGTGCTCGGCGGCGACTTCGCCATCACGTCGCGGCTGCACGCCTCGCTGGGCGGTCGGCTGGAGTGGAACAACTTCGTGCAGAGCGCCGAGAACACGAGCAACGTCGATCTCGACGGCAATGCCAACACGCAGTATGACAACGAGACGTGGGGAAACGGGAGCTTCCGGCACTTCGATCGCAGCCTGCACGACTGGGCCGCGTCGCTCGGCCTGAATTACTCCCTCACGCCCAACCTGGCGATCTACGCGTCGGCCGCGCGCGGCTACAAGATGCCGGCGCTGGACGAATACCTGAACGCGACCGCAGAAGCGCAGGTGGCGCTGTTCGATTCGCGTCACGTGCAATCCGTCGAGGGGGGAGTGAAATACGCCTCCGGCTCGCTCGGTCTCACGTTGAACGGCTTCTACACGCTGCTCAAGAACATCGTCAGCCAGGGCGCAGTGGTGGGCGCGGACGGGCGGACGACCTGGATCATCGTGACCTCGCCGGAGAACAAATCCTACGGGGTCGAGATGGAGGCGGTGGTCAGCCCGATCACGGACCTCGAGCTGCGCGCGAACGGCACCTGGCTGCGTGCCGAGCTGGGATCGGGGGCAGGGGCAGACATCGGCAGCCGGATCAATGGCGTGCCGGCGTCGATCGGAAACCTGTCCGCCGCGTACCGGGTCGCCGACGTGCGACTGATCGGCGACTGGCACTACGTGGCCAAGCGGTTCGTCGACGTCACCGCCGGCATCACGCTCCCGAGCTACAGCTACTTCAATTTCGGCGCAGAGTACACGATTCCCGGGAGCGGGACGTCGCTCGATCTCAACCTGCTGAACGCGTTCCAATCCCATGGACTGGAGGAAGGCAACCCACGTATCGTCGCCGGTGCGGCAACCGACGTGTTCCTCGCCCGGCCACTGCTGCCGCGGCGTCTGCAGGCGAGCGTCAGGTACGCGTTCTGACGCGACGGCTGATGACCAGGAGCGCGCGCGCACTCGTGCTGATTCTCGGGTGCGCGCGCGTGCTGGGCGGGCAAACGAAGGTGCACGATACGACCTTCGTACTCGCGGCACGAACGCCGGACCGGTGGCCGGGTCCCTACATCGGGAACGGTCATCTCGGTGGGATCATCACGGCAACGGGCATCGGCGCCATGCCGGTGCTCGTGGCCGGCCTGTATGAGGAAGCACCGGGCGACGTTCCGCGGATCACGTCCATTCCGGCGTGGAACGTCGTCGACCTGTTCGACGGCGCGCGGTGGCTGAGCGCGCAGGCGGCGACGCCGGCCGCGCTGCAGCAGTACGTGCAGACGCTGGACATGTACGCCGGCACCGTGCACACGACGTACGATTGGGTCGACGGTGACCGCCGCATGTCGGTCGAGGTGGATCAGCTGATCTCGCGCGCCGACCCGCACCTCGCGGCGGTGCGGGTTCGCGTGGTGCCGCGCTTCGCGGGACGAGTACGGATTGCATTTCCGTTGACGGCATGGCCGCCGCCGCGACGGCTCCCGTTGGCGCAGGTCGAGCGATACGACCCGGCGTGGGGACCGAAGGACACCTGGTATCCCGGGCACGTGACCATTCGCTCGCGGCGCGCGGCGCTGACGGCTGACGGTGGCGAGGTGTCCCTCGACGGGACACCGGACGGGCGCACCACCATGGTCGCGCAGCTTGCGGCGGTGGCGTGGCCGCACGGCCTGCCAGGCGCGGTTGCCGACACGACTGTCGTCGGCGACAGCGCGGCTGTGTCGCTGTCGTTCGACGCCGCGGCCGGCCGGCGCTACACCTTCACGAAGTTCGTCGGCAATGCGACCTCGCTCGAGGGAGCGGATCCCGCCTCTCGTGCGGCAACTGTCGCGCGCGTCGCTCGCGCTCACGGGTACGAGGCGGTGCGCGCCGCCAGCGCCGCGGCGTGGGCGCAGCGCTGGAAGACCGACATCGAGATCACCGGCCATCCCGAGCTGCAGCGCATCGTGCGCGCGATGCTCTTTCAA
>DASXHF010000161.1:0-8489 GCA_036488775.1 Gemmatimonadaceae bacterium | reverse complement strand
GCAGCTTCCGCCACCGTGTTACCCGATTCCATCTCGGTCTCGTAGTCTTCCGTCCGCCGGACCGCGCGCATGACGGTGCCGCCCGCGGCGATGGCGCCGAGCACGATGTAGACGTAGAAGGTGTAGAAGCGCCACCAGATGAGCGCGGCGGCGAAGAGTGCGGCGGGGATCTCGCCGCCGAGTGCGGCGCGGAAGGCCACCTCGACCGCACCGCCGCCGCCCGGTGCCGGCACGACGGCAGCGCCGTAGAGGAAGCCGAGCGGCCAGAGTGCGAGCGGGGTGAGGGGGGCCGCGGCGCTCGTGAGCACGAGCGCCGGCAGCACGGCGAGTCGCACGCCGACGTGCACCACGGACGCGAGAAAGGCGTACACTGCCGGTCCGCGGTTCACGCGCTCCACTGAGTCGATCGTCGCGCGCAGCTTGCGTAGGGCGCGCTGCACGGTGCGCCATCGGCCGGGGTGCAGGCGCAGTCTGCGCGCCCAGGCCGGCGGCGGACCACCGGTCGAGCGTCGCGCGAGAAGGACCGCGAGCGCGCCGATGCCGAGCACGACGGCCGCATACATCCCCACGATGCCGACGAGCGTCATCACGACGGCGCCCGCGTGTCGGAACACGATCGCGACACCCAACACGACGGCCGCGAGCGACAGCACTTCGAGGAACAGTTCAGCGTACAGGATGACGAGGACGTTTGCCGATGCGAGCCCGGACTCGGCCAGGATGAAGAACCGCGCCGGCTCGGCGCCGCTGCGCGCCGGCGTGATCGCGGCGCCGAAGTCGCCGCCAAGGCAGGTGCGGATGGACGTGCCGAGCGAGATGCGGATGCCGGCGGCGCGGGCGCTCCAGCGAATCTTGAGCGCGCGGGCGAGTACCTCCGTCACCACGCACAGGAGCGCCAGTAGATGCGCCTCCGCTGGCAGCGCCAGCGACGTCCCCGCCGGCGACCAGCCGGCGATCATGTAGAGTGAGACGCCGATCGTGGCGGCGAACGAGAGCGCCGTGAGCAGCCAGCGCGTCGGTGTCATCGGAGAGACGGTCTCAGCATCGTCCAACCTATACGGGTGGCGCACGGCACGGCGTTGGCCGACCAGCGCTGGAGGGAGCGCAACGGGAGGAGACGGGGGCGGAAAACTTGCTCTTCGGACGAGCCATGAGCCGTTCAGGTATCTCAGCCACCGTCCGCCGCAGTACGTCGAGCGCGAAAGGCATCGAGCGCGCGCTCGACCTCGCCCACGAGGAGGAGCGGGTGCCGGCAACGTGGCTCACCCCACCAACGCCGAACGCGCCGACCGCTCTGCTGCTGCACGGCTTCTCGTCGAGCAAGGAGCGAATGGCGCACTCGATGGGACGCGCGCTGCAGGAGTTGGGTGTCGCGTCGCTCGCGGTGGATCTCCCATTTCATGGCGAGCGCGATGGGAACCGCAACGTCGAATCGCTCAAGAACCCGCTCGTGCTCGTGGGCGCGTGGAAGGCGGCGATCGCGGAGGCGCGCGCGGCGGTGACGTGGCTGTCGGAGCAGCGGGAGACGGACGCCGACCGGATCGGCGTGATCGGCTACTCGCTCGGTGGATTCCTCGCGCTGATGGCCGCGGCGGACGACGAGCGGTTGCGCGTCGTCGCGCTTGCGGCGGCCGGTGATCTTCCCGACCGCACGCCGTACGCATCGCTCGTGCGCGGGCTGGTCAATCCGTTACGCGCCGCGAAACGCCTCGACGGCCGGCCGTTGCTGCTCGTGAACGGACGACACGACACGACGACGCGTCCCGAACAGGCGGAGCGGCTGTTCGAGGCGGCAACGGAGCCGAAGACGATGCAGTGGTACGCGGGCGGTCACTGGCCGCCGCAGACGGCGATCGATCGCGCGGCGAAGTGGACTGTCGAGCGATTGAAGGAGGTTGCGGCTGGAGAGTCCAGGCGGACGGGCTGAGCGATGCTTCCGCTTAAGGGCAACGGCTACTGAAGTACCAGGTACTGGGTACTTCAGTAGCCGTGCACCCGAGCATATACCTCGATCCACGGCGCGACTGGCCGATCGCCGCGCGCGACCCGCGCCGCCATCCACACGATGCGTTTCACGAGCCGCTCCTCGGCTGCTGCCCATGGACGCGTCCATCGATCGGCGATCGGGACGAGCACGTCGCCCACGATGTGTTCGACGCGAAATCCCAACCGCTCAACGAGCCGAGTCAGCGCACGCGGCGTGAAGCCGAAGCGGTATGGGAAGGCGAGCAGGTTGTTCTGCGCGAGCCACTCGCGTGCGATCGGCGCGGCGCGCGTCGAGAGCAGTGGGCGCAGAGCGGCATAGCACGCGCCGTTCGGCACCCGTACCGCGAGCATCCCGCCATCGCCCAGGTGGGAGCGCGCGGCGCGGATGGCGGCGGCGGGGTCGGGGAGCTGATCGAGGCAGTTCCAGATCGCGATCACGTCGACGCGACGATCGGCGTCGAGCGACTCGATCGGGCCGTCGTCGACGTGGAAGCCGAGCGATCGGGTGAACTGGTTGGCGCAGTGGTTCACGTCGAGGCCGGCGAACTGCCAACCGGCGTCGCGAGACGCGGCGAGGAAGGCTCCGACATAGCTGCCGACCTCGACCCCGGTGCCGCGCCGCCCGAACACGCGAGTCAACCGTGCCGCCTGCTGCGAATACGCGGCGCGCTGGGCGTCGTGGAGCGAGCGCATGACCTCCGTCGTCGGCTCCGTGTCCTCGTACGTCTCCCTCAGCTCCTCGGCGCGCTCGACGGGGTTGCGATACACGAGCCCGCAGACCGTGCATCGCACGAGGCGCAATGGCGCGTGCTGGGAGAACGCAACGCGGTCCATGAGGTGCGGCGGCGGCGTCTCCGGACGAAGACGCCGCGAGTGAAAGGCCCACAGCGCCTCGACCTCCCGCACGACGTCGTCGGCGGACGCGATCTCCCGCGCGTCGGCGCGCCCGCACACCGCGCACCGGGCCAGCTCGTAGGCAATCATTGAAGAACTGCGGTCAACTGATGGGACTGCGGTCGACTGACCGAAGATACCATTGCGAGATTCGGCTAACGATCGGCTGGGAAGCTAATTAGCATATCGGCGGCGAGCCGTCGACCTCGAGTGGGACTGTCGCTGCCACCGTCGACCGCAGTACAATCAGTTGACCGCAGTCCCGTCAGTCGACCGCAGTCCCATCAGTGTGCCCCTCTCTTCCTCCCAACGTCCTCCCGACGACGTCGCCGAGCTGCTGTCCGAAGGGATCCGCTATGAGCGCGGCGGTGTGTCGGAGCGCGCGCGCGCCTGCTTCGAGGAGGTGACGCGGCGCTGGCTCGAGGATCCTGCGGTCGCCGCCGAGGCGTGGTGGCGTCTCGCGAATCAGCATCGCCTGCACTCGCACTGGGTCGAGGCGCTCGACTCGGCCCGCGCCGGCGCCGCGCTCGCTCGACAATACGGCCTCCCGAACCACGAGGCCGACGCGCTGAACATCGAGGGCGCCATCTGGATGACGCGCGGCGACTACACCGCGGCGCGTCCCCTGTTCGAGCGCACGCTCGAGCTCGCGCAGACGTCGTCCACCCGGGCGAAGGCGCTCCAGAACCTCGGCGGCATCGCCGGCGAAGAGCGCGCCTTCGACGAGGCCGAGCGGCTGTTCGCCGAATCGAGGGTGGAGTACGCCAAGGCGCGCGACCTGCGCGGCGAGGCGGTCTCGCTGCTCAACATCGGCCGGCTGCAGATGGAGCGCGGCGATCTCGCGCCCGCACGGGAGACGCTCGAAGGTGCGGTGCAGAGCGCCAGGGTCTCCGGCGATCTCGAGATGTACGCCGCGGCGCTGCTCAACCTTGGCATGGTGCTCAGCGAGCTGCATTGTGTGAACGACGCGGAGGAGCGCATCACCACCGCGTACGGCCAATTCACCATCGCCGACATCGCCGTGCAGCGGGTGCGCTGTCTGATTCAGCTCGCCCGGCTCGCCGTGCAGCGCAACGATCCGGCGACGGCCCGTGTCTGCCTCACCCACGCCCGCGACGTGGCCGCGGGCGCCCAGCTGCCGCGCGAGATGCGGCTGATCGTCGAGCAGCTGGAGACCCTCGGCAGCGCCTGACCTCGCGGCGCCCGTGTGCGCTGCGTCACGCCGCGGCGCAGCTGTGGCCGGTGACCTGATGGCACTGGCACAGGTCTGGCACCTCACACGGCCGCGCACGCAGCTGACGCCGGCTGCGATGGCGCGGAACCTCGACCAGACGAATAGGTGCCTATGCGAGTTCGACTTCTCCTCGCCGCGGCTGCCGCGGTCTCGCTCGCCTCGTGCGGCGATTCCTCGACGGCGCCGCGACAGATGAGTCCCGTGGGACGCTCCGCTGACGGGACGCTGTTCTGCCGGTCGGGTTATCACATCGCCACGCGCGACGACGGTAGTCAGGAATGCGTGTCTGACGCGGCTACTCCGGCCTCGACGTCGACGGCGCCATAGCGAACGAGCCACCCAGGCAAACGACAGGCTCCCGAACGTTTCGGGAGCCTGTCCGTCTTTCGGGCGGCTGGCACCCGCCCACCACTTGCGACGCGAGCGCTCAGGCGGCTACTTCGGCAGGCTGACCAATTCCAGCCTTCGTGGAGGACCGACCTTGATTCGTTCATTCGTGCGCGGCGCGTTGCTTCTGAGCGCTTCGATCGCCCCCGGCGCGTCGCTGTACGCGCAGCGTCCCATCACTCCGGCCAGCGCGAATGACACGCGGCCCAGCATCCCGGTCGACCCGCGCCCGCTTCGCGCGGTGCTCGACACCCTGGCCGTCGGGTCGCTCCGGTGGCGCGAGCTCGGTCCCTATCGCGGCGGCCGCTCCGTCGCCGTGACCGGTTCGGCGGCCCGGCCGAACGAGTACTACATGGGGACGACCGGCGGGGGCGTGTTCAAGTCCACCGACGGTGGACAGTCGTGGGCCCCGGTGACGGACAAGTACTTCGGCGGTACGATCGGCGCGGTCGCCGTCGCGCCCTCCAACCCCGACATCGTGTACGTCGGTGGGGGCGAATACCCGATGCGCGGCAACGTGTCGCATGGCGACGGTGTCTGGAAGTCCACCGACGCCGGCAAGACATGGCAGTCCCTCGGCCTACAGAACACCAGACAGATCGCGCGCGTGCGCGTGCATCCGACCAATCCCGATCTCGTCTACGTCGCGGCGGAGGGCAACGTCTGGGCGCCGACCGCCGAGCGCGGGATCTTTCGCAGTACGGACGGCGGGAAGAGCTGGACGAAGATCTTCTTCCGCAACGATTCCACGGGCGCGAGCGATCTCGTGATGGACCCGTCGAATCCGCGCGTGCTGTACGCCGCCTTCTGGCAGGCGGGGCGCACGCCATGGGAGCTCGTGTCCGGCGGCAACGGCAGCGGCATCTTCAAGAGCACCGACGGCGGGGACACGTGGCAGGACATCAGCCACAATCCCGGGCTCCCGCAGGGAATGATGGGCAACATCGGCCTCGACGTCTCGGCAGCCAAGCCGAACCGCGTCTTCGCGATCATCGAGGCCGACTCCGGCGGCGTGTTCCGCTCGGATGACGCCGGCGCCACGTGGACGCGCACGAACGCCGATCGCTCGCTGCGGCAGCGCGCGTGGTACTACACCAAGATCCACGCGGACACGAAGGACACGAACGTCGTGTACGTGAACAACGTCAACTTCCAGAAGTCGACCGACGGCGGAAAGACGTTCCGCCCCGTGCGCGGACTTGGACACGGCGACTCGCACGATTTCTGGATCGCGCCGAACGACAACCGGCGCATGATCGAGGGCGACGACGGCGGCGCGACGGTCTCGCACGACGGCGGCCGCACCTGGTCCGACGAGGATTACGCGACGGCGCAGTTCTATCACGTCATCACGACGAACCATTTCCCATATCACGTCTGCGGCGCGCAGCAGGACAACAGCACGCTGTGCGGACCGAGTCGCAAGGCGGGCGGGATCGACATCAGCGATTGGCAGGAGGCGGGCGGCGGCGAGTCGGGCTACATCGCGGCGCGTGCCGACGACCCGGACGTCGTGTACGCGGGCAGCTACGGTGCGTTGCTGACACGCAAGGACATGCGCACCGGTCTCACGCGCAACATCAATCCCTGGCCCGACAACCCGATGGGCCACTCGGCGGGTGATCTCAAGTACCGCTTCCAGTGGACGTACCCGATCGTCATGTCGCCGTTCAGCTCCAACGTCCTGTACGCGACGTCGAACTACGTGCATCGCACGACCAACGACGGACAGAGCTGGCAGGTGATCTCGCCCGATCTCACGCGCAACGACCCGAAGACGCTCGGCCCGTCCGGCGGCCCGCTGACGAAGGATCAGACGTCGGTGGAGTATTACGGGACGATCTTCGCGTTCGCCGAGTCGCCACGGCAGCAGGGAGTGCTGTGGGCGGGGAGCGACGATGGGCTGGTGCACGTGTCGCGGGACGACGGCAAGAGCTGGCAGAACGTGACGCCGCCCGACATGGCGAAGTACACGCGCGTGTCGATCATCGAGCCCGGCCGGTTTTCCGCCGCCACCGCGTACGTCGCGGCCAATCGGTACCAGCTCGACGACATGCGGCCGTACCTCTGGAAGACGACCGACTTCGGCCGCACCTGGAAGCGGATCGATGCCGGCATCGCGCCGACGGAATTCACGCGCGCGATTCGTGAAGACGACGAGAAGCAGGGGCTGCTGTACGTCGGCACGGAGCGCGGCGTGTGGTTCTCGCCTGACGACGGCGCGAACTGGCAGCGTCTGCAGAACAATCTCCCCCCCGTTCCGGTGCACGACCTCGCGGTGCGGGACGGTGACCTGATCGCCGCCACGCACGGCCGCAGCTTCTGGATCATCGACGACATTTCGGCGCTCCGTCAGCTCACGCCGGCGGTGACGGCGCAGGACGCGCACCTGTTCAAGCCGCGCGACGCGTATCGCGTGAGCTTCGCCGGCGGCCGTCGCGCCGCCGCCGATCCGAACGCCGGTCCGCCGGTGCACCCGGTGGCGACGAGTCCAGCCGGCGGGCCGGTGGTGAGCTTCTGGCTCAAGCGGCCGAGTCGAGAGGTGACGCTCGAGTTCCTCGATGCGAATGGGAAGTTGATCCGCTCGTTCACGAGCCGGCAGGACTCGTCGACGGCGGCGGATTCCATCGCGCGCGGGAGACGGATGCAGTCGCGCATCGACTCGCTGCGGGCGACGGGGATTCCCGTGGACAGCGCGGAGCGCATGGTGCGCCGCACGACGGATACGCCGGGCACGTTCGGTCCGCAGAGTGGCGGCGAGGAGGAGGATCGTCCCTTCCGCGCCGCGCCGCCGCCGCGCGTTCCGAACAAGGCGGGTATCAACAACTTCGCGTGGAACATGCGCTATCCCGACGCGTCGGCCTTCGACGGCATGATCATGTGGGCGGCGGGAGTGCAGGGGCCGATGGCACCGCCGGGCATCTATCAGGTGCGCATGCTGGTCGACGGCACGCCGGTCGGGACGGAGCGGTTCGCGCTCAAGAAGGATCCGCGCTCCAAGGCGACGGCCACCGACCTCGCGGCGCAGTTCGCGTTCCTGACGCAGGTGCGCGATCGCACGACGCAGGCGAACGACGCGGTGAAGACGATTCGCTACGTGCGTACGGAGCTGGCCGACCGCGAGAAGAAGTTGAACGGGAGCGCGCAGCAGGAGCTTCGCACGCTTGCGGACCCGCTGCGCACCGAGCTCGCGAGCGTCGAGGATTCGGTCTATCAGACGAAGAACCGCAGTGGTCAGGACCCGCTCAACTATCCGATCCGCCTCAACAACAAGATCGCCGCCCTGGCCGGTGTGGCCGGCAGCGCCGAGTCGCGTCCGACGGATCAGACGGAGACGGTGTTCCGGGATCTCTCGAGCCAGCTCGACGTGCAGCTCCGGCGGATGAAGGTCGCGTTGGACGCATCATTGCCGAAGATCAACGCGGTCCTGCGGGCGAACAATCAGCCACCGATCGTTCCGCGCGCGGTCGAGATGCCGAACGTGAAGGCGGACCTGGTCATGGACGACGACACGGACAGCGACCAGTGAACGCACGCGCCCGGCCGGGCTCCGTTGCCTGGTCGGGCGTGGGCTTCGTTTCGCCGGCGCCTCTTTCGCCCGGTCGGTCGCGTGGCGTTGGTGGCATCGGCGGACTGGGCGTAGACGCTCGGGCCGGGTCGGCCCGAGCACGCCCAGATGCCGGCTTCGCGAACGCCGCGCTCCCTTCCTCACTCTTCGCGAACGCCCCATTCCTCCCTCACGTGATCACCGAGGAAACGCGAGCGCGATCTCCGTCGAACCCCGACTGACAGCTCGCACGGAGGGGGACACGGGCAGAGCGCGCCGCGCTGACGATGTGACCGCGACGCCGCCCGACGCGGCGGTTGCTGGCCGGACGTAGTGCTGCGCATTGCCCGCGATCTCAGTCAGGGAGGGAGCGCGGCGTTGGTGGCGGCGGTGTTTGGACGTGCTCGGGCCGACCCGGCCCGAGCGTCTACGCCCAGTCCG
>DASXHF010000015.1:0-5621 GCA_036488775.1 Gemmatimonadaceae bacterium | reverse complement strand
GCGAGATCGTTGAAGATCCGCGGCGAGTTCACGATTGCCGCCTGCTCGGGGTGGGCGAGCGGCACCTTGATCACCTCGATGCGGAACAGCGAGGAGTTCGGATCGCGATCCGGCGGCGCGTTGACACAGCCCGGCAGCTCGTTCGGCGACCGGACGCCCGCCGAGCCGGAGATGTACACGTAGACGTTCTCGGGATCCTTGGGATCGACGAGCACCGTGTGCGTGTGCGACCCGCGGCAGGTCTGCACGTTTGCGATGTAGCGCGGGCTCCCGATGTCGCTGATGTCGAAGATGCGGAGTCCGCGCAGCCGATCCTTGCTCACCGTGTCCGGCACGCCCTGGGCGCCGCAGTCCACGCGGCCGCTGTATCCTTCGCCGGAGACGAACAGCAGGTTCCGGTACACCGACACGTCGCTTTGCGACGCCGGGCAGACATACGCCGTCTTGAGCGACGGCTGTCGCGGATTGCTGATGTCCCAGACCTGATAGCCGTTGTAGCTGCCCTGGATGGCGTAGTTCCCCAGGAACGCCAGGTCGGAGTTCGTGATGTTCATGAACCGCGGGGACGGCCGGGTTTGCGACAGCACGCGAAGGTTCCAGACCGCCTCGGCGGCGTCGAACCTTCCCGCCCGCAATCCGACGCGCGGATCGGGGCTCGGCGCCGTCGTCGACATGTCGTACGTCGACGAGGATGAGCCGTTGATGGACGACGACGTCGCCGCCGTGGCGCATGCTCCGGCCGACGCGAGCGCCAGCACGAACATCGACTTCGCGAATGACATGGGGGATTCCTCTCAGGGAGCGATCGCGGCGAGCATCCGCTCCATCCGCGCAATCTCGGTGGACTGATCGACGTTGACGTCGGAAGCAAACTTGAACACGGCCTCGTCCTGACCGGCGCCGTAGGTGGAGAACAGCTCCTTCACCATCGAAACCGCCCCGCGGTGATGCTGGATCATGAAGGTGAGAAAGAGACGGTCGAACTCGGGGCCGCGCGCCTGATCCAGCTGCGTCATCTGCGCGTCGGTGAGCATGCCCGGCATCAGCATCTCGTGCTCCATTCCGCCCATCGTCATCTTCATCGGGCCCGCCTTCGCCTCGGGCACCGGTTGCCGGCGGTCGGCGAGCCATTGCTGCATCGTCGCGATTTCGTCCTGCTGCGCGTTGATGATCCGCTCGGCCAATCGGCGCACCGATGGGCCGGCGTCGTGCGTCGGCGCGAGGCGCGACATGTCGATCGCCTGCGCGTGGTGCTTGATCATCGCCGACATGAACCGCACGTCGGCCGCCGTATACGGGTAGCGGAGACTGTCCGCTCGCGCTCTCGCGATGGCGGCCGCTTCGCCCTGTGCATCCGGCGGCGGCGCGGACGGTGCCGGCCCCGCCGACCGCGTCGCACTCGCGCACGCGGTCAGGATGATCGCCGATAGCAGGATCGTGGAATGGCTGCGGGTGCAGGAGAACGCCATAGACTTCGAATCTAGTCGCAAGAACGGCGGGAAGGGGGGAACGGCTCGCCGAGCGATCGGCGCGCCCGCATTATACTGCCGCGATGCGAGCGGCTTTCGCCGCGCCGCCTTCGGCCCCCCCAAGCACGCGCGAACACCAGGACGGCAACGCTGCATGACCAAGAGCATCTTCTTCGAGAACATCTCGCAGCCCCCGATCTCGATCGGCGCCTTCTACGTCCGGCTCCTTCGCCACGGCGGGTACGTCACGGGACTCATCGCGATCTCGGCGTTCGTCGGCACGGTCGGATATCACGAACTGGCGCACTTCAGCTGGATCGACTCCTTCCTCAACGCGTGCATGCTGCTCGGCGGAATGGGGCCGGTGGGAGAGCTGCCCAATAAAGCATCGAAGCTCTTCGCCGCGTTCTTTGCGCTCTACAGCGGTCTCGTCTTCCTGGTGGCCGCCGGTCTCCTGCTCGCGCCGGTGTTTCACCGCGTCCTCCATCGCTTCCACTGGGAGGTCGAGGGCCGGCGCTGACCCGGGCTGCTCTCGTGCGCTACGTTATGCGCCCTACCCTCACCAAGGTGCCACGTGGAGGAGACCTTCAAGGCGGCGCTCAATAGCTGGGACAACTTCTACGTCATCGTGGGCTCGTCGGGAGCCGCCCTCACGGGACTGCAGTTCGTCGTGATGACGTTGATCACCGAATCCCGGGCGCGGCGCGACAGCCTGGAGATCGACGCCTTCGGCACGCCGACGGTCGTCCACTTCTGCGCCGTGCTCCTCGTGGCCGCGATCCTCAGCGCGCCGTGGGGCTCCGCCGGCGCCGTCGCCAACGCGCTCCTCGTGTGCGGCCTCGCGGGCATGCTGTACGCCGTGATCGTCACCCATCGAGCGCGCCTCACGCGATACCGGCCGGTGTTCGAGGACTGGCTGTTCCACGTGATACTGCCCTTCGCGGCCTACCTCGCCCTCGCCGGTGCCGCCGCCGCCTTTCCCCAGTGCTGGGCGTCGGCGCTGTTCGTCATCGCGGCCGCCACGTTGGTGCTGCTGTTCGCCGGGATTCACAACGCATGGGACACGGTGACCTTCATCGCCACCGGCCAGCTCCAGGACGGGGCGAGCGGCGGCGGATCGAAGGATCGCGCCGGCTCCTGACGGCATTGCGACGCCGTCGCACCGCGCCTTGATTCCGTCATTCTTCCGCCTGTACACACTCGATTTCCCGGATCACGATGCGCCTGTTGACGACGAGACCTGCGATCCACATCGCGGCATTCGGCCTTCTCGCTGCCTGCGCCCCTCAAACCGCGCAGTTCGCGACGCCGCGCGTCGCCGGCCGGGAGACCGCACGCTGGGAGGCGCAAGCGCGAAACGTCACGATCACCCGTGACGATTGGGGCATCGCACACATTCACGGCAAGACCGACGCGGATGCGGTCTTCGGCCTGATGTACGCACAGGCCGAAGACGACTTCAATCGCGTCGAGACGAACTACATCAACGCGATGGGCCGGCTGGCCGAGGCGGAAGGCGAGGCGGAGGTCTACCGCGATCTGCGGATGAAGCTCTTCATGGATCCGGACACCTTGCGCGCTAAGTACGACGCGAGCCCCGTGTGGCTGAAGACCCTCATGAACGCGTATGCCGATGGGCTGAACTACTATCTTCTGCGGCATCCAGAGGTCACCCCGCGCGTCATCAAGCGCTTCGAGCCGTGGATGGCGCTCTCGTTCAGCGAGGGCAGCATCGGTGGGGACATCGAGCGTATCTCGCTGCGCGATCTCGAGGCGTTCTATGGGAGACGGAGCCCGACCAACACGCCGGCCGACAACGGCTCCACGTTCCGCGAGCCGTCCGGCTCCAACGGCATCGCGATCGCCCCGTCGAACACGGCGGGACATCACGCGCTGCTGCTCATCAACCCGCACACCTCGTTCTTCTTTCGCTCCGAGGTGCAGGTCACGAGCGATGAAGGACTCGACGCGTACGGCGCCGTGACGTGGGGACAGTTCTTCGTCTACCAGGGCTTCAACGACCGCCTCGGCTGGATGCACACCTCGAGCGGTGTCGATGCCGTCGACGAGTTCCTCGAGACCACGACACGCAAAGGCGGCCGGTACGTGTACCGGTACGGCACCGAGGAGCGACCCGTCGTGACCTCGACGATCACCGTGCCCTATCGGTCGGCAAACGGCGCGACGGCGAGCCGTACGTTCACCGTCTATCGAACCCATCACGGTCCGATCGTGCGGGAAGCGGGCGGACGCTGGGTGAGCGTCGCGCTCATGCAGAAGCCGATCGAGGCGCTGAGCCAGTCGTATCTTCGCACCAAGGCGCGCAGCTACAAGGCGTATCGGGAGGTGATGGAACTGCACGCGAACTCGTCCAACAACACCGTCTACGCCGACGCCGACGGCAACATCGCGTACTTCCATCCGCAGTTCATCCCCAGGCGCGACGATCGCTTCGACTACACGCGGCCGGTGGACGGCAGCGATCCAGCGACCGACTGGAAGGGACTGCATGGTGTCGAGGATGCGCCCCACCTGCTCAACCCATCGAACGGCTGGCTCTACAACACCAACAACTGGCCGTACTCCGCGGCCGGACCGAACAGTCCGAAGCGCGAGAGCTATCCGCGCTACATGGACGTCGCCGGTGAGAACCCGCGTGGCATTCACGCCGTACGCGTGCTCGACGGAAAACGCGACTTCACACTCGGCTCCCTGATCGGCGCGGCGTACGATCCGTATCTCACCGCCTTCGCCCAGCTGGTGCCGACCCTCGTCGCCGCGTATGACGCGACCCCGGCGTCGGATCCGCTGCACGCGCGCGTCGCGGATCAAGTCGCGATGCTGCGCAATTGGGATTATCGCTGGGCCGTCAGCTCGGTGCCGACCTCGCTCGCTGTCTTCTGGGGCGAGGAGCTCTGGGGCCGCGTCGCCGGAGACGCACGTCGTGCCAATATGTCGGTGTACGACTACATGGCCTCACGCACGACGGCCCAACAGAAGCTCGACGCGCTCGCCGCGGCCTCCGACCGCCTGCAGCGGGATTTCGGGAGCTGGCGCACGCCATGGGGAGAGATCAATCGCTTTCAGCGCCTCAACGACGACATCGCCCAGAAGTTCACCGACGCCGGTCCGAGCATCCCCGTCGCCTTCACGTCGGCGCAGTGGGGCTCCCTCGCTTCCTTTGGTGCGCGGCGATACGAGGGGACCAAGCGTTACTACGGCACCAGCGGCAACAGCTTCGTCGCCGTCGTCGAGTTCGGCGACAGCGTTCGAGCGCGCGCCGTCACCGCGGGCGGCGAAAGCGGCGATCCGCGATCGCCGCATTTCAACGACCAGGCTGTGCGCTATAGCACAGGAAACCTGCGACAGGTGTATTTCTACCCCTCACAGCTGCAGGGCCATACCGAGCGGAGCTATCACCCGGGCGAGTGAGCGGGCTCGGCAGTTGCCGGGGAAGGGGCTGGGCGTCCTACCATAGAGCGGACACCGCGCTTCGCAGGGCGGAGATCGCGCTTTTGTTGCCCCCTTCCTCCTCTCCCGACCCATGCACATGACGACGAAATTCGCGCGCGCGTTCACCGCGCTCGCCTTCATCGGCGTCGCGGCTCCAGTCGCGCATGCCCAGCTCTTCGGCCTGATTCCCACCCCCCACATCGCCGTCGGCGGCGTCGGCTCGACGCTTGGCCTTGGCGGCGACGTGGCGATCGGCGTCGGCAGCCACATCGTAGTCCGCGCTGCCAAGACCATCGGCAGCGTCGGCATCAATCAGTCGATCCAGAACCAGCCCTACAACGTCTTCGCGAAGGCCGACAATCGCGCCTTCATGGTCGACGTGCATCCCTTCGGCGGGGGCTTCTATCTGAGCGCCGGCCGGGTGGCGAACCGCAGCACCATCACGCTCACCGGCCAGCCTTCCGCGAGCGGCACCTACACCTTCAATGGCAACAGCTATCCCGCCGACTCCGTCGGGTCGCTGGTCGGTGCGGTCCGCCTCCCGCAGAATCCCACCTTCTTCGGCCTGGGTTGGGACCACACCTTCGGCAACAGTTGGCCCTCGTCGCTCACGTCGCGCCTTGGCGTGCTGCACCAGGACCGCGCGGCGCTCGACCTCGCCGCGACCGGCCCGTACGGCCAGGCATCGAATCCGCAGAA
>DASXHF010000345.1:0-1632 GCA_036488775.1 Gemmatimonadaceae bacterium | reverse complement strand
CCCCCCGCTGGTACCGAAAAGGAGGATGCCTAGCCGGCCATCGGAAGCGGTTGACGCTCGCGGACCACGCTGCCGGTGAAGGTCGAGCCGGTAGTTCCCGTGAGCTCGACGGTGAGATAGCGGCCGAGCATCGACGCGTCGCCCGGGACGAGCACCGTCTTGAAATCGCGGGTGCGCGTCATCAGCATCGCCTCGCCGCGCTTCGCCTCGCGTTCGACCAGCACTTCGTGCCGTGTCCCGAGCAGACCGAGGTTCCGCGCGCGGGCCATGCTGCGAACGGTTTCCACGAGCCGTTGAAGCCGCTCGCTCGCCACCTCGGCGGGGACGGTGAGCTCGGCCGGCATGCGCGTCGCCGGCGTGCCGTCGCGAGGCGAGAAGATGAAGGTGTACGCGTCGACGAAGCCGATCTCGCGCACGGCGCTGAGCGTGTCCTCGAACTCCTCGTCCGTCTCGCCGGGAAAGCCGACGATGATGTCGGTCGTCAGCGCGACGCCGGGGATGGCGCGCCGGATGCGCTCGACGCACTCGAAGTACCCTTCGCGCGTGTACCGGCGCAGCATGCGCTTCAGCATGCGCGACGACCCGCTCTGCATCGGCAGGTGCACGTGCTCGCAGACGGTCGGCACCTCGGCCATCGCGGCGATGACACGATCCGAGAAGTCGTTGGGATGCGGGCTCGTGAAACGCACACGCTTGACGCCCGGCACGGTGCCGACGCTGCGCAGCAGATCGGCGAAGTCGTGGCTGCCGTCGGTATACGAGTTGACCGTCTGGCCGAGCAGCACGACCTCGCTCATGCCCTCGGCGACGACGGCGCGCACCTCGCGCACGACGTCCTCGAGGCGGCGGCTCCGCTCGGCGCCACGCGTGGTGGGGACGATGCAGTAGGTGCAGCGATAATCGCAGCCGCGCTGGACGGGGATCCACGCCTTCACCTTGTCGAAGCGCCGCGGCGTGAAGTCCTCGTAGTGCTCTTCGAGGTCGAAGCTGGTCGCGATCGCGCGCTCCCCGCGTCGCGCCCCATCGACGAGCTGCGGCAGCGCCCGATATCCATCCGGGCCGATGACGAGCGACACGTGCTTCGCCTTGTCGAGGAGCTGTGGTCCGAGCCGCTGTGCCATGCAGCCGGTGACGCCCATGACGCTGTCGGCCTTCATGTGCCGCTTGAGCTCACCCAACCGCCCGATCACGCGCTGTTCGGCGTGGTCGCGAATCGCGCAGGTGTTGACGAGGATGACGTCGGCGCCGTCGGGCTGCTCGACCGGCGCATAACCGGCGGCCGCGAGCTTGCCGAGCATCAGCTCGGAATCGCTGACGTTCATCTGGCAGCCGTAGGTTTCGATGTAGACCGTCGGCGAAGGCATCTCTAAACATACTCCGACGCCCTGCGTAGCGGGCGGCCCGCGTGAAACGGGGGCCTGACCGGCCGGCCCGCGTGGAACGCGGGCGGCGCCCGATGATCAGGTGCCGGGCTCGATCGGGGCGGATTCGGCGGGCGGGCGTTCCGGCATCCAGAAATGGAATGCGCTGCCCACCATCTCGCCGCCGCTCTTCACCCAGATGCGACCGCCGTGGGCCTCCACCACCAGCTTGCAGAACGCGAGGCCCAGCCCCGAGCTGCGCACCCGCGGG
>DASXHF010000337.1:0-4860 GCA_036488775.1 Gemmatimonadaceae bacterium | reverse complement strand
TGCCATCTTCCGTACGGCCGCCATCTGGTCGACGAGCTGATCGATCGGCACGTTGGCGCGATCTTCGATCCGCAGACCCTGCTGACGCACGCCGTTCTCCTCGGCGTACTGCAGCGTCACGATCTGGTCCTGGTTGTACTGATCGAATGACAGATGCCCGACCGCGGAGTACTTGCCGTCCTTCTCCGTCTTGCCGCTCCAGGTCAGTCCCCCGTCCTCGGTCCCCTCGTCGTTGAAGAAGATGATCCCCGCGCGCGTGCCGCCGGGATAACCGAACGGCTTGCCCTTGAACATCGGGCCCTGCGACCGCTCTCGGCCCGACAGCACCATCCGTAGCGTGCCATTCGGCTCGACGATGTTGATGCGCTCGACGTCGATCTCACTGAAGCGCGTCTTCTGGTTCGCCTTGGCGAACGCCGACAGCGACAGCGCGCCGATGAGCGCTGCCGCCGTCACCATGTACGTCCGGAATCCGATCTTCACGGCGCGGGGAAGTTGGGGTTGGCACCAGTCTCTTGCGGCGGGATTGGTGCGCAGAAGCTGCTGCCGAACGTCGGCGCCTTGCCAGGTGAATAGAACGGCGCCCCGACTGGATCGGTCAGCACGGAGGTCAGCGGCACCGACGGGTTGCGACGGAGATCGCCCAGCTTCTTGCCTTCGATCCAGAAGTCCCGGGCCCGCTGGTTGAGCAGCTCGCTGACGACCGACAAGCTGTCCACACCGCCGGCATACGGCGTCTGACCGTTCGCGCTACGCCGACTGTTGATCAGCGTGATCGCCGGCGCGGTGTTGTTGCTCCCGTGCAGCGTCGCCTCGGCCGAGATGTATTGCGCCTCGAGTCCGGACGCGAGACGGATCGGGGTCGCGTAGCCCGTGTACTTGGCCTGCAGCACGAGTGGCAGACCGTTGAGCGTCGTACCCGAGCGTGAGATGCTGTCGATCGGCAACCGGGGATCCTGGATGCGGTACAGCTTGGGTGCGATGAGCTGGTTACCGGCCGTGCTGCCGTAGATCTGGTTGCCTAGCGTCGCCTGCGTGCTCGCGTTCGCGCTGGTGACGATGTTCGCCTGGAACGCCGACGGCACCTGCGCGGCGGTCTGTTGTGCGAGCGTGTAGTTGCCTCGCTGCAGATACGCCCTCGCCAGGCCGACTCGCGATTGGTTGAGGATGGTGGTTCCCGCCGTGCCCGCAGCCGTCGCCACCGTGATCGCGTCGCTGAACCGGGTGATGGCGGAATCGAGTAGCTGCGCGTCGGTGAGCGATGGCCCGCCCTGGATGACGCCGGCGCACATCGTCTCGGCCATCAGCTCGAGCCCGAAGCCGAGGTTCATGGAGGCGCGTGCGAGGTTCAGATCGGTCGCTGCGCCGGCGCCACCTTTCAGCGCGCTGATCGCGTTCTCGTTCGACGCAACCGCTAGGCTCAGCGGTGCGAAGAAGTCCGTATTGATGTCGTCCGTCGACGCAAAGACTCGCGCTCCGAGACGATTGGTCTGCAGCCGTGCGGCGCCGCTCCAGAGCTCATCCGAGATGAGCCCTCCGTACAGCGCCACGCTCTGGTAGGCGATGAAGAGGTTCGTTTGGGCCGAGAGCGCGAGCGTCTGCCCGTCGGCGTTGGGGTTGAACGTCGCCGCGTCGATCACCGACGGATTGGCGACGTCCATCTTGCATGCGGTGGCACTGAGCGCCGTCGCGGCACCGAGGGCCAGCGCGCAGGCCGAGCGAAGAAATCTTGTCATGGCGCTGTGCCCTCAGAACTGAAGGTTGAGGCGGACGAGCCAGCGGCGCGACGGCGGCACCGTGAACTCTTCGACCGAGCCGAATTGGCGTGTGCCGGCGATCACCGTGTTGGACTGCAGCTCGGGATCGGGACCGGTCCACTCGCTGCTCTTCCAGACATGCAGATTGCGACCGCCGATCGTCAGCGTGCCTCCCGCCGCACGCAGTTGCCGGATGACGGCGTCGGGCAGCGTCAGCTGCGCCGAGACTTCCTGGAGCCGGACGAAGTCGGTTGACTGGAGGTAGCGGTCGAGCACGAGCGGCACCGATGCTCCCGACGGTGTCTTGAACGGGCCGGAGTGTGCGATCCGCTCTTCCGGGGAGTATCCGCCTTGTCCCGCGGGGAGATTGACCTCACCGCTGGTGCCGGTCAGATCTTGGTACAGCGGCGTGACGTTCAACGTCTTCGCTCCACGCTGCGACGTCAGTAGCGCGTACAGCCTCACGTTTCGGAAAAGTGTGAGCGTGTTGCTCAGGTTCGCCGTGAACGTTGGGAACTGCGGCGCGACGTAGACGGGGGTGGCCGTGACCGTGGCAAACCCGTTCGCTGCGTCGATGTTCGTGATCCGGCTCGAGTACCAGGCGGAGAGCGGGTCCCCGATGGTATAGCGCAGCGTGAGATCGGGGCTGATCTCGCTCTGATTCGGAATGGCGACCGGCCCGAGGCTGACCAGCCTGTTCTTCAGCGTGCTCCCCGTGAACACTGCATCCCACGACACGTTGCGTTGATCGACCGGCGTGCCGCGCACCGTGAACTCGAAGCCGCGGTTGTCCACCGTGCCCGCGTTGATGAACGGGTTGGTGGTGTAGGCAAGCGATGGTGCGAGCGGATCCTGGAGGAGTAGATCCGACGTGCGCTTGTCGAAGAAGGTGAGCTCCACACCGGCGCGCTCATGGAAGAAGCCGGCGTCGAACCCGGTCTCGAACTCGGTCCCGCGCTCGGGCTTGAGGTTCGGGTTGCCCGGGCTCGCCTGGACGACGCCCGGTCCAACCGCGCCGCTCGGCGTGATGTAGGCAAAGGGGGCGTACGTGCGGAGCGACGCGCCCGGATCGGGCGAGCGTCCGGTGCTACCGTACGCTGCGCGCAGGCGAAGCGTGGAGACGGCCGACGCGAACCGCGTCCAGAACGGCTCCTGCGAGATGACGTACGACGCGCTCACCTTGGGCAGGAAGAGGTTGCCGTATGCCGAGCCGAATGCCGAGTTGCGGTCCACGCGTGCGCCCGCCTGGAGGTACAGCTTCTGGCTGAACGCGAGCTGCTCCTGCGCGAGGAGTCCGAGCGACTTGGATTGCGCGTAGGTCTCGTGCGATTCGGTCGTCGAGGCCGAGGAGACGAGGTTGGACGAAGCCGTTGCAATCCCGATTCCGACGCCGGCGAGATAGTTCGTCGTGCTGTTGATGTATTGGCTGCCGAATGAAAAGTCCGACGCGATCTGCCCGCGGTGGAGATCCGTATGGATGTTGCCGAGATAGTCGACGGTGTAGATGTTGATCGGATTCTGTACGTCCTCGACGTAGCCGTTCGCCTGATCACCCGCATACCAGTTCTGGGTGTTCGGCGGGAAGAAGGTGACCCCGTGGGTGGAGGAGAGATCGGCGCCGAGCGTGAGGCGGTTCGTGAACCACGGCACCGGGGTGTAGCGGACCTGCGCCGACGGTGTGAAGCGGACGGTGGTGAGCTCGTTCAGGACTGCCGCCAGGCCGGCGACCGGCGTGCTGAGCCCTCCGCTCCTCGTTCCATCCGGTGCCACCGTTACACCGAAGATGTTCGGCAGAGCGTACTGCTGGGTGAGATAGCCGTAGTTGGCATCGTCCCCCTCCGGCAGCCGGTAGTCGTTGCGGCTCAACCCGACCGTGGCCTCCGCGCTCAGCACCGGACTCGCCGTCCAGTTGAAGTTCGTGCGCCCGGTGTGCCGGAGGTTGCTGTTGCTGGGCGACGTACCGATCTCGTTGTTCATGCTGGCCGAAACGAAGTAGCCGTAGCTGTCTCCGCCGCCCTGCGCGTTGTACTCCACGGCGCCCAGATGTCCGTTGTGGAAAACGTCCTCGCGCTGAAGCGGATTGTCGGAGATCACTGAGCCCGCCGTCAGACCCTGGCAGAGCGCCGGCCCGCCAGCCAGGACCTGGGCCGCGCTGCATTTCGCATAGATCGGCAGCGGCGTGAAGTTCGGCTGGATCTCGTTCCATTCCGTCGTGAGGTTCTGGCTGAACCGGCGCGCGCCGAGCCGTCCGCGCTTGGTGATGATCTGAATCACGCCGGCGGATGCATCGGCACCGTAGAGCGTCGACGCCGCCGGTCCCTTCACGATCTCGATGCTCTCGATGTCGTCGGGATTGACGTCGTTGAGCGCCGTCACCGACTGGCCGCCCAGGACTTCGAGGTTGTGATACGTTCCGACGTCGTTGCGTGATCCGCCGTAGGCGCGCACGCCGTCGATGAAGATGAGCGGGGCATTGGACAGCGAGATCGACGTGGCGCCGCGAATGTTGATGCGCGGTGCGCTGCCGGTCGTCCCCGACGAGGTGCGCACGACGACGCCGGCCACTCGTCCCTGAAGCACGTCGGTGACGGTCGACACGGGCGCCTTGGCGGCGACGTCGGCCGCGTCGAGCGTGGCGACGACGGCGCCTTGCGCGACTCGCGTCTGGTTGCCGGCGGTGCCGGTGACGACGACTTCCTGCAGATTGACGGCCGACGTCTGCAGCGCGAAGTCGGCAGTCGCGGTGCCGCCGTCGGAGACGGCGACGATGCGCGTGCCGGCGCTGTAGCCGATGCGTCGCGCGACGATGGTGCGCGTGCCGGCCGGCACGCGGGCGATCCGGTAGGCGCCGTCGCGTCCCGTCAGCGCGCCGAGCGCGGTACCCTGCACGGCGATGGTGACGGCGACGAGCGGCTCGCCGGAGCGTGCATCGGTCACGTGTCCGGCGATGGCCCCGGTGCCGGCGGGCTCCTGCGCGCCGAGCGCGGCACCGCGAAGCAGACTGCCTGTCGTGAGCAACGCGCCCACAATCACTGCGCGAACTCTCATCCTGCCCTCCCCCTGTGGTGACCGGCGTGGATGACCGGCATTGCCGAGGTCAATG
>DASXHF010000336.1:0-4882 GCA_036488775.1 Gemmatimonadaceae bacterium | reverse complement strand
TGCCATCTTCCGTACGGCCGCCATCTGGTCGACGAGCTGATCGATCGGCACGTTGGCGCGATCTTCGATCCGCAGACCCTGCTGACGCACGCCGTTCTCCTCGGCGTACTGCAGCGTCACGATCTGGTCCTGGTTGTACTGGTCGAACGAGAGGTGGCCAACCGCGGAGTACTTGCCGTCCTTGTCCGTCTTGCCACTCCAGGTCAGCCCGCCGTCCTCGGTGCCTTCGTCGTTGAAGAAGATGATCCCTGCGCGCGTGCCGCCGGGATAACCGAACGGCTTGCCCTTGAACATCGGGCCCTGCGACCGCTCTCGGCCCGACAGCACCATCCGTAGCGTGCCATTCGGCTCGACGATGTTGATGCGCTCGACGTCGATCTCGCCGAAGCGCGTCTTCTGGCTGGCCTTGGCGAAGGCGGACAGCGACAGCGCGCCAATCACGACCGTCGCCGTCACCATGTAGGCCCGGAACCCGATCGTCATGGGTTGGTGAAGTTGGGGTTGGCGTTCGTCTCCTGCGGCGGGATGGGCGCGCAGAAGGCGCTGCCGAAGGTCGCGATGCGCGCAGGAACGTAGTACGGAGCACCCACTGGATCGGTCAGCACGGATGCAAGCGATACGGACGGATTGCGCCGGAGGTCGCCCAGCTTCTTCCCCTCGAGCCAGAAGTCGCGCGCCCGCTGGTTGAGTAGCTCAGTGACGACGGACAGAGTATCGACGCCGCCGGCGTACAGTCCCTGACCCCCCGCGCTGCGACGGCTGGCGATCAGCGTGAGCGCCGCCGCCGTGTTGCCACTGCCGTGGAGCTGTGCCTCGGCCGAGATGTACTGCGCCTCGAGTGACGACGCGAGACGGATCGGGCTCGCATAGCCCGGGTACTTCGTCTGGTCCACGACCTTCAACCCGTTGAGCGTCTTGGTGCCCAGCCGCGTCACGCTGTCCATCGTGAGCCGCGAATCCTGGATCCGGTAGAGTTGCGGCGTGGTGATCTGATTGCTGACGGTGTTGCCGTAGAACGTATTACCCAGGTAGATCCCGCCGGAGGGCGTCTGTTGCGTAGCCGCGTTCGCGCTCGTCACGAGATTCGCCTGGAACCCAGCGGGCACCAGCGCCGCCGTCTGCTGCGCCAGCGTGTAGTTGCCACGCTGCAGGTACGCCCGCGCGAGCCCGACGCGGGATTGATTGAGGATGCTCGTTCCTGATGCGCCCGCCGCCGCGGCGACCGTGATGGCGTTGCCGAACCGCGTGATCGCCGAGTCGAGCAGCTGTGCATCGGTGAGCGATGGGCCGCCCTGGATCACACCGGCACACATCGTCTCGGCCATGAGATCGAGCGCGAAGCCCAGGTTCATCGACGCGCGCGCCAGATTCAGATCCGTCGCGGCGCCGGCCCCCGTTTGCAGCGCAGTAATGGCGTTCTCGTTGGACGCGATCGCGAGGCTGAGCGGCGCGAAGAAGTCGGTGTTGATGTCGTCCGTCGACGCAAATGTCCGCGCCGCCAGCCGATTCGTTTGGAGCCGCGCCGCGCCCGACCACACCTCGTCCGAGATGAGCCCTCCGTACAGCGCCACGCTCTGGTACGCAATGAACATGTTCGTCTGTGCCGACAGCGCGAGCGTCTGCCCATCGGCGGTCGGGTTGAACGTCGACGCATCGATCACCGACGGATTGGCGACGTCCATCTTGCACGCGGTCGCGCCGAGCGCCGCAGTGGCGGCGAGGGTCAGCACGCCAGCCGATCGAAGAATTCGTGTCATGGCTGTGCCCTCAGAACTGGAGATTGAGACGGACGAGCCAGCGGCGCGACGGCGGCACCGTGAACTCCTCGGTCGACGTGAATTGGCGGGAGCCGCCGATCACCGTGTTGGACTGCACCTCCGGGTCATCGCCGGTCCATTCGCTGCTCTTCCAGAGATGCAGGTTGCGACCACCGAGCGTCAGCGTTCCGCTGGCGACTCGAAGCTGCCGCGCCACGGCATCGGGCAGACCGAGCTGGATCGAGAGCTCCTGCAGTCGTACGAAGTCCGTGGACTGGAGGTACCGATCGAGAACAAGTGGGACCGCCGCGCCGGATGGGGTCTTGAACGGGCCGGAGTGCGCGATCCGTTCTTCCGGCGAGTACCCACCCTGGTTTGCCGGCAAGTTGAGTCCCGCGCTCGTCCCAGTCAGGTCGAGATAGAGGGGCGTCACGTTCAACGTCTTCGCTCCGTGTTGCGCGTTGAGCAGGCCGAAGAGCCGCACGTTGCGGAAGAGCGTGACCGTGTTGCTCAGATTCCACGTGAAGGTCGGAATCTGCGGCGCGACGTACACGGGCGTCGGCGTCACCGTGGCGAATCCGTTGGGGACGTCGATGCCGGTGATCCGGCTCGAGTACCATGCGGAGAGCGGGTCCCCGATGACGTACCGCAGCGTGAGATCGGGGCTGATCTCGCTCTGATTGGGGATCGCGACCGAGCCAAGGCTGACCAGGCGATTCTTGAGCGTGGCGCCGTTGAAGGCGGCGTCCCACGAGAAGTTGTGCTGGTCGACCGGCGTGGCGCGTACGGTGAACTCGAAGCCTCGGTTGTCCACCTTCCCCGCATTGATGAACGGGTTGATGGTGTACGCGAGCGACGGCGCGAGCGGATTCTGGAGCAGCAGATCCGACGTCTTTTTGTCGAAGTAGGTGAGCTCGAGGCCAGCACGCTCGTGGAAGAATCCGGCGTCGAACCCTGTCTCGAACTCATTGCCCCGCTCGGGCTTGAGATCAGGATTGCCCGGACTCGCCTGGACGACGCCCGGTCCAACTACACCGCTGGCCGTGATGTAGCTGAACGGCGCGTAGGTGCGGAGCGAGGCGCCCGGGTCGGGCGAGCGGCCGGTGCTGCCGTACGCCGCGCGCAGGCGCAGCGTCGAGACCGCCGACGCGAACCGGCTCCAGAACGGCTCCTGTGAGATGACGTACGACGCGCTCACCTTCGGCAGGAAGAGATTGCCGTACGCCGAGCCGAATGCGGAGTTGCGGTCGACACGCGCGCCCACTTGGAGGAAGAGCTTCTGGCTGAACGCCAGCTGCTCCTGCGCCAGCAGGCCGAGCGACTTGGACTGCGCGTAGTTCTGGTGCGATTCCGTCGTCGCCGCCGAGGACACGAGGTTGGACGACGCCGTCGCGATGCCGATGCCGACGCCCGCGAGGTAGTTGGTGACGGTGTTGATGTACTGGCTGCCGAACGAGAAGTCCGACGCGATCTGCCCGGCGCGTCCCAACTCGGAGTGGATGTTGCCCAGGTAGTCGACCGTATAGATGTTGATCGGGTTCTGGACGTCTTCTACGTACCCGTTCGCCTGATCGCCGGCGTACCAGCCTTGATTGTTGGGCGGGAAGAACGTCGTGCCGTGTGTCGATGACAGATCGGCGCCGAGCGTCAGCCGGTTCGTGAACCATGGGAGCGGTGTGTACCGCACCTGTGCCGTGGGGGTGGCGCGAACGGTGGTGAGCTCGTTCTGGACGGCGGTCAGACCGGCGACCGGCGTGCTCAACCCGCCGCTTCTCGTTCCATCCGGCGCCACCGTCACGCCGAAGATGTTGTTCAGCGCATACTGCTGGGTGAGGTAGCCGTAGTTGGCGTCGTCACCCTCCGGCAGACGGTAATAGTTGCGGCTCAACCCCAGAGTGGCTTCGGCGCTCAGCGTCGGATTCACCGTCCAGTTGAAGTTCGTACGGCCGGTATGCCGGAGATAGCTGTTGCTCGGCGACGTGCCGATCTCGTTGTTGATGCTTCCCGAGACGAAGTAGCCGTAGCTGTCTCCACCTCCCTGCGCGTTGTACTCGAGTGAGCCGAGGTGACCGTTGTGGAAGACGTCGTTCCGGACGAGTGGGTTGTCCGAGATGACGGCGCCCGCCGTCTGCCCCTGGCAGAGCGCGGGGCCTCCGGGCGCGACGTTGGCGGCACTGCACGTCCCGTAGATCGGCACTGGGGTGAAGTTCGGCTGGATCTGGTTCCACTCGGTCGTGAGACTCTGCGTGAACCGCCGTGCACCAAGCCGTCCTCGCTTCGTGATGACCTGAATCACGCCCGCCGACGCGTCGGCGCCGTACAGCGTGGACGCCGCCGGTCCCTTCACGATCTCGATGCTCTCGATGTCGTCGGGGTTCAGGTCGTTGAGCGCAGTGACCGACTGGCCGCCAACCACCTCGAGGTTGTGATAGGTGCCGACGTCGTTGCGCGATCCACCGTAGGCGCGCACCCCGTCGATGAACACGAGCGGCGCGTTGGACAGCGAGATCGACGTGGCGCCGCGGATGTTGATGCGCGGCGCGCTGCCGGTGGTCCCCGACGAGGTGCGCACGGTGACGCCGGCGACACGTCCCTCGAGCAGTTCGGTCACGCTGGACACGGGCGCCTTGGCCACCACGTCGGCGGCGTCGAGCGTGGCGACGACGGCGCCCTGCGCGGCGCGCGTCTGGTTGCCGGCGGTGCCGGTGACGACGACCTCCTGCAGGTTGACGGCGGACGTCTGCAGCGCGAAGTCGGCCGTGGTGACGCCGCCCTCCGGCACGCTGACGATGCGCGTCGCCGCCGTATAGCCGATACGCCGCACGACGATGGTGCGCGTCCCGGCCGGCACTCGGCTGATGCGGTAGGCGCCGTCGCGTCCCGTCAGCGCGCCGAGCGCGGTGCCCTGCACGGAGATCGTGACGGCGGCGAGCGGCTCGCCGGAGCGCGCGTCGGCGACGCGTCCGGCGACGATGCCGGTGCCCGCGGGCTCCTGCGCGCCGAGCGCGGCACCGCGAAGCAGACTGCCTGTCGTGAGCAACGCGCCCACAATCACTGCGCGAACTCTCATCCTGCCCTCCCCCTGTGGTGACCGGCGTGGATGACCGGCATTGCCGAGGTCAATG
>DASXHF010000123.1:0-2214 GCA_036488775.1 Gemmatimonadaceae bacterium | reverse complement strand
GCCGTCTTCTTCACACGCTGGATCACCAACTTCGTCGCCCCGGCGTTCGCCTTCTTCGCGGGAACGTCCGCCTACCTGCTCGGCCGGCGCCTCGGCGATCGTCGAGCCCTGTCGCGATACCTCGTCACTCGCGGACTGATACTCGTGGCGCTCGAGCTGACCGTCATTCGCGTCGCGTGGACCTTCAACTTCGACTTCGGCCACTATCTGCTGGCCGGCGTCATCTGGATGTTGGGGTGGTGCATGGTGCTGCTCGCCGCGCTCATCTGGCTGCCGACGGTCGCCGTCGGGGCGATCGGCGTCGCGGTCATCGCGCTGCACAACGTGCTCGACCTGCTCTCGCCACCGGGCCAACAGGCCGCGCAAGGCTCGCTCGGGTGGCTCTGGCAGATACTCTACTTCGGTGGACCCATTCAGCTCGGCCACGACGGCCCGACGCTGATGGTGCTCTATTCGATCGTGCCGTGGATCGGCGTGATGGCGGCTGGCTATGCATTCGGCGCGGTGATGACGCTGGAGCCGAGGCGCCGGGACAGGATCTGTGTCTCGCTCGGCGTGTCGGCGATCGCCCTCTTCATCGCGCTCCGGGCGATCGACGTCTACGGCGACCCGCGTCACTGGCACACGAGCGCGCCGACTCCCATGCCGGCGCTCTTCCGGTTCATCAACACCACCAAGTATCCGGCGTCGTTCCAGTTTCTGCTGATGACGCTCGGCCCAACGCTCCTTCTTCTTCCAATTGCGGAGCGAGCACGGGGACGAGTCGGTGAGGTGCTCGCGACCTTTGGTCGGGTACCGATGTTCTACTACCTGATCCACATTCCGACGATTCACCTCGCGGCCGTGATCGTTTCCCTCGCGCGCGAGGGACGAGTGGATCCGTGGTTGTTCACCAATTTCCCGATGATGAATCCGGAGCCGCCGGCCGGCTATCGATGGAGTCTCTGGCTGCTGTACGGAGTGTTCGTGGCCGTCATTGCCGTCCTGTACTTCCCGTGTCGTTGGTATGCGCGCAGGAAGGCGACGACTCCGGCGCCGTGGATGCGCTATGTCTGACGCGCGATCCGCGGGGACTAATGCGAGAGCTGCGCGTCGATCGAATCCATGCGGGCCTGGCGCAGCGCCTCGATGGCGCGCTGCCGGCGCATGTGGTCGTCGCGGACGTTGTCCACGCCGATGAGCGACTGCACGCGGCTGAAGACACTTGGCTGTCCGGCATCCGCCTGATGATATCCGTACGCGTACCCGATGCCGGCGCTCAGGACCAGGAACACACTGCGCCGCATCAGGAAATGGGCGGCGGGGCGAAGATAGGTGTTGAGAGCGTCCATTCGTAGGTCGGTCTGTCTGGAGTGGTGCGCGGTACGATCGCGCCGCATGATAGAGATTTCACAAAAGACGCGCGGCCGGTTCGGTGGTCACGTCGCGTCTCCATCGACGGCCGGTGGCCAGCGGTCGTCGTTGCGGGTCGGCTTGCCTGCATCGGTAAGTCGCCCGCCAGCTTTGTTGCGACCAGCGAGCGATGCAGCAGCTGGCGTACTACGGTTGGCGGAAATCGAAGTTCTGCATCGCACGCTGCGGCACGGGCCGACCGCCGAGCATCGCCGGTGAGTAGCGGGCGGCGAGGAGCGCCTGCCGAGCAGCGGCGGCGAACGCCGGCTCGGCTTTGCCGATGAGACGCACGGAGGAGGGGCGGACCACGCCAGTCTCGTCGATGATGAACGTGAGACGGACCGTTCCAGTCGCTCCGGTTCCACGCCATGCGTCCGGGAACACCGCACGCGGCGCCCGCGATCCGGGGCTCGCTAGTCGATCCACTTGTACGTCCAGCCACGCGCCCTGCACGTCGGGCGTGCTGGTCGCCGGAGTCTGGCCCATGTGGGGAAACTCATAGGGGACGGCGCCCGAGCCCGACTCTCCGCGCAGAGCGGTGAAGAGGGCCGCAGCCTGAGCGGGGCTCACCGGAAGCGCGGACGACCACGCACCGTTCGTGGCAGTCAGCAGGTAGGAAGGCGCGCTATCGCCCTCGACACGGATGAGGCGGTACTCCGTTCGGTCGAACGTCGAGGTGAGTCGAGTCGAAGCGTAGGTGACTTGGTCCGCACCGCCGTTCGATGCAGCGAGCAACTGCGGTGCCCGGAGAGCTGCCGCGGCGTCCGCCCACTCCCTCAATGGTCCAGCAGCCTCGAACGCTTGCAAGAATGTGCCGGTCGG
>DASXHF010000262.1:0-8228 GCA_036488775.1 Gemmatimonadaceae bacterium | reverse complement strand
CGAGCACCACGCCAACGTCGATCACGCGTCGTTGGGGATCGAGCACGAGCACCCGACCTGGTCCATCTACTGGAAGGTCGCGGTCATCCTGACGCTGATCACCGTCGTCGAAGTCTGGATCTACTACATCCCGACCTTCGTCGCGTCGCGCTTCTTCGTGCCGACGCTGTTGATCCTGTCGGCGATCAAGTTCGCGATCGTCGTCCTCTTCTACATGCACCTGCGGTACGATCACAAGCTGTTCAGGGCCCTGTTCACCGGGCCGCTGCTCATCGCGGTGCTCACCCTGCTGGGCCTGATGTTCCTCTTCGGCAAGTTCGCGATCAGGATCGGGGCGTTGAGCTGATGCACCCGCCGATGGCGCTGCTGCTGCATCCCGCCGCGCGCATCGCACTCACGGAGTTCACCGTGCACCCGAGCACGGTGGTCGGGCTGGCCTGCCTCGGCGCGTTGTACCACTGGCGCGCCGGGCTCGTCCCCGCGGGCGAGCAGCCGGTGTCTCCGGCGCGGCGCGCAGTCTTCTACGGCGCGCTCGCGGTGATCTTCCTGTCGCTCAACGGCTGGCTGCACGACCTGAGCGACAACTACCTCTTCAGCGCGCACATGGTGCAGCACCTGGTGCTCACCCTCGTCGCCCCGCCGCTGCTGATCATGGGGACGCCGGGCTGGATGCTGCGACCGGCGCTTCGCTGGCCCGGCGTTGCCACCGCCGCGCGCTGGCTCACCGCCGCCCCCCACGCGTTCGTCATCTTCAACGTCGTGATGCTCGTGTGGCACCTGCCACCGGTGTACGCGCTCGCGATGGCACACCACCCCGTGCACATCGTGCAGCACCTGTGCTTCATGGTCGCCGCGACGCTCATGTGGTGGCCGGTCGTGAGTCCCCTGCCCGAGCTGCCGCGGCTGTCGTATCCCGGACAGATCCTGTATCTGTTCCTCATGACCATCCCGATGTCGCTGATTGCGGTGTGCATCGGGTACTCCGGCCGCGCCCTCTATCTCGCGTACGCCAGTGCGCCGCGCCTGTGGGGCCTCACTCCGCTGCAGGACCAGACACTCGGCGCATTGATCATGTGGATCCCGGGCGGGTTTTTCTTCTTCGCCGTCATCTCGGTGATCTTCTATCGGTGGCAGCAGGAGGGCGAGGACTCGGCCGCGGCAGCACAGGTTGGGTGGGTGCGCGGGAGCTAGTCGAGATCGGATCGTGACGTATGGTCCGCGCGCCCTGTCGGTCTCGCGCAACCACGCTCTGAGTCGTGAGTAGTGAGCGCCTCGGTCGTCAGTCAACTGATGCCTTTCCCTCGAACTCGCGGCTCGACAAATGCCGATCCGGGAGTTCTAGTTAGGTTCGTACCGCCTGACGAGGTCGCCAATGGCCGTTTCCGGCTCTTCCGTTCGTGTCCCCCTCACCCGCGAGCCGCTCTCTCCGCGGGTTGCCCCGTCGCCTGCTCCGCCACGTGAGCGGCTGCTGTCGCTCGATGTCTTCCGCGGCCTCACCATCGCAGGGATGCTGCTCGTCAACGACCCGGGCAGCTGGGCCCACATCTACCCCCCGCTCGAGCATGCCGAGTGGAACGGCTGGACCCCGACCGATCTGATCTTCCCGTTCTTTCTCTTCATCGCGGGGATCACCACCTACCTCTCCCTCTCCGCGAGGCGCGCCCGGGGGGACGATGACCGGGCCATCCGCAATCAGATCATTCGGCGCGGCGTCCTCATCTTCCTGTTCGGGCTCCTCGTCAATGGCTTTCCCTATTTCACCTGGGGCGACGTCGCCGGCGTGGCGCACCCCAACCTCCTCGCGCGGATCAGCGACCGGCTGCTCCACTGGCGCATCATGGGCGTCCTGCAGCGGATCGGCGTCGCCTACCTCATCGCCGGCCTGCTCACGCTTCGGACCACCGTCAAGCAGCAAGTCGCCATCATCGCGACTCTGTTGATCGGCTACTGGCTCGCCATGACCATCCTCCCCGTGCCCGGCGAGGGGACGATTGGCGCGCTGCTCCTCTCCAGCCCGCCGCGCACCATGGCCGCGTGGACCGACCGCCTCATCCTCGACTGGAGCCGCTGGGGCCTGGGCAACCACCTCTGGGTTTCCAGCCAGACCTGGGACCCGGAAGGCATCCTTTCCACCATTCCGGCCATCTGCACCTGCATGCTGGGCAACCTCGCCGGCCGGTGGATCGGCCAGAAACAACGTCCCCTCGCCGACCGCCTCAACGGGCTGTTCGCCGCCGGCGCGCTGGGAATGATGGTGGGGTTGATTTGGAATTGGGTCTTCCCCATCAACAAGAGCCTCTGGACCAGCTCCTACGTCCTGTTCACCGCCGGCCTCGCGTGCGTCTCGCTGGCCACGATCATGTGGATCGTCGACTATCATCAGATGCGCCGCTGGACCAAGCCCGCCGTCATCTATGGCGTCAACCCGATCATCGCGTTCGTCGGGTCCGGTGTGCTGGCCCGGTGCATCTACTCGATCTTCAAAGTCACCTATGACGGGCAGCGCATCCCGTTGCAGGCCGGTATCTACCAGACGTTGTTCGCCTCCTGGCTCAGCCCGAACAATGCCTCGTTGGCCTTCGCGCTGACGTTCGTGCTCTTCTGGTTCGCCATCCTCGCGCTCCTGTACCGACGGAACATCATTCTGAAAGTCTGAGTATTGGAACGCGAGTTGCCCTTCCACCAGTCGATGCTTCGCTCTCTCATTCGGCCGGGCGCCCTGCGCGCTGCGGCAGTGCTTTCTGTCGCCCTCTCGGCGGTGCTCCTCCCCTCGGGCGTCGATACCGCGTTTGCGGCGCCGGCGAACCATGCGGCGGCGGGCGCGGGGCCTGCGGCCGGCAAGCCGAAGGTGCGGCCGCAGGGACGGGGCAAGCGTAGAACGCGCACTCGGCGCACGATCCGCCGGACCGGCGCTCTTCGCGCGCCGAGCGCGCCACCCTGGACGTCGCCCAACGGGCTCAACGCGCTCTCGGCCGATCTCGGAGACATGCTCTCCAGCCGCGTGCGCGGTGGAAAATGGGGCGTCATGGTCGTGTCGCTCACGCGTGGTGACACGCTCTTCTCCCAGAATGCCGGCGAGATGATGCAGCCCGCGTCGACGATGAAGCTGTTCTCCACCGCCGCCGCGCTGGACCGCTTCGGACCCGAGTACACCTTCTCCACCGACGTCCTTCGCGATGCCGCACCAGTCGGCGCCGACGGCACCGTCACGGGCAACATCTACCTCCGTGGCGATGGCGACCCGTCGATGTCCTCGCGGTTCTGGAAGGACCCGAACTATCCGATGAATGCCCTGGCGCGGGCCGTTGCCGCCAAGGGCATCAAGCACGTCAAGGGCGACCTCGTGTACGACGCCAGCGCCTTCGACGACCAGAAGATTCCCGAGGGGTGGAAGAGCTCCTATCTCGGCGCGGCCTATGCCGCGCGCGTGTCCGCGCTCTCGCTGAACGAGAACCTCGTCTGGGTCGTCGTCGACCCGTCGAACGGGAAGGCCAGCGTCACCCTGGAGCCCGCGACCACCGCAATCCCCGTGACCAACCACGTCCGCGTCGTGCGCGGCAGCGGCGGTCGGATCGTTGCGCGGCAGCGAGACGACGGGATCGACGTCAGCGGGTCGGTGGGCGCGAACAGCGGTCCGCTGCGCTACTCGCTCGTGGTGCCCGATCCCGCCCTGTTCACCGCCGGCGCGTTGCGCGCGGCGCTGCAGGGGGCGGGCGTGACGGTCGACGGCGCGATCAAGCCCGGGAAGACGCCGGCCAACGCGGACAAAGTCGCCAGCTTCGCGTCGCCGCCGCTCTCGCAGATCGTCTCCGAGATGAACCGCGAGAGCATCAACATCGTCGCCGAGCTGTTGTTCCGGGATGCGGCACGAGCGAGCGCACCGAATGGCGTTGGGACGGCCGCGTCGGGGCTCGCGAACATGCGTGATTTCCTCTCCAAGAAGGTGGGAGCGAGCGCGAACGCCATCGACGTGCATGACGGCTCCGGCCTGTCGACGCTCGACTATCTCACGCCGCGGCTGATGATCCAGCTGCTCAGCTACGCCCACCACGGCCCGTGGTCGTCTGCGTTCCACGGCTCGCTTCCCGTGGCCGGCGAGTCGGAGCTCCTCCGTCGCCGGATGCGCGCCACCCCCGCGCAGGGCAACCTCCACGCGAAGACCGGCACGACCAACACGGTCGTCGGCCTGGGCGGCTACGTCACCGCAAAGGACGGCGAGATCGTCGCGTTCTCGTTCCTGTACAACGGCGGCGACCGCTGGAATGCCAAGTCGGCGATGGACGCCATGGGGGCGACGTTGGCGAACTTCGTGAGAGAGTGACCGCGCGGTCGTAGCAGCATCGCCGCCGCGCGATGTACCTCGTCCTACCGACTCTCCTTCACCTCCATCCCGCGCTTGCGTAGCTCGGCGATGTACCGTTCGGCCGGCATGCATTCGTCCGGTGTCCACACACCCGGCGGCTGGACTTCGCCGCGGACCTGCATCTGCCCGGTGATCGAGAGTGAGAAGCCGGTCGTCCGCATCATGGCGCTGATGCCGTGCGCCTCGTCGTAGCGGTCGATCAGATCGAACTGCCGCCTGGCCGGCTTGCCGCCTTTCGTTCCCGTCACCGTCACGCGTAGCGCGAGGACGTCCCGTCCCTTCGGCTTCGTCAGCTTCGGTCCGACGACGCTCACGAAGACATCCCGCGGCACCACCTTCGCCCCCTTCACGTCCACCGGCTCCAGGTCGAGCAGACCAAGCGACCGGATCGTCTCCATGATCTCGGCATGGCCCGGATAGCGGAGCGTCTTGTACTCCATCGTCGGGATCTTGCCCTCGTACCGCCACGCCATCGTCGACAGTCCGCCGGCGGTGTGGAATGCTTCCAGGTCGCCCACCGGCGCCGGAAACTTCACCGTCTCGCGCTCCGACAGCGCCACGACCTGCGTGCGCTTCTTGTCGCGCACGACCCAGGAGAGCGTCGTGTAGTAGTCGAGCACCCCTTCGAGCGAGTACACGATCTGGTAGTTGAGCGGCGCCTCCGGATGCTGCGGGAGGCCACCCACGTAGATCCGCACCGAATCGACCGTGTCGAGCTGTCTGATCCCGTGCTCCGCGAGGATGTTCACCATGCCGGGTGCGACTCCGCAGTCCGGTACGATGGTGATTCCCTTCTCCTCCGCCCGCGCGTGAAGCTGCTTCTGCTGGAACACGATCTCGGTGTTCCCCCCGAGATCGGCGAAGTGGACTCCCGCCTCCACCGCCAGCTCGGCGAGCGGATAGTTGAAATAGTACGGGATCGCGCTCATCACCGCGTCGGACTCGCGCATCACCGCGAGCACCGCCTCGCGGTCGCGGACGTCGAGCGGCGTCGGAAGCAGCCGCGGACCCGACAAGGGCGCCAGGAACGGTGCGAGGTGGTCCAGCTTGAGATCGGCCAGTCGAACCTGGCTGACCTCCGGATTCTGCAGCAAATCATACGCACACGCGGAGCCTTGCAGCCCCGCGCCGAGAACGAGCATTCGCATCAGTACGGTTTCTCCTGGCGGTCGTATGTGAAAGCAGCCGTAAAGTAACCGACCCGCCGCATTTCTGGCCAACCACGCATCGCGCACGGTCCGTGCAGACCGAGCTCCGCATGACGACACCCGCTTCCACCACCGACGCGAGCTGGCGCTCGCACCTGATCGACGACGACGCCGGAATCGCGCGCCTCCTCGCCCGTACTCACCGCGTCGCGGTCCTCGGCATCAAGACGCCGGAGTCCGGCCAGCCCGCGTACTACGTGCCGGAGTACGCCCAGCGCGCCGGCTACGACGTCGTTCCGGTGCCGGTCTACTATCCCGATGTCACCGAGATCCTCGGCCAGCACGTCTACCGGCGGGTCGCCGACGTGCCGGGACCGGTGGACATGGTGAACGTGTTCCGCCGTCCCAAGGACATCGACGCACACGTCGACGACATCCTCGCCAAGAAGCCGGCGTCCGTCTGGTTTCAGCTCGGCATCCGGAACGATGCCGCCGCCGAACGCTTCGCCCGCGCAGGAATCGACGTCGTTCAGGATCGGTGCCTGCTCGTTGAGCTCAGGAATGTGGGGCGATAGTCGAGTCGGGAGCTGACAGCTCACACTGTCGACTATCAGCTTGCACTGTCCACTGTCATCTCACGACGATCATTCCGTGGAGCAGATCGATCTGCCACCACCGCGGCTCCAACTCGCGCAGCGCGGCCGGCAGCGAGACTACTCTGCCCGGCGTCATCAGCACGCGGATGTCGTGCGCGTCTCGCAACACCGGGTACTTCCGCCCCTCCGCTCGCAACGCCGAACGCGGGTTGGCGTGCAGAGTGACCTTGCGCGTCGCGACGTCGTACGATGGGACGAACGCCTCGATCAACTCGATCCCCACCCGGGGTGAGTCCGTGTACAGGCTGTCGGCGCCGAGCATCCGCGGCACCACGTCCGCCCAGGTCGCCGCCGTCGAGCTGCGCGTGCGCGTCGAGCGTGCCGAGCGCGCCACCGCGCCGCGCGGGATCGGGAGCTGAAAGAGCGCGTTCGAATCGCGCGGAGCGCGCACGACGACCGTCGAGTCGGCGGGTAGAGTCGCGATCGCGCGCCACGACAGCACCGACCGCCATGGACGCAACATCATCCGTGCGAGCGTCGAATCCAGGCCGAATTGATTCGCCTCCTCGATCAGCACCGTACCCGGCAGCACGGCACCCTTCATCGCCAGATAGCGGCCGAGCGCCGCGCGCGGGACGGGCGCGCGCGGCTGTGCGCGTGACTGCGCGTAGTACGCCTCCTCCGCCGCGCTCCACTCACCCATGTCGAGCAGGACGTCCGCGCGCGTGCGCGGTAGCCTGGTCGTCTGCCCGCCGAGGTGCCGGCCGACGACTGCCACCGACACGAGCGCGACGGCCATCGTCGTCGAACGAAGAGGAACCGGGAATCTCATAGCAGTCGGATCCGCGCGAGCAGGAAGGCGTCCGGATCGAAGACGATCGACACCGGCCGATCGTACCGTCCGGGAAGGACCACCTCCGCCCGCGGCTGCGCCGGCACCACGACCTCGACCCGTCGCTCCGTCCCCGCTGCGTCACGCACCGCGACCGTCAGCGGCAGCTCGTACGATCCCGACGAAGAGTCCTGCAGCACGATCACCGAGATCGTACGCGCGCCGGCGTCGTATGCCCACCCGATCGCCGGCGTCGCGTATCCCGGCCGGCGGAGCCACTGGTCGAAGAAGGTCGTCAGCACCTGCCCCGACGTACGCTCGAGCTCCCGCCGCAGATCGTCGCTCGTCGCGTTGCCATCTCGATACCGCGCATAGTACGCGTGCAGCCCGCCGAAGAACGCGCTGTCGCCCAGGCGGTGATGGAGCATGTACAGCACGTAGCCGCCCTTCTGATAGCTGTTCATGTTGAGCAGGGCGAGGTAGTTCTTTTCGGCCGTATCGATCACCGGCCGCTTCGCGACCACCGAATCGGCCAGCACCTGCTGGCGGATCGTCGACAGCTCGGCGCGGAACGCCGAGTCGCCGCGGGATTCCTTCGTCCAGAGCGTGGCGAAGTACGTCGCGAACCCTTCCGACAGCCAGAGGTGCGCCCACTCGCGCTCCGTCACCGCGTCGCCGAACCACTGATGCGCCGTCTCGTGCGCGATCAACCCCTCGCTCATGCGCCGGCTCGGAAACAGCTCCGAGGCGTAGAAGATCGCCGTCGCGTTCTCCATCCCGCCGAAGCGCGTCGCCGACTGCACGTGCGCGAGCTTCTCGTACGGAAAAGGTCCCACCAACCGCTCGAACAGGCCCACGATCCTGGGCGCCGCGGCGAATGGGCCCGGAAGCCATTCGCGATTCTCCGGCAGCACGTACACCGATTGCGGTACACATCGTGGCATCATGCAACCCGGCTCGGTCAGGTCCACCCGCTCGAGCGGTCCCGCGCCGATCACCATCACGTACGTCGGCACCGGATGCGCCTCGCGCCACCGCGTCTCACTGAGCCCACTGCGTCCGATGGGGTGCGTGCCGAGCCACGTGCCGTTCGCCACGACCGTGCGTCCGGCCGGCGCGCGAACCGTCCAGCTCACCGTTGCCTTGTCGCTCGGATGATCGACCGTCGGCAGCCACTGGTGCGCTCGATCCGGCCAATTGTCGCCGAACCAGGTCCACCGACCCTGCGCGTCCTTCCGGGCGATCAGTCCATCCGTCACCACACCGTCGTAGCGCACCCGCACGTTCAC
>DASXHF010000248.1:0-3119 GCA_036488775.1 Gemmatimonadaceae bacterium | reverse complement strand
GAGATCGAAGGGAAGCAGGTATTCACCGAGCTTTCCGAACTTGTCGCGCCTGCCCACACGGCACTCCTGCTGATCGACATGCAGCGCGACTTCGTCGAGCCGGACGGCTTCTTCGGGAGCCTGGGGATCGACCTGACCATGTACGACGAGACGCGGCCGCGCCTTGCGGCGCTGCTCGGCGCGGCCCGCCGCCACGGCGTGCTCGTCGTCCACGTGCAGAACACCGCGCTGCCGAACCGGATGAGCGACTCGCCGGCGCAGATCCGGTTCAACCTGCGGATGCACGAGAGCGCCCGGCGCGGTGGACCGCCCCTGCGGTACACCGTGCCCGGCATGCCAGGGCACGATTTCGTCGACGAGCTCACTCCGCTCCCCGGCGAAATCGTGGTCCGCAAGTACCGCTCGAGCGCGTTCTGGGGCACGAACATAGAGCTCCTGCTGCGCAGCAACGGCATCCGGACCGTCGTCGTCGGCGGATGCACCACGGAGGGCTGCGTGGAGTCGACGGCGAGGGACGCGATGTTCTGCGACCACTACGTGGTGATCGCCGACGACTGCGTGGGCAGCGACGACAAGGAACAGCACGAGGCGTCAATGCTCCTGATGCGTCATCGCTTCGACATGGCCAGTAGCACGGAGATCGCTGACCTGTGGCGAGCCGCCGGGAGTGACGGCCGCACGGAGTCTGACGGCGCCGCACGGCGCGACGGTGAGGAGTGAGAACATGGGCAAGCTCGAGCAACGGATAGCTGTCGTCACCGGTGCCGCCTCGGGCATCGGCGCTGGCATCGCCATCGCCTTCGCGCGCGAAGGCGCGGACATCGTCGTCGCGGACATGGTGTCCGCGGAGCAGGCGCAGGACGTCATCGCCGCGATCAAGTCCCGCGGCCGCGAGGCGCTGTTCATCCGGACGGACGTCAGCGACGAGGCGAACGTGCGGACGATGGCGGACCAGGCGATCGCACGATTCGGTCGTGTTGACATCCTGGTGAACAACGCCGGCATCTTCACCGAATCGCTCCTTGCGGACATGCCAGTCGAGGACTGGGACCGTGTCGTGAACACGAACCTGCGCGGGACGTTCCTCTGCACTCGCATACTGATCGGCCAGATGCTCGCCCGCGGTGACGGGCGGATCATCAATATCGCGTCGCAGCTGGGGCAGATCGGGGGAAGCTCGGTCGCGCACTATTGCGCGAGCAAGGCAGGGATCATCGGGCTGACCAAGGCCCTGGCACGCGAGGTCTCGTCTCGGGGCGTGCTGGTGAACGCTATCGCGCCGGGTCCCATTCAGACTCCGCTGCTCGACAGCGAGACAGAGGAATGGCGCAGCGCGAAGCTGAAGGAGCTGCCGATCGGTCGGTTCGGCACGGTGGACGAGGTGACGCCGACGGCCGTCTTGCTGGCGTCGTCGGACGGGTCCTACTACGTTGGCCAGACGCTCGGCCCCAATGGCGGGGACGTGATGCTCTAGGCGCTCGCCACAGGCGGCCGACAGAGCGAAAGGAACGCGATGAACACCGAGGAAGTCGTCGCCGCCGCGCGCCACGCGGGGGTGAAGCTGATCCGCTTCGAGTACTGCGATGTGAGCGGAGTCGCGCGCACGAAGGCAATCCACGTCGGCCAGCTGGAGCACAAGCTCATCGAGGGAGTGAGCCTGACCCGCGCGCAGATGTCGATCAACCTGCTCGAGCAGCTGGTGCACGTTGAGGGCATGGAACCTGTCGGCGAGATCCGGCTCCTTCCCGACCCGGCCACCTTCACGGTGCTGCCCTGGGTGCCCGCGAGCGCGAGCCTGCTGTGCGACCAGATCGGGCACGACCGGCTCAACTGGGGCGCTTGCCCGCGCTCTTACCTCAAGCAGATCATCGATCGCGCGGCGGCGCACGGGCTGCATGTGGCGGCCACGTTCGAGAACGAGTACTACCTTGCCCGCGAGCAAGAAGGGCAGTTCGTGCCGTTCGACGTTGCCAGCCACGCGCCCGTCTACTCCGCGATCGGCCACGACCTCAACGCGGAGCTCATGGTCGAGATCACGGACGCGCTCGGGGCCCAGGGCATCACCGTGGAACAGGCGATCAACGAGTTCGGCGCTGGCCAGCAGGAGATCTCGGTACGCCACGCGGACGCGCTCACCGCGGCCGACAACCAGATGAAATTTCGTGACACCGTTCGCGGTGTCGCCCTCCGGCACGGGCTCCTCGCGTCGTTCGCCCCCAAGCCGTTCCCTGACCAGATCGGAAGCGGTGCCCACGTCCACTTCAGCCTGTGGGACGGCGCGGGCGATGGCGCGCGCAGCGTGCTCTATGACAAGAGCGCACCGCGGGGGCTGTCGGCGATCGGCCGGCACTTCATCGCCGGCGTCACCGAGCATCTCCCCGCACTCGTCGCGCTGACCGCGCCCAGCTACAACTCATACAGCCGGCTGGTGCCGAGCGCGTGGGCCTCGGCGACGACCGCGTGGGGATTCGACAACAAAGAAGCGGCGCTGCGCGTCTGCTCGCCCTTCTACCGGCGCGAGGAACAGAGCTACAACGTCGAGTTCAAGACTGTCGACGCCAGCTCGAACCCGTATCTCGCGCTCGGTGCGCTCATCGCCTGCGGCCTCGACGGTATCGAGCGTGAGCTCGAGCCCGGGGAGCCCTGCGAGCATGATCCCGCGCGGCTGACGCCAGAACAACTGGCGCTTGGCCACGTCCGGCCACTGCCGACGTCGATGAGCGCGGCACTGGAGGAACTCGAGAAAGACCAGTTCCTGCTCTCCAGCATGGGCGATCTGCTGGCTCGCTGCTACCTTGCGGTCCGCCGCTCGGAAGACCAGGCGTTCTCCGCGCACGACAAGGAATTCGAGATCCGCAACCACTTCTACCGGTTCTGAGGCCATGGCTGATCTAAACGTCGACCTTGGTGACGTTCCCGTCATCGACAACCACTGCCACGCCATCGAGGCGTCACAGGTCGCGGATGTGCGATCCTGGCGGCGGTACTTCACCGAGTCACCCGACGAATCGATGCGGACGCATCACGTCGCGCACACAGCGTTCTACCGGCGGCTCATCCGCGCGATGAGCCAGTACTTCGGGGTCGCGTGCAGCGAGGAATCCGTGCTCGAGGCGCGG
>DASXHF010000205.1:0-58066 GCA_036488775.1 Gemmatimonadaceae bacterium | reverse complement strand
CGTCGTCGTCATCATCGGTATTCTCGCGGCGATCGCGATCCCGAAGTTCGCCAACACGAAGTCGAAGGCCTACACGGCCGCCATGAAGTCCGACCTGCGCAACCTGGTCACGGCCGAAGAGGCATTCTTCTCGGATTCCGGTAAGTACACCCTGTATGACACGACGCTGCTCAAGTTCCGTCCGTCGACCGGTGTGTCGACGCCGACGATCACCACGGGCCCGGGCTACTGGACGGCCAAGGTGACGCACTCGCAGATCGCCAACTTCAGCTGCTCGATCGGTGTGAACACCCAGAACCCGGCGATCACCACCGCGGGCGACGGCGAGCCGGCCTGTAAGTAACTGATCAAGGCGGACAGCGACGCGTTGCGCACAATACGCTGACCGCTCGCCAGACCGCGAAGGGCACATCGGACTCAGTCCGATGTGCCCTTCGTCATTGTCGCAGTTGCGATGGGGCCGGCGCTCGAATGGTGACGGTCCCGTCGACCCGCGGAGACAACGTGGGGCATGCTCACTCCATCGAGGGCTGCTCGCCGCCGCACCGGGATCACGGTGGCCGAAGTACTCATTGCGATGGTCCTGCTCTCCGTCGGTGTGCTCGCCGTCGCGGGCACGAGCGCCCTCTCGCTGCGAGATGCGACAGCCGCGCGGCTTGAACGCGAGGCCATCGTCCGGGCCGGAAACCGCGCCGCACTGCTCTCGGTGCGCCCGTGCGGTCAGGCGTCGAGCGGGACGGCGGACGAAGGGCACGTGCACGAACGCTGGCTGGTGTCGCCGATCTCACCCGGCGCCGCGACCTTGGACGTTCATGTCGATTGGAACGCTGGCGGCCGGTCGCGCGCCTTCACCCTCGCCAGCGCGGTCCTGTGTTGATGCGCCGGGGTGCCACTCTCGCGGAGCTCCTCGTTGCGCTGACGCTTGCCGGACTGGTGCTCGGCACGGCGAGTCGGAGCGTTCTACTCCAGCAGCGCACGGCGCGGCACCTGGCCGGTTCCGCGTCCGCCGACGCGCAGTCTCGTGGGGCGTCGGAGCTCCTTCGGGCCCAGCTCTCGGCGGCCGACCCGAAAGCCGGCGACTTGTCCAGCGAACAGAGCGACACGGCTTTGCAGCTACGCGCGCCGGTGGCGCTCGGAGTGGTCTGCGCCAGCTCTGCCGGCGTCGTTGCCGTCTCGGTGGACGACCGGGAGAACTCGTCGATCGGCGTCACCTTTTCGCCGCCACGCGCCGGCGATTCGTTGTGGTGGTATCCGGGCGGAGGAAGTCCGTGGGTCGGCCGGCGCCTATCGAACGCTTCGACAGGCGAAGACGAATGCCGGCCGCTGGGCACCGCCGCCGCGCCTTCCTTGCGCCTGCAGCTGGCCAGCGTCGACACCGTGCCGCCCGGTACACCGGCGCGCATCACGCGACAGCTCCGCTACGATCTCTATCGTGGCAGTGACGGACGCTGGTATCTCGGTAGCCGCGACTGGAGCGACGCCATGCATCGCTTCGCGCCACCGCAGCCGATTGCCGGCCCGTTCATCCGGCAGGCGCCCAACGGCGAGTGGACGGGCTTCGCATTCTTCGACGAGAACGATCTGGAGCTCCCCGCCGTGAATCGCGCCTCGGACGCTGCCCGAGTCGCACGGATACGCCTTACACTCTGGAGCGGCGGGGCGGTTACGCAGGCGCTGGGCGACGACGTTCGTCGTGAGCTGATCGAGGTCGCGGTTCGGGGTCATGGACCGATATAACCCGGCGACCGAACCGCGATGCACGCGTCGGTCCGCGCGGCGCGGCGTCGCCCTGGTCGCGGCCCTTGCGTTGCTCGCGCTGGCCAGTGCGCTGGTCGTCGGCACCTTCAGCGCCGGCCGCGCCATGTCGCGCGCAACAGCCACGGCCCGTGCGGCGGCGCGGGCCGACGCGGGGGCACGGAGAGCGCTTGCCCGCGTGATCGCCGGCTGGGATGGCTCGCTCGAGTCCCTACCGGCCGGCGCCACCGTCGGTCGCGCACTGCCGGCAGATGACGAGCAGACCCCGCCGCTCATCGTCAGCGCGAGCGTGCGGCGTCTTCGCGACGACGTGTTTCTCGTCGTGGTCGACGTGGGAGCGACGGCCGGCCCCGCATTGCTTGCCCGTCGGCGTTACCGCTTGTTGGTGGAGCGACCGGCGAGCAGCGATACCTCGCGCCGCGGTCTCGCGCCCTCAGTGCTCGTCGCCTGGGCATTCGATGAAACCAACTGAGTCGTGGGCCGTCTGTCGCAGACCGACGAGCGGTCATTCGGCCGTGACGCCGGTCACGGAGCGATGAAGGGTCTTGTTACCAACCGCGTGGTTGTTCGTGTGTTCGGTACCAGTGACCGGACGCGCGGTCACCGAGACCGATCAGTAGTGCACGACGTTGCATCGCTCGAGGTACGCGCGAGTACGCAAGAGTCATCAGCTGGTGTTGTTGTCCCACTCAGGTTGACGAAGCTGCGGCCATTCGCGGTTCGGCTGCGCTGAAGCGACCGCTCGTTTCTTCCATGCACGCCGGCCCCATGTGGTTCCTGCCTTGCCGGCGAATCGCTCATCTCGAACTTCCCATGGCACTGTTCGGTCGCTCGAAAACCACTGTCGGTTTGGACATCGGATCGGGCTTGATCAAGGTCGCAGTGATCGACCACTCCAAGCGGGAGCCGGAGCTGGTCAGGGTCGCCGTGACCCCGCTGCTCGCGGATGCCATCGTCGAAGGCGAGGTGATGGATCCCGGCATCGTCGCCGAGGCGATCCAGAGCGCGCTGTCGAGTGCGGACGTCAAGGGAAAGCAGGTCGTGACCGCCGTCGGCGGACGCGACGTCATCATAAAGAAAATCCAGATCGAGCGCGTGAAGGAGCAACAGGCGCGCGAGTTGATGCGCTGGGAAGCCGAGCAGCACGTCCCGTTCGACATGGAGTCGGTGGAGCTCGACTTCCAGATCCTCGACCCCGATGGCGGTGGTGTCGAGATGAGCGTGCTGCTCGTGGCGGCGAAACGTGAGCTCATCGAATCGAAGATGCGGATCCTCACCGACGCCGGGCTCGACCCGGCCGCGGTCGAGGTGGACGCCTTCGCGCTGCACAACGCCTTCGAGATCAACCACCCGGGCGCCATGCAGGGCGTCGTCGCGCTGGCCAACATCGGCCACGAGGTGACGAACATCAACATCCTCGAGGACGGTGTGCCGATCCTGACGCGTGACATCGCCGTCGGCACGCGGCGCGTCCGCGAGGATCTTCAGCGCGAGCGCGGCCTGTCGGCCGAAGAGGCGCAGCAGCTCATCCAGGGCTACGATCGCTCGCCGCACATCGACGCCGTGCTCGAAGGCCGAGGCGAAGAGATCGCCGTCGGCATCGAGCGCGCGGCGGCATTTCTGGCCTCGTCATCGCGAACGGGAGGCCAGGTCCGCGCGGTCTTCACGTGCGGTGGCGGCTCACGGATTCCCGGTCTCACCAGTGCGCTCGCCGACCGGCTCCGCCTCACCGTCCAGCAGGCAAACCCGCTGGCCAATCTGAAAATTCGTGACGGAGCGCTGGACAGTCTCGTCACGGATGAGGTCGCACCGCTCCTGATGCTTCCCATCGGGTTGGCGTTGCGCAAGGTCGCCTGAGGCGAGACGATGATCGAGATCAATCTGCTCCCCGGCACGGGCCGCAAGACGCGGCGCAGTAGCGGTGGAGGACTGCCCAAGCTGAACATCGGCGCTGCGATCGCCAGCCTGCGCGAGCGGGTGCGCGAGCCGTGGCTCATCGGCGCCGTGGCCACGACCGCCGTCATCGGAGCGGCCATCGCGCTGCTGTACGTCACGCAGACCAAGCGCGAGGCGAAGGTGAACGACGCGCTCCAGAAGGCCGTGCAGGACTCGACGCGCTACGCCTCGGTGCTCAAGGAGCGCGACAAGGCGGAAGCCAAGCGGGATACGGTCCTGCGCTCGCTGAATCTCATCCGCGCGATCGACGATGACCGCTTCATCTGGCCGCACGTCCTGGACGAGGTCAGCCGCGCGCTGCCGCCGTACACCTGGCTCGTCTCCCTCAGCTACACCGGGACGGGACAGGCGCAGCAGCCGGTCAGCACGCTGCCGCCTCCACGCGACGCGAAGGGACGCCGCCAGGTACAGACGGTCATCCCGCGCGACACGGTGCGTCTCCGCATCGTCGGCAACACGGTCGACATCCAGGCGCTTACGCGCTTCATGAAGCAGCTCGAATCGTCGCCGTTTCTCGAGCAGGTGCAGCTCGCGAAGTCCGAGCGCGCCGTCGACAACGGAAAAGAAGTGACGCAATTCCAGCTCGAGATGATCTACACCCGCCCGGAGCCGGCGCTGGTCCGCCGCGTTCCGCTGGCCGTCTCGGTGAGGTAGCCCATGGCTCTCCTTCCAGCACGAGACCGCGACAAGTACATGCTGATCGTCATCGTCGCGGTGATCGCCATCGGATACCTGTTCTACGACTACCTCTGGAACCCGAAGAACGAGGCGCTGAATGCATCGCAGATGCACACCGACTCGCTCGTCGTGATCAATCAGCGCGCCAAGTCTGAGCTCGCCCAGGGCAAGACCCAGGAGCTCAAGGCGGAGGCGGATCGCTACTCGAACGATCTCGAGGTCATGCGGCGGCTGGTGCCGACCGGTAACGAGGTGCCAGCCCTGCTGGAGCAGGTCTCGACGGCGGCGCGGCGCGTCGGTCTCGACATCGCCGACGTGCAGCCGCTTCCGCTGCTCCAGGGAGATCAGTACGACGCATACAAGTATCGACTGAGCGTGCGCGGGGACTTCCATCAACTGGGAGTACTGCTCGCGAACATCGGCTCGCTGCAGCGGATCGTGGCGCCGATCAATCTCACGCTCACACCGGTGAACAACACCAGTCCCGGAGCGCCCAAGCGCGGCAGGACACAGCCCGTGGAAGCGCGCTTCGAGATCCAGACCTATGTGGCTCGGACGCTGCCCACGGCGCCCAAGACGACGAAGACGCCGGAGCCTGAGCCGGCGAAGCCTGGAGAGAGAGAGTGAGCCGTCTATTCGTTCTTGTCCTCGCGGGGGCCGCGCTCGGCGCGGGCGCTACGGCGCGCGCGCAGGCCTTCCCGAACATCAATGCTCCGAAACAGGCGGCGCAGCGCGCCGCCAACGCGGCGAATGCGCAGCTCTCGGCGCAGACGGGCCAGGCGATGCCCACACGGAGCGGCCCGACGGCCGCGCTGGCGCCCGCACCCGCGGCTCCACCCACGCCGGCACCGGCGAGCACGGGAACAGCGGTCGCACCAGCTGGCGCCACCCGCGTGGTCGGCACCGCTGCCGCCGCAATGCCCAACAACAGGCTGCCGCAGCAAGTGACCCGTGAGATTTTTCTCTATGACCAGGCCGGCCGCCGGGATCCGTTTTTCTCGCTGATCCTGACCGAGGACCTTCGGCCGCTGCTCACGGATCTCAAGCTCGTCGGCGTGCTGTACGAACCGTCCGGGCGCCGGAGCGTCGCGATCTTCCGCGACGTGCAGACCAACGCGCAGTACCGCGTCCTGCCCGGCATGACGCTCGGCCGGATGCGCGTCGCGCAGATCAAGCAGCGCGGCGTGATCTTCACGATTGACGAGTTCGGGCTCAGTCGCCAGGACTCCCTGATGCTGTCGGACTCCACCAAGGTGAGGAACTAGATGAAGCCAGTCCTGGCGGTCATCGTTGCCGCGGCCGTCGCGGCCGGGCCAAGCGCCCGGATCGCGGCCGCCCGTCCGGCCGAGGGCACCGTCACGTCGCTGAGCGTGGCGCCAACGTCCGGCCACGCCGAACTTGTCGTGGGTGTCTCCGGCAACATAAAGGTCACGGAGTTCGCGCTGACAGGCCCCGACCGCATCGTCGTCGACATCGACGGCGCGACGATCGGGGTTCCCTCCGGCGCATACGATCACGCGGCCCGCGGCGGGCTCACCGACGTCCGGTACTCGCAGTACCGGAAGAACACGGTGCGCGTCGTGGTCTATCTCGATGGCCAGCGCGACTACAAGGTCTGGCGCACGGTCGGCCAGGTTCACGTGAGCGTCGCCACCGACCCGAGCGCCAAGTTCGCGGCGTGGCAAGCCGGCAGCGCGACGCCTCGCGTTGCCGCCGCGTCGGGCCCGGCGCGTCCCGAGACGGCCGCCCCGACCAAGTCGGCGCCCTCCCCGTCGATGACGACTCCGGCCACCACGGCCACAAAGCCGGCCGATACGAAGACGGCGCCCACTGCACTGCCGGCAGCACCCGCGGCGAGCAGGACGTTCGCTGCCGACAAGCCCGCAGCTCCGCTCCCCAGCGTCGCGGCCGACCAGCCCGCACCGGCCGAGCGCGCGGCGCCTCGCGCACCGGCCGACGCCGATGAAGCGCCACTGCCGGCTGTCCGCCCGGTTCGCGTGACCCAGCAGGCGCAGCAACGCTCACAGCAGCCGCGCATCACGGTCACCTATCAGGGCAGCGACATTCGCGACGTGCTCGCCGCGTTCGCTGCGTTCTCCGGCCGCACCATCATCCCCAGCTCGAGCGTTCCCTCGGCCAAGATCGACGCCGAGATCCGCGATCAACCCTGGGACGTCGCGCTGCAGGCGGTGCTCGCGGCGCAGGGCTTGGCCGCGACCGAAGATCCCAACGGCATCATCATCGTCGACACCCAGGAACGCATTGCCGCGCGAATGGCGACGGAGCCACTCGTCACGCGCATCGTGCGCCTCAACTACCAGCGTGCCACGCCGGTCTCGGAGCAGCTCCGGCAGCGGCTGATGCAATGCATCCCGTCGGAGCGCGGCAGCGGCCAGTCCTCCGGCGCTGCGGCAGGTGGGCCACCCGCCGTGGGCGCGCCACCCGCGCAGGCGATGATGGCCGGCTACCCCGCGTCGGGCAGCTCGACCGGCGCCAGCTCGAGCGCCGGCAGCTGCGTTGGACGCGGCAGCGTCACCGCCGATGAAGTCACCAACGCGATCAGCGTCACCGCGCCGGTGAGCGTGGTCGACGACCTGGTCACCTTCGCCGAGACGCTCGACATCCGCCAGCCGCAGGTGAACATCAAGGCGAAGATCGTCCTCGTGAATCGAACGGACCTCGACGCGCTTGGCATCAAGTACGACCTGGGCTCGCGCCAGCAGTTCTTCAGCCAGGTCATCCAGCGTGCCGACAGCACGGGCAAGATCGGCAGCCCCCTCGATCCGCCGACCGTTCTGCTGGGCGGGAATACCGTCTCTGCGATCGCGAATGCCTCTGGCATCATCCAGGGATCCGCGCTGCAGCTCATCTACTCCACGGCCCTGGGCAAGTTCGACTTCTCGACCTTCCTCGACGCACTGCAACAGGTCTCGCTGCTCGACGTGCAGGCCGAGCCGAGCGTGACGATCCTCAACAACCGGACGGCGGAGTTGATCTCGGGTTCGCAGGTGCCGTTCGTGCCGACGGCCGGAGGGGCGGGGACCTCGCTCACCGGGCCCATCGTCGTCGAACGCGTGCAGACGGGCGTGACGCTGCGCGTGACGCCGAGCGTGACGAACAATCGGCAGATCATGATGCGCGTCCAGACCGTGAACTCGGGCGCGACGTTCTCGCCGAACGGAGTGCTGATCGACAACAACAGCAGCAGCTCGGAACTGCTCGTGCCGGACGGACAGACTGTGGTGATCGGCGGCCTGACGCAGACGACGGTCAACCAGACCAAGTCCGGTATCCCGCTGCTCGTCGACCTTCCGGTCATCGGGCGGCTGTTCGGCTACACCACGAGAAACGAGACCCGGCGCGACCTGCTGATCCTCATCACGCCTCACATCGTCGATGAAGGACAGCAGCCTACTGAAGCGCAGCGGCGGTAGCCGCGCGCGGAGCCTCTATATGACCTTCCTCCGAATTCCAACGCGGTTCGCCGCGCTGATTCTTAGCGGTGTGCTGCTCGTCAGCTGCGAGTCGCGCCTGCCGACCTCCTCGGTCGGCCCGGTCGGGACCGATGACGTCGTGCCACCGACGATCACCTTCGCGCTGTCGGCCGGCACCAACAATACCGTCGACATCGGCACGCCGCTCAACGTGACGATCACGGCGACCGACAACAAAGCCCTCGCCTCTCTCAACACGTCGATGAGCAACGGCGCGGCCGTCATCGCTGCCGACACCATCACGCTGAAGCCGACTGTCCTCAGCACGACGCGGACGCTCGCCGTGCCGCTCGCCGGCCTGGTGCGGGGTGACAAGGTCGTCATTCGCTCGACGGCGGTCGACGCGAGCCTCAACATCACCACCGACTCGATCACCGTCACCGTCGCTGACACCACCGCGCCGGTGATGTCGCTCTTCTCGTCGAAGTCGGGTGCGGTCCTCAAGGGCGGCGATACGCTCGACGTTCGCGTGACCGCGAGCGACAGCTCCGGCATGCAGATCGCCGGGTATCGCGTGTACCACGTCGGTGCTCCGGACAGCCTCACGGTCGTCCTCGGCGATTCCATCTCGCCGGCCGCCGGCACATTCCCGACGTCGCTCGTCAGCTCGTTCTCGCGGGTGCTGCCGGCAACGCTCAACATCGGGACCTACAAGATCGTCGGCTTCGCGCTCGATCGTTCCGGGCTCCCGCCAAAGCCGGCGCCCACGCTCACCTTCACCGTCGTCGACGCCGTACCCCCGACGGTGACCTTCATCTCGCCCAAGAACGGCTCCATCGTCAACGTGGGCGACTCGCTGCTCGTTCGCCTCACGCTGCACGACAACGTTGCCCTGAAGAACGTCCAGATCTATGGCGTCTCGCCGCGTGGCGACGCCTCGCTCGGCACCGCGGACACCGTCCTTCGCTTCACCGCCGTCACCGCGCCACAGGGTGGTGCGCTGTTCCGCGCCGGCCTCACCGATACGGTCGATCTCCGCCGCTATCTCCGGCCGACGGCGGACACGCTGCCCGGCAAGGTGCTCGTCTATGCCATCGTCACCGACATGGCCGGCAACGTGACCAAGGACACCGTCGCCATCCAGATGACGAAGGGGCCCAATGTCACGCTGCTGGCCCCGGTGGCCGGCGACAGCCTCACCCGTGGCACCAAGCTGCACATCAGCGTATCGGCGACCAGCACGGTCGGGGTGACGAAGCTCGGGTTCGACGTCGTCAGCGGCGCCACCGGGCCGGCCTGGCCGACGAAAATCGGCCCAACGACGTACGAGACCACGCTGTCGACGCCCGCCTTGAAGGCCGGGCCCTACTCAGTGGACATCGACATTCCGGCCGACGCGCCGTCGCTCGGCGTGCTCACGATCTCGCCGCATGCGCTCGACGTGAACAGCCAGCCAGGTGCGCCCGCGTCGCAGGACTTCGTCGTCCGCATTGGCGCGGCGCCGCCCCCTCTCGTGCGCCAGCAGATCGCGACCCGGATCGAGCTCGCCGACTCGGTGGTCGTCTACGCCAGCGGTGCGGCGTTGACCCAGGTTGGCTACGTGATCCGGGACGTCCTCAACCCGAACGTGCGTGTCGACTCGAACGCCGTGACGGTCACCCCGAGCTCGTCCAGCTTCGGGCCGTCGGCAATCACCTTCAAGCTCGCGAACACCTGGCAAGGCAAGCGGGTCTCGATCTCGGCATTCGCGCGTGACAGCGCGGGCAAGATCGGCTGGGCGGTTCCCGCCGGCACGACCACGCCGATCACCGACACCACCAAGATGGCCCGCGACACGGCGCTGGTGGTCTACGGACGCACATTCGCCCTCCCGGCGGGGCGTCCGGGCATGATCGCCGACGTCATCGTCGATACGATCCACGGCAACGTGTTCCTCTCGAACATCCAGGCGGGCCGCCTGGAAGTGTTCAACCAGACCACGCAGACATTCGACCCGACCGGCATCGCCGTGGCCTCGCAGCCGTGGGGAATGACGCTGTCGCGGACCGCCGCGGCCGGTGACACGCTCTACGTCGCCAACTCGGGGGGTACGAGCCTGAGCCGCGTCTACATCGGCGCGGGCGGGATGAAGGAGGACCTGGCCAACCGTATCCTCACGCGGATCTCGGCCCTCTATAAGGTCACGGAGGTGCGCGACCCGAACACGGGCAAGATTCACATCACCGTCACCGGGCCGTTCCTCTTCTCCGACCGGCCGCAGTACCTGCAGCAGAGCATGTCGGGACGCATCTACCTGTCCACGAAGCCCACCGCTGCAGCCGTCCAGGGAACGATCCGCTATCTGGACCCCGCCGCGCCCGCGCCGGACCAGCGCTTCATCCTTGCCTTCGCGACACAGGGCTCGGATCCGAGCTCGTTCCTGATCGCCAACATCGACAATGCCCTCGTGTATCCCGCGGCGGCGGCCAGCAGCGCGAGCGACACGCTGGTGCTGTGTGACCATCCGTCGGGCACCACCGCTGCCACTACCTGCGCGAGCAGCGCGAACGGTGTCGGGGCCACGTTGGCGGCCCTCAAGGCCGCGGTCCCTACGACCGACGTGGAAGCCGTGGTGAACGGTGACCCGGCCTCGATCGGTCTCAGCGACACGACCTACGCCGCCGCCAGCGGCGATGGCAAATGGATCGCCTTCGGGGAGGGCCACCACACCCCGTTCGGACGCGCCTTCCTGCTGAAGGACGATGGCTCGGTTCCCAACCAGTACTCGTACGCGTCGCCGGCCATCAATATCAACGACCTGATCAACAACGCATCCGACCAAGTGTTCGGCGTGGCGCTCGACAAGACGGGCCAGACGCTCGGCATTCACGGGTCGGAGACCTATTTCGCCTCGGTGACTCAGCCGTTCACCCAGCGGCTGCAAGGCAAGAAGACGACGTTCAGCGTCGGAGCGGGCATCGCCTTCCACCCGTCCGCCGATGGGCCAAGCACGCCCCAGGCCCAGCGGCTCGCCTTCGTCGCCTCCAACAACGGCACGATTGAGCTGATCGACATCGCCTACTACGACTTCAACCGCGGCACTCTCGTGACGAAGAACAACCTCTACGGTCCGCTGCGTGCCGCGAATCCCACCGCCGCGGAGCAGGCGGCGGGCATCCGGATCAAGCTGTACGGCGTCTCCGCGCAAGGACTCGTCGTCATCGACGTGACAGATGCGGACATCCTCCCTGGACCGTGACCTCCGGCGGTTCTGGTAGCTAGATTAGAACGTCCCGCGAGCCCGGCGCATTGCCGGGCTCGCGTCTTTCCCCGCGTCCTCCGCGAACATGCTCCGCTTCACGACCGCCGGTGAATCGCACGGGCAGGCCCTCGTCAGCGTCCTCGAGGGAATGCCCGCCGGCGTGCCGCTGCTCGCGGCCGACGTCGACGCGGAGCTCGCACGTCGCCAACAGGGGTACGGACGCGGACGTCGCATGCAGATCGAGCGCGACGCGGTCGAACTGCTGTCGGGCGTGCGCGCCGGCGAGACGCTCGGCAGCCCGATCGCGATGCTGATCCGCAACCGCGACTGGGCCAACTGGCAGGAGATCATGGATCCGGCGCCGCGCGAGGCGGACGCCACGGGTGCGCTGCGCCGGCGAGCCGTGACTCGCGTGCGGCCGGGCCACGCCGATCTCACCGGAATTCTCAAGTACGACCGCGACGATGCACGCGACATTCTCGAGCGTGCGTCGGCGCGCGAGACCACGGCGCGCGTCGCAGCCGGCGCGATCGCGCGCAAGCTCCTCTCGGAGCTCGACGTCACGATTGGAAGCCATCTCGTGCACCTGGGCGGTGTCGACGCGGCTCGGCCCGACCCGCTGCCGACCGCGTTGAACGAGGCCGCGGATACCTCGTCACTTCGCACGCTCGACGCCGACGCCGAGCGTGCGATGATCGACCGCATCGACGCGGCGAAGAAGAGCGGCAATACGCTCGGCGGCATCTGTGAAGTGGTCGTCGATGGGCTGCCCGTCGGACTCGGCTCACACGTGTCGTGGGACCGTAAGCTCGACGGTCGCATCGCCGGTGCGATCATGTCGATCCCGGCAGTGAAGGGAGTGGAGATCGGAATGGGATTCGGGGCTGCGCGCGTGAGTGGCGCCGAGGTGCATGACGAGATCACTCTGGCGCCTGACCGCGTGCGGGCCGGCAACGTGCGTCGCACGACGAACCGTGCGGGAGGTCTCGAGGGAGGGATGACGACCGGTGAGCCGCTCGTCGTCCGCGTCGCCATGAAGCCGATCAGTACGCTCATGCGACCGCTCGGGACGATCGACGTGGCCGATGGTTCGGCCGCCAAGGCGACGGCCGAACGAAGCGACGTGACGGCCGTGCCGGCGATGGGGGTGATTGCGGAGGCGATGGTGGCGCTCGTGCTTGCGGATGCGATGCTGGAGAAGTTTGGCGGCGACTCGTTGGCCGAGACCAGGCGGAACCTCGATGGCTACCTTTCACACCTTGCAGCCCGGCTCGGCGGCTAACCTGTCGCTGCCGCACCTGGTGCTGGTCGGTCTTCCGGGCTCGGGAAAGAGCACCGTCGGCGCGGTTCTGGCCGAGCGATTGGACCGCGGCTTCCTCGACTTCGACGTCGAGATCACGCGGCGCGAAGGGATGACGGTGCCCGAGATCTTCGCCCAGCGTGGGGAGGCCCACTTCAGGGGCCTCGAGCGCGCCATCACGGAGGAATGCCGGCTCCTGGGGGGTCTCGTCCTGGCGCCCGGAGGGGGCTGGATGGCCCAGCCGGAGAACATCGCGCTCGTGAGGCCTCCGGCCCGCCTCATCTACCTCAAGGCGAGCCCCGAAACGGCGGCAGCGCGCCTGGGGGCCGCGATCGCTGGCCGGCCGCTGCTGAATCGACCCGACCCTCGAGGCGAGCTGGGTCGGCTCCTGACTGCCCGTCAAGCCGCCTATGAGTCATCCGACCTGGTCGTGAACGTGGATCGCGTTGACGTTCAACGGGTTGTGGAGAAGATCGCCCAGTTGCTCTGAGCGGTCCGGCGGTCGAGACCGGCTCGGCAAGCGCCCGGTTGACGGGCCCACTACCTTAGAGCGAGCATCAGCACTGTCCGCACGACTCAGGTCGGCGGTGGCGATGCCCGACGACCGGCACCGGGTTCAGCCCGTGGACCCCACACTCACGGCCGGTGTCGAACGAAACGAATTGATTTCCGTCTGGCGCAGGGCCGTTAGTAGCCTGCGACAGTGGATGCATGAGGAGACCAGAATGATTCGCGTATTAGGGCCGCACGAGCGTGGCCGGTTCGCCCCCGAGGCGTGGGGCCACTTGCTCGCTCTGTCCGGTGCCGGCGCACTCGATCCAGCCGAGCTGGAGCAGGTGATCGAACGGGCCATGGTACAGTTCGACGGCCGCATCGCACTCGATGACCTGCGCGCGCTCATCGAGGGGGCCAGCTTCGACGAGCGCGGTCCTGCCGCGGACACCCCGACCGTACACTGAGGGCCGATGGCTGCCAAGAAGACTATCACAAAGCGCGTGACGGCCAAGAAAACCGCTCCGTCGCGCGCGACGAAGACTGCCGCGAAGGGCCGCGCCAAGAGCCCGGCCAAGAGCGCTCGCGGACGGCGCGTCACGGAAGCGGAAGACGACTATCCGGCTGCGCCGGCGGGTTCGACGTCGCTCGTGATCGTCGAGTCGCCCGCCAAGGCGAAGACGATCGGGAAGTACCTCGGTCGGGGCTATCGTGTGCGCGCCACCGTCGGGCACATCATGGATCTGCCCGAGAAAAAGCTCGGGATCGACATCGAGGGTGGATTCGAGCCCGAGCTCGTTCCCATCCCGGGGAAGGAGAAGACGATCGCGGACCTCAAGAGCGCGGCCAAGGAATCGCGCGAGGTGTTCATCGCGACTGACCCGGACCGCGAGGGGGAGGCGATCGCCTGGCACGTGGCCGAGCAGATCCGTCCAAAGCGTGGTCAGCCCGCAGTGCCCATCCGCCGGGTGTTGTTCCACGAGATCACCAAGGACGCGGTCCAGCACGCGATCCAGCAGGCGGGCCAGATCGACGACAAGAAGGTCGAGGCCCAGCAGGCGCGCCGGGTTCTCGACCGATTGGTGGGATACAAAGCCAGCCCTGTGTTGTGGAAGACGGTAAAGAAGGGCATCTCGGCGGGACGCGTGCAGACGGTCGCGCTTCGATTGATCGTCGAGCGCGAGCGAGAGATCCGCGCGTTCACGCCGGTCGAATACTGGACCGTGGAAGCGGTGCTCGAGAAGGAGAAGCAGCGCTTCACCGCCAAGCTGCATCAGATCGACGGAAAGAAGGCGGAGATCGGAACGAAGAAGGACGCGGACCGCATCCTCTCGGATCTCGAGGGACGGAAGACGTTCGGCGTCACCGAGGTGAAGCGTCGCGAGCGCCGAAAGAATCCTTCCGCGCCGTTCACGACCTCCACGCTCCAACAGGAGGCGGCGAAGAAGCTGTCGTTCGGCTCCAAGCGGACGATGCGTGTCGCCCAGGATCTGTACGAGGGGATCGACGTCGGGCCGGAAGGCGCGGTGGGTCTCATCACTTACATGCGTACCGACTCCACGCGCGTGGCGGAAAGCGCGGCCACGCAGGCGAGGGAGTACCTGCGAGGCCTTTTTGGTGCCGAGTATCTCGCGTCCGGAATGCAGCTGTACGCCGACGGCAAGTCGAAGAATGCGCAGGATGCCCACGAAAGCGTTCGCCCGACCGATCCGACTCGACGGCCCGACGAGCTGCGCAAGCATCTCTCGCCCGACCAGTTCAAGCTGTACCAGCTGATCTGGCAGCGCTTCATGGCGTCGCAGATGGCACCGGCCGTGTTCGACACGACCACGGTGGACTTCGACATCGCGGCGAAGGAGCAGCCACACATCGGCCGGCGATCCTACCTGTTCCGCTCCACGGGCAGCATCATCAAGTTTCAGGGATTTCTCGCGCTGTACCGCGAGACGCGCGAGGAGGGCGACTCCAAGGCGCTCGAGGACGAGCAGGCGCTCCCGGTCGTTCAGGTCGGTGAGAACGTCCCCGTCGTCTCGATCACGCCATCGCAGCACTTCACCGAGCCGCCGCCGCGCTTCTCGGAAGCCAGCCTCGTGAAGGAGCTCGAGCGGCTCGGCATCGGTCGGCCGTCGACGTACGCGAGCATCATCAGCGTCCTGGCCGATCGTCGCTACGTCAATCTCGAGCAGCGCCGGTTCTTCCCCACGGAGCTCGGCGAGACGGTGGAGAAGGTCATGGTCAAGCAGTTCCCGGACGTCTTCAACGTCGGCTTCACGTCGACGATGGAGCTGGAGCTCGACAAGATCGAGGACGGGGACCTTGGCTGGCGAAAGGTGCTGCAGGAGTTCTGGAAGCCGTTCGACAAGTCGCTCAAGAACGTGCAGTTCGGCGCGCTGATCGCCGAGGCGCACGACCTCTCGGCCATCGCGAACGAGCGGTGTCCCGATTGCGGTGGCAAGCTCGAGCCGCGCGGCGGCTTCTTCGGGCCGTTCCTCGCGTGCGAGAACCACCCGAAGAAGTGCAAGTACACACGGCCGTTGAAGGGCGAGAAGGCAAAGCCGAAGATGACGGACATCGCCTGTCATCTCTGCGGACAGCCGATGGTGGTGCGACAGGGGAGGAGCGGCGAGTTTCTGGGCTGCAGCACCTTCCCGAAGTGCCGCGGCACGCGCTCGATGCCGACCGGCGTGTTCTGCCCGAAGGACGGGGGCGAGCTCGTGGAGCGTCGGAGCAAGAAGCGCGGTACCGCGTTCTACGCATGCAGCAACGAGACATGCGATTTTGTCGCTTGGAACAAGCCGGTGAAGGAAACCTGTCCAGAATGCGGATTCGTCGGCGCTGAGATGAAGTTCACGAAGGCGCGCGGCGACTTCCGGAAGTGCCTGAAGTGCGGCAACGAGTGGGACGTCCCGAGCAACGAGCCGGCCGATACCGAAGCGCTCGCCGGCTGACGGCGAGCGCAGCGTTCACCCAGATCAGATCTCATGCGCGTACATCGCACGCTGGCCCACGTTCTTCTCTCCCTCCTCGCCGCCGCGCCACTGACGGCCCAGAGCGCACCCGCGACCGACCCGTACCTGGCCCGCGCGCTGCGGGTGCTGCGTACGGCGCCCGTGATGGACGGTCACAACGACCTGCCGTGGCGGATCCGCGAGGACACCGCGCACCCGAGCGACGTCGCGGCGTACGATCTGCGCGGCCACGCGCCGGGCATGACCGACATCCCGCGGCTGCGAGCAGGCCATGTCGGCGCGCAGTTCTGGTCGATCTACATTCCCGGTGAGAAGGAGGACCGGGCGTACGCGTCGAACGGCGCGGTGAGCAGCCGACCCGGGTATGCGCGCGTGCAGTTGGAGCAGATCGACATCGCGCATCAGATCATTGCCAAGGAGCCCGACCTCGCCTGGACGCTCACCGCCGATGCGGTGCGGGACGGCTTCAAGCGCGGGAAAATCGGCTCGCTGCTCGGATTGGAGGGCGGCCACGCCATCGAGAACTCGCTCGCGCTGCTGAGGCGGTACTACGACGAGGGCGCGCGGTACATGACGCTCACCCACAATGTCACGCTCGATTGGGCCGACGCCGCGCTCGACACCGCCAAACACCACGGCCTGACGCCATTCGGGCGCGAGGTGGTGCGCGAGATGAACCGGCTCGGCATGCTGGTCGACCTCTCGCACGTTTCGCCGGGCACGATGAGCGCCGCGTTGGACGTGACGGAGGCGCCCGTGATCTTCTCTCATTCCGCGGCCCGTGCACTGGTCGACCACCCGCGCAACGTCCCCGACTCGATCCTCGCGCGGGTGCCAAAGAATGGCGGGGTCGTGATGGTGCCCTTCGTGACGGCGTTCGTGTCGGCCGCGGTGCGCGCCGACGACGATTCGATCCAGGCGCACGTCGCCGCCGCGCGTCTGGCGCACCCGGCCGACACGGTGGCGGCACGCAGGGACGTCGACGCGTGGCGGGCGGCACATCCCCGTCCCAAGGCGACGATCGCTCAAGTGGCCGATCACATCGAGCACGTTCGGAAGATCGCCGGCGTCGATCACGTCGGGATCGGGAGCGACTTCGATGGCATTCCCGAGAACGTGGTCGGGCTCGAGGACGTCTCGACCTATCCGGCGCTGTTTGCCGAGCTCGCGCGGCGCGGCTGGACGGACGCCGAGCTGGCCAAGCTGTCGAGCGGAAACGTGCTTCGAGTCCTGAAGCAGGCGGAGCTCGTGTCGGCACGGCTCAAGACACAGCGCAAGCCGTCCACGGCGACGATCGAGCAGCTCGACCGCGGCACCCGCCCGGTATCGTGACGGATCCTCGATGCCGATGACGGTGCCTGGCGCTTCATCCCGCCGTCGATGCGTGCGGTGACGGTGGTCGGGGGCGGCCTCGCGGGAAGCGAGGCCGCCTGGCAGCTGGCGGAGCGCGGCCATGAGGTCGTCATCCACGAGATGCGGCCGGTGCGCGGCACCCAAGCGCACAAGACCGACCGCCTCGCGGAGCTGGTGTGCTCCAACACCTTCAAGAGCACGGAGACGTCCAACGCCCACGGTCTGCTGAAGGCGGAGATGCGGGCGCTCGGGTGCATGATCCTCGAGTGCGCCGACGAAGCGCGGGTACCCGGGGGCAGCGCCCTCACCGTGGATCGCGAGGTCTTCTCCGCCGCCGTCGACGCGCGCGTGACGTCGCATCCGCGAATCACCGTGGTGCGCGACGAAGCGACGGCGGTCCCCTCGCCAGCCATCATCGCCACCGGCCCGCTCACGTCCACCGCCCTGGCGGATGCGATTCGCGGCCGTCTCGGGATCGAGGCGCTCGCGTTCTACGACGCGATCGCGCCGATCGTCAGCCGGGATTCGATCGATCACGGTGCCGTCTTCCGCGCGTCCCGCTACGGCAAGGAGACGATGGCCGGCGAGCAGGACGGCGCCTATCTGAACTGCGCGATGACCCGCGACCAATACGAGGCGTTCATCGACGCCCTCGTCGCCGCCGATCAGGCCTCCGCGCATCAGTTCGACGTGGTGCCGTACTTCGAGGGTTGCATGCCGGTCGAGGAGATGGCCCGCCGGGGACGCGACACCCTCCGCTTCGGACCGATGAAGCCGGTCGGCCTCACCGATCCGCGCACCGGCCGCGAGGCGTATGCGGTCGTGCAGCTGCGGATGGAGGACCGCGCCGGCCGCATGTGGAACCTCGTCGGATTTCAGACGCGCCTCCGCTATCCGGAACAGCAGCGGGTCTTCCGTCTCATTCCCGGCCTCGAGGGCGCGGAGTTTCTGCGCTTCGGCTCCATTCATCGCAACTCGTATCTCAATGCCCCCGCCTCGCTCACGCCGCACCTCTCCTTGCGTGATGACGCGCGCGTGCTCTTCGCGGGGCAGTTGACGGGAGTCGAGGGATATACCGAGAGCACGGCGAGCGGAATGCTCGCGGGGATCAACATGTCTCGGCTGCTCGCGGGAGAGGAGCCGGTGCTGCCGCCCACGACGACGATGCTCGGTGCCTTGTACCGGTATCTCCGCGAGGCTGATCCGAAACACTTCCAGCCGATGAACGCCAACTTTGGTCTCGTCGACGATCTACCGATGCGCGTCAAGGACAAGCGCGCGAAGAAGGAGATGCTGGCCGAGCGCGCGTTGAGCGACATCGCGGCCTGGCGCGAGACGTCGCTCGCCGCGACGACGGCACGCGTGTGAGCGAGGTCGAGGAGTACCTCCGGCATCTCGCCAAGGAGCGCGACGTCTCACCGAACACGCTGATCGCCTACGACCGCGACCTGCGCGAGTTCGTCGGCTTTCTGGGCAGCTACTACGGCACGGAGAGCTGGACCTGGGAAGGGGTGGACCGCCTGGCGATGCGCGGATTCCTCGCCCATCTGTCACGACGCGGCGTCGGCAAGCGCACATTGGCTCGCACCCTGTCCGCCGTCCGCAGCTTCTATCGGTGGATGCATCGCAACGAGCTCGTCGAGGCCAATCCCGCTCGCGCCGTCGCCGCGCCACGCCAGGACAAGTACCTACCCGGGTATCTCGATCGAGCGCAGATCGACCTCCTGTTCCAGATGGCCGAGGCTCGCGCGATGGACGGCGGGTTCGTCGACGTGCGCAACCTGGCCATCGTGGAGTTGTTCTACTCCACGGGGATGCGCCTGTCCGAGCTGCAGGGCCTCAGCCGCGGCGACCTCGATCTGGTGAGCCAGCAGGCCAAGGTGCGCGGTAAGGGACGCAAGGAACGCATCGTGCCGATCGGGGATCATGCCACGCTCGCGCTTCGAAACTACGAGGCGAAGCGCGACGACCTGCTGCGACAGGTCGGTCACCGGGGCGAGCGCGCCGCGTACTTTCTATCGCGCACCGGAAAGCGCATCGGGCCGCGGATGGTGCAGAAGGTCGTCTCCGGCTTTCTACAGGAGATCGACGAGGATGCCGGCCTCTCGGTGCACTCGCTCCGGCACTCCTTCGCGACGCATCTGCTCGACGCCGGCGCGGACCTGCGGGCCGTTCAGGAGCTCCTCGGCCACGCATCGATCTCCACGACGCAGATCTATACCCACACCAGCGTCGAACGGTTGAAGCAGGTCTACCAGAAGGCACACCCCCGGGCATGAAGATCGCCTAGCACGAAGCTCGCCTATATGAAGCAAGCGAGCGATCCTGGAGCGCGCCGTGTTTCGTGCTGAAATGATCCCGGTCGTCCTCGGCATTCTCCTCGCCCTCGTCGGGCTCGGGCTGCTGGCCGACGCGTGGCTGCCGGAGAAGATCAACGTCTATCACCGCGAGCGCCGCCGCAGTGCGCGCGAGGAGCGGCACCCTGGCGGCGAGGCGTCGATCGGGTTGGGGACGCTGTGCATCGCCGCCGCGATTCTGGGGCGCGACGGCTGGAGCTACAGCACGGTCGCCGTGATCGCCGGGACCCTGTTGCTACTCGCCGGCGCTTGGTTGAACCGCCGCTACTTCCGCGACCGGATCGTCAATCGCGGCGCCCTCCGCCGCGGCGAGCGGCCGGACGACCGTTCGTATGAAAAGGATGCGCCGCCGCCGGGGAGGCCGCGCATCCGCTAGCTTTACCGCATGTCAGAGCTCCCCCGAATTCGCGCCACGACCATCCTGGCCGTACGGCGCGAGGGACGGCTCGCACTCGGCGGCGACGGGCAGGTCACCGTGGGCGAGACCGTCATGAAGTCCAAGGCGCAGAAGGTTCGCACGCTCCGCGGCGGGAAGGTGCTCGCCGGATTTGCGGGCTCCGCGGCCGACGCGCTCACGCTGTTCGAGAAGTTCGAGGAGAAGCTCGAACGGTATCCCGGCAACCTGCCGCGTGCGGCCGTCGAGCTGGCCAAGGATTGGCGCAGCGATCGCGTGCTCCGGCGATTGGAAGCGTTGCTCGTCGTCGCCGACACGAGCCACGGGTTCGTCATCTCCGGCACGGGCGAGCTGATCGAGCCGGACGACGGTATCCTGGCGATCGGATCCGGCGGCTCATACGCACTCGCCGCGGCCCGGGCGCTCGCGAACAACACCTCGCTCGGTCCAGCCGACATCGTCAAGCAGAGCCTCACCATCGCCGGCGAGATCTGCGTCTACACCAACACCAACATCACCGTGCTCGAGGCGAGCTGATGGCGTCCCCGCGCACGCAACAGGCGCTCGCTCGTCTGGCGGACCTGACACCGCGTCAGATCGTGGCCGAGTTGGACCGCTACATCGTGGGACAGGCGGACGCCAAGAAGGCGGTTGCCATTGCCCTCCGGAACCGGTGGAGACGCCAACAGGCGCCCGACGGCATCCGCGACGAGATCTCGCCGAACAACATCATCCTCATCGGTCCCACCGGGGTGGGGAAGACCGAGATCGCCCGCCGCCTGGCCAAGCTGGCCGGCGCGCCGTTCATCAAGGTCGAGGCGTCGAAGTTCACCGAGGTCGGCTACGTCGGACGCGACGTCGAGGGGATGATCCGCGATCTGGTAGACAGCGCCGTCGAGATGGTCCGGCAGGAGCGCGAGAGCGAAGTCGAGGATCTCGCCAACGAGCGCGTGGACGAACGACTGTTGGATCTTCTGCTGCCGCCGCCCGGCGCGAAACCCGCTCGCGATGACAAGGGCGCCGCGGAACCCGCCGCGACCGAGCCGTCGCCGGCGCCGCAGACGCCGCAGTCCTCCCTGTTCGTCGTATCGGCAGGGGGCGACGTCAAACAGGAGCGCGAGACCGACGCCGCGGCCGAGCGATATCGACGCACGCGAGAGAAGCTCAAGCAACTCCTGCTCGACGGGCAGCTCGATCAGCGTGAGGTCGAGATCGAAGTGAGCCCGGCCTCCGGGCCAATGTTCGACATGTTCGCGTCGCAGGGTGTGCCGGAGAGCATGGAGAACTTCACCGAGATGCTGCGCGACATGATGCCGCAGCGGAAGAAGAAGCGCGTCCTCAAGGTGAGCGAAGCCCGGCGTATCCTGCTCGAGCAGGAGTTCGAGAAGCTGGTCGACATGGAGGACGTCACCGCAGACGCGCTCGAACGGGTGGAGTCGCTCGGAATCGTATTCCTCGACGAGATCGACAAGATCGCCGGAGAGAAGAGTCAGATGGGCGGCCCGGACGTCTCGCGGGAAGGCGTGCAGCGCGACCTGCTCCCGATCGTCGAAGGGTCCAACGTCCAGACGAAATACGGCATGGTGAAGACGGACCACGTCCTCTTCGTCGCTGCCGGAGCGTTTCACGTCTCCAAGCCATCCGACCTCATCCCCGAGCTGCAGGGCCGGTTTCCCATTCGCGTCGAGCTCAAGTCGCTCAACGAGGCGGATTTCATCCGCATCATGACCGAGCCGGAGAACGCGCTGACCAAGCAGTACGCCGCACTCGTCGCGGCCGACGGCGCCGCGCTCGAGTTCACCGCCGACGGAATCGCCGAGATCGCGCGCATCGCTGCGCAGGTGAACTCGCGCATGGAGAACATCGGCGCGCGCCGCCTTCACACGGTGATGACCACCCAGCTCGAGGACACGCTGTTCGATTTGCCGGACCACGGCGAGAAGCGGATCGTCGTCAATGCCGAGGCGGTTCGCGAGAAGCTCAAGGCGATCGTCGAGGACGAAGATCTCAGAAAGTACATACTCTAGACGCGCGAGGCGCACGCCTAGAGTATGTACTCCCCGCGGTAGCCGCGGACCGAGCTACCGCCTGACGATCGTTCTCGTCATACCAACGCCAGCCGGCGTACCGCGCCACGACGTTCGGCGCCGCTGTTGCGCAGCGACTGACGCCTCGGTGTCGCGTGTGCGTCCCGCTCGCTCCCGTCCCGGGCGCCGTGGAACTGCGCGAGCATGGTCCGCAAGCGCTCGGCCTGCCCCGCCAGCATCTCAGCCGTCATGCCCAATGCTTCGGCCGCCGCCGTCGAGCGGCGCCGCGCGTCGCCGGTGGCGCTGATCTCCCGATGTGCCTGTGCCAGTTCCGCGGCGCGCTGCCCCGACGTCGCGGAGAGCTCGCGCACGAGCGAAACGCATCGGGCCAACGCCGGCGCCACCCGGGCGAGGATCGCGGTCGATCGCATTGCCGCGTCGGTACCGTGGACCGTCAACGCTCCGATCTCGCGCGATGCATCGGCGGCCTCGGTCGCGAGAGCACGCACTTCGTCCGCGATCGCGACGAAGCCCGTGCCATGTGCACCCGCACGTCCCACCTCGATGCCCGTGTTCAGGGCGATCAAGCCGGCCTCGCGGGCGATGTCGTCGACGACCGTCGCGCGGCGCAGAACGCGCTGCAGCGTGTCGTGCGACTCCTGAAGCACCACTGATCCTTCGTCCATCGCCGCCGCCGTCTCCATCGTGCGGCGCTCGAGGTCGGCCGCACGAGCGGCGCTGTTGCCGAGCTCCGAGCTGATCGACGCGAGTTGCTCGACCGCGTGCCGAGCAGTGCGGGCCTCGTCGGTCGCACGCGTCGCGAGCTCCGCCGCCGCCCGCCGTACCTCCGTGGCGGTCGCGGCAACGAGCTGCGATGTCGCATCGAACTCTCGCACGATCGACGCGATACGCTGAAGCATCATTGCGTACGCGTGACCGAGCGTGTCGTCCGCCGACCGCGGCTCGACCGCGGCGCTCAGGTCCCCTTCAGCGACGCGTTGCGCGGCGATGGAGAGGTAGTCGAGATACGCGGATACGCGCGCGAGCGCGCGGCCAGTGCGATCGTCGGGCACTCCTTCGTGCGTGCCGATGCGGTACTCGCCCGCCGCGAGCTCCTCCGCCGCGGTCCGGTTCGCGCGCATGACATCGGCGATGCACGCCAGCGCATGGTGAAGCGCTCCTTCGGCACCCGAATCCCCAGCTCGCAGCTCGACGTCGAGCCCCCCCTCGGCCAGCCGCTGCGCGCAGCGGGCGGCATCCGCCATCGGCTGCGCGACCGCATGCGCCGCGCTACGGGCGAGAGTCGCGAGCAGAGCGATCGCGGCAAGTACGATGAGCGCCATTGCGACGCCGGTCACCACCTGCAACTGCCGCAGCGAGGCGTACGCGTCGTCCATCTGGCGGCGCTGCATTGCCTGGACCGCATCGAGCTGCGCGCGCAGCGCGCGAAAGGTGATCTCGGCCAGTCCCTCGCCGGCCGCCTCCACGCGGTGATCCGCGCTGGACCGCCGGTGGCGAGCCTGGACATAGTAGGCACGGAACTCGCCGTCGGCGGCGAGCATGGCGTCGCGCAGGGTCGGCCGGCGTTGTGCGGCGTCCGCGAGGCGATGGAATTGATCGGCCAGGCTGTCGGCACGTGCGAGGCCCGACGCGTCGTCAAAGCGGAACGCATCGCGCGTCGAGACGAGCAACGCGTCCAGTTGCTGAAGGTCGTTCAGCGCCGGGTAGGTGGTCGTACGGAGCGCGGCAGTCTGCGTCCACGTGAGAACGCTGGCACCAACGGCGAGAATGAGCAGGACCGCCAGCGTGACGCCAGCGAAACGGGAGAGGAGTCGGACGTGGGCGTTGGCCGAGCGGTCGGACCGGACGGCTCGCCACGCGCGGGTCACACGATCGGCGCGCAACATGGTTGATGTTCCTCGCCGGCACGTCGTCGCACCGGGCAGGGAGGGACGGCGTCGTCCCTGTGGGCAGGCAGCCGGCCGAAAGCGGACTCGGCAAGCACACGGACAATCTCCCCTGATCCGACCGATGTGTCAAATTACAATACAGTAATAGATTGCCAGTCGCGATTTAGAGTCATTACTACCGTAACTCGACCTCGCTTGCCCCTCCATTTCCACGCGAGTTAGCTTCAGCCCGCCGAGCTCCCTCTCCTTTTGCGAGTCATGATGACCGTCTCTGCACCGGCGCCAGCCAAGGCCGCCACCCATCGCGACTTTCTCGCGATACCCGATCTCACCCGCGCCGAGCTCCTGGCCCTGTTCGATCTCGCCGAGCGGATGCGGTCCGGTGCGTACTCGGCGAAGCCGCTCGCTGGGAAGACGGTCGCGATGATCTTCATGAAGGCGTCGACGCGAACGCGGGTCTCCTTCGAGGTGGGCACGTATCAGCTCGGCGGACACGCGCTCTTCCTCTCACCGCGCGATGTGCAGCTTGGCCGTGGTGAGCCGATCGCCGACACCGCGCGCGTCCTGTCGCGCTACGTCGACGGCATAATGATCCGCACCTTCGCCCATCAGGACGTCGAGGAGCTCGCACGGTACGCCGATGTCCCCGTCATCAATGGGCTCACCGACATGCTTCATCCGTGTCAGGTCCTCGCCGATCTGCTCACGGTGCGACAGCATCTGGGTGGGTGGGAGGGTAAGAAGGTCGCCTGGGTCGGCGACGGCAACAACATGGCGAACTCCTGGATCAACGCCGCCTATCGCCTCGGGTTCGAGCTCGCGCTGGCATGTCCGGAAGGCTACGAACCAGCGGATCATCTGCTCGAGCGCGCGCAGAGCGTTGCCAAGGTGACGCTCACGCGCGATCCCAAAGAGGCCGTCACCGGGGCGCACGTCGTGAACACCGACGTTTGGGCGAGCATGGGGCAGGAAGAAGAGCAGAAGCGCCGCGAGCGCGACTTCGCCGGCTTCACCGTCGATCGGTCGCTCATGCAGCGCGCGCATCGCGACGCGATCTTCCTGCACTGTCTGCCCGCGCACCGTGGCGAGGAAGTCTCAGCCGACGTGATCGACGGCCCGCGGAGCCACGTGTGGGATGAAGCGGAAAACAGGCTGCACGTGCAGAAGGCGATCATGGCCGTCCTGATCGGCGGCGAGACACTCTGATGGGCACGCCGAGCGTGGGCGACGACGCACCGGATTTCACGGCGCCGATCGACGATGGCGGGGCGCTGACTCTCTCTCGTCTGCGTGGGTCGTGGGTCGTTCTCTTCTTCTATCCGCGCGACGACACCCCTGGTTGAACGCTCGAGGCGTCCGGCTTCCAGGACGCACTCCCTCGGTTCGAGGGAATCAGCGCAACCGTCGTCGGCGTCAGCCCGGACTCCGCAAAGAAGCACGCGAAGTTCAAGGCGAAGCACGGTCTCGCCTATGCGCTCGTCGCCGACACGGAGCACGCGGTGAGCGAGCTGTATGGCGTATGGGGACAGAAGCGGTTCATGGGACGCACCTACATGGGGGTGAATCGCACCACCTTCCTCATCGACCCCAACGGGCGGATCGCGGCCGTGTTCGAGAAGGTGAGTCCCCTCGGCCACGCCAAGGCCGTTGCCGAAGCGCTCGAAGCGCTGCAATAGCACGCTCGACGACGGATGAGCGCCACCGAGAACGCGGCACGGGATCCACGGGTTGCGCAGCACGCGACGCGGCACTCAGTTGAGCGCGTGGATCCGATCGTCGCGTTTCAGGGAGAGAGCGGAGCGTTCAGCGAAGCGGCCGCGGAGGAGGCTGTCTCCGGACCGCTCGCACTGCTCCCATGCGCGACGTTCGACGAGGTCGTGCGCGCGGTCGCGGGCGGCGCGGCCGATCTTGGCGTGCTGCCGATCGAGAACCTCATCGCGGGCCCGGTGACCGACGCCCTCGATGCCATGGCGTCCGTCGCCTCGATCGAACGGATCGGCGAGCTGACGCTACCGGTGCGATTGGCCCTGCTCGGCCTTCCCGACTCCTCGACCTCGATGATCCGCGAGGTGCTGAGCCATCCGGTTGCACTGCGTCAATGCACGCGCTTCCTCGCGGAACATCCGCAGATTCGCGCCGTCGATGCGCATGACACCGCCGGCGCCGCGCGGCTGATCGCACTGCGCCGCGACCGGCATGCGGCGGCCATCGCGGCGCCGCGCGCCGCCGCGCGCTACGGATTGAAGGTGCTCGCCGAGGGTCTGGAGGACCGGCCGGACAACGCGACGCGTTTTGTCCTCATCCGCCGACGCGTGTAGGAAGCGCGAGGTCCGGCCGCGAGCCGCCTAGTGCGAGGGACGAACCCCTTCGTCCTCGGATGTGAAGACGAGTGCGGCGTGATGCAGGCATTGTTGTGGGAAACATGCGATACATGCCGCCACCGACGGCGGGGCGGAGAGGGCTGCAGGCCATGCAAGTGAAGCCGCGGCAACGCGTTGTGGCGTGCTCATTTAGCGGCGAATTGGGCCGATAGCTTGCGATGGCGTCCGTACCCTCATCCTGCCCCTACACCTGGAGCACCCCCTCCGATGTCGTCCATGGTCATTGCCTCGGATCCGATCCATCGACCGAAGCACACGCTCCCGTCCGTGCGCTTCGGCGTTCTCGTCCTCGCTGCGTTCTGCGTGGCATCCTTCTCCGCCAGGGCATCGGGTCAGCTTCTGGAAGGCAGCTTCACCGGCTCGACGTTGACGCTCAAGGGACCGAACTTCAATCAGTGCTGCAACACGCCGTTCGCCGGGTTGACGTACCGAGGCCCGAACATCTCGGGGCAATTCATCTTTGACCAGGCACTGATTCCCCCGTCCGGATCGGGCTACGTCAACGTCCCCGTACCACTCGGGACGGAGGAGGACCCCTTCCACCTCGTGATGGGTGACGGGTCGAACCCTCTCCTTTTCAACTCGTCGAATGCCCTTCCGACGACTGTCGCGCAGATCCAGTACAGGAACGGAGCCTTCAACGGCTTTGCCTACTTCTCCGCGTTCGTGTACGGTGGCCACGAGTACCAGCTCGACATGCAGGGAGGGACGTGGACCATCTATGATCGCGCGAATGGCGTCGAGAATCTCAGTAACATCGCCGCGTATGGGAGCATCAACATCGGCAACGCCAACGTCACCAACGTCCATCCTTACATCAGTGTAACGCCGACTCCCGAGCCGGCGTCGGTCCTACTCCTGGCGACAGGTCTCGCTGGTGTGGCCGGCGCGGTGCGCCGGCGCCGTCGCCTGTAGCTGTTCCGAGCGATCCTTTGAGAAGCGGGCGCGACCGTACGTGACGGCGCGCCCGCTGTCGCGTCCCCTGAGAATCCGGACCCGGACCGACACTCGGCACCTCAGAGGATATGCAGCTGCATCTGCACAGACCGACTGACGAGCAACGACTGGACGAGATCGTCACTGCCTTCACGCCTCGCGTGCGTCGCATCTGCCCACAGCTTGGCGACGGTGTCCTCGTCCCGCTGATCGAACGGATGGCCCAACGACAGCTCGCGTGCGAGCGCACCCGTCGCACCGGTCACCGCTTCGGGAGCGTGAGCCGGCGCTCGAGAAAGGCGACCACCGCGTTCACGAACGCGTCCTGCGCCTCCAGATGCGCCACATGATCGACGCCAGGTAGAGTCACCCACCAGCGGTCGGCCGAGCCGATCCGCGGAAAGAAGGCCGACAGGTTCGCCGCATTGGCGTAGGGATCGCGCTCGCCGGAGATCAGCAGCGTCGGCGTGCGAACCGCGCGCGAATCAAGCGCGTCGAACTGATTTTCCTGCCGCCAGTCCGCCCGGATCGAATCGGCAGCTACGGCGGCCCGGACGTAGGCCTCCTTCAACCCGGGCAGTGTCGCCTGCGGTGTGATGAAATCCTCACCGGCCGCAACGAGCGTCGTACGCGTCCGAGGTGGTGCGGCCGGCTCAGCGGGTGAGGCATGCGGCGACGCGGCATCATAGGGAAAGCCATAGAGAATCAGCGCGTCCATCTTTTCCGGATGGCGCTCTGCGGCAAGCATGGCGGTCATCGCGCCGCGTGAATAGCCGAGCAGGGCGATCAGGCGCGGACGAAGCGGCCGCGACTCTCGCGTTCCGATCCAGTCGAGCACGATGGCGACGTCCCGCTCGGCACGGTCCGGGGTGAGCCAGCCCGTCGCATCGCGCGGCGTGCCGCCGTAGCCGCGCTGATCGAGCGCGTACACCGCGTATCCTCGCGACACCAGCGCGTCCATCAGCGAGACCGGCTTTCCCGGGAGCTGCAGGTCGAAGTTCGGTCGCGCGCTCCAGGTGCGGCCATGCAGCAGCAGCACAGCGCCGCGCGCCGGGACCGGCGGCCGCTTGCTCCATACCGTCAGTGGATGCCCGTCGGCCCTCACCTCGCGGCGCTCGAGCAGCGGGGACGGCTGAGCGCGCGCGGTGGAGGCGAGGGCGATGCTGGCGAAGACAATCGACCGGATGCGCATCGTCGGGCTGAGAGTGTGGGGGATGGAGCGGCAAGCATATATTCATGTCCAACCGCCCTCAACCCTTGCCGCTCCGATGTCCGACACCACCAGCGCCGCCACGTTACTCAAGCGCACTCCCCTTCATGACCTTCACGTCGCACTCGGTGCCAAGATGGTCCCCTTCGCCGGCTACGAGATGCCGGTGCAGTATCCGAGCGGCATCACGGCGGAGCACAGGGCGGTGCGCGACGGCGTAGGCATGTTCGACGTGTCGCACATGGGCGAGTTCTGGGTGACCGGCGCGCGTGCGGTGGACTTCGTGAACTACGTGACGACCAACAACGTCGCCGCGCTCGTGGTGGGACAGGTCCAGTACTCGACGATCCTCAACGAGCGCGGCACGATCGAGGACGACTGCCTCATCTACCGGTTCGACGACCGCATCATGATGGTCGTCAACGCGAGCAACGCCGCCAAGGATTTCGCGCACATCGAGCGGCACGCCCGAGCCTTCGGCGTAACGCTGCGCGACGCCAGCGACGAGATGGCACTGATCGCGGTGCAGGGACCGAGTGCCGCGTCGGTCCTGCAGACGCTCACGCCGACGGATCTGAGCGCGATCAAGTACTACCATTTCATCGAGGGGACAGTCGCAGGGCAGCCGGCGATCATCTCGCGCACCGGATATACAGGTGAAGACGGTTTCGAGCTCTACGTGGAGAACGGTGTCGCCGTCCCCGTCTGGAGCGCCCTGATGGGGACCGGCCGCATCACGCCCGCCGGCCTGGGTGCGCGTGACACGCTCCGCCTCGAGATGGGCATGGCACTCTACGGCAACGACATCGACGACACAGTGACGCCGCTCGAGGCCAACCTGGCGTGGCTGGTCAAGCTTGCGAAGGGTGATTTCGTGGGTCGTGGCGTGCTCGCGGCGCAGAAGGAAACCGGGGTGGAGAAGAAGCTCGTCGGGTTCACCCTGCAGGACCGCAACTTTCCGCGTCATGGTTATCCGGTCTACTACCAGGGCGAGCCGAGCGGCGAGGTGCGCAGCGGCACCATGAGCCCCACGCTCGGCATCCCCATCGGGACTGCGTACCTTCCGGCTGCGGGCGCCAAGGAGGGTACGGGGTTCGAGGTCGAGATCCGAGGGAAACGCGTCCCCGCCACCGTGGTGAAGCCGCCGTTCTACAAGAACGCCTCGCATCTCTGACAGCGGGGACGGCGAAATCGCTCTGGCGCCGCGCCGAGAGGTACCTGCCAGCCTGGCATCGCGTCGTGCCATCCGCGCATATTCCGTCTCACCCTCCGATCCAGGCGACGTTGCGTATCGCGGTACTCACCATCTCCGACGCCGGGGCTCGCGGCGAACGGGTCGATCGCTCCGGCGACGCTGCGAGCGCCTGGGCCGCGTCCGGGGGCCACGACGTGGTCGCGCGAGCGATCGTCCCGGATGATACCGTGGCCATCGTCCGGCAACTGATCGAGTGGTGCGACGCGGACATCGCCGACCTGGTCCTCACCACGGGAGGCACCGGGCTGAGCCAGCGCGACGTCACACCGGAAGCAACGCGTGCCGTGGTGGAGCGGGATGCACCCGGTGTCTCTGAGCGCTTGCGGATGGCGACTGCGACCTCCACGCCGCGGTCGGCACTCGGACGGGGCGCCGCTGGCGTGCGTGCCAGGACTCTGATCGTCAATCTGCCAGGCTCACCGAGAGGCGTCGCCGAATCGCTCGACGCGCTCGCCCCCATCGCCGAGCACGCCGTCGCGATCCTGCGTGGCCGCCCGGATGATCACGAGACGGCGACGACCGGCGGGCCCGCGAGGACCGCCGGGGCATCGACATCGGAGTCGCCCGACGCGTGACCGTTCTGCTCACGCTCCACGACGTGGAGCCGGCCGTGCGCCTCAACGCCCGTCTTGAAGCCGAGGGCGTGGAGACAGCGCTCGTCAGTCCGCTCGATGACGTCCGCGCGGAGATCAAGCGCGCCAAGCCCCAGCTGATCGTGATCTCCGGTGAGCTCAACGACTCGGCCAACATCGCGCTGTTGCGCGAACAGCTCTGGAATGGCGTCCCGGTGGTCGGGCTCAGCGACAGCGACGATCCGCTGCAGCTGGAGCGACTCAAAGCGGCTGGCTACGTCGAGCTTTTCCCGAAGCCGATCGACATCGACGATGCGGCGCTCAGCCTCCGAACGCTCATGGAGCGCCACGCGCTCCAGGAGGCCACGGGACTGATCGGGGAGAGCGAGCCGCTCCGCGAGGTGATGGTCAAGGTCGAGCAGATGGCGCCCGTGAGCAGCACGGTGCTGATCGAGGGGGAAAGTGGGACGGGGAAAGAGCTCGTGGCACGTGCGCTCGCCATGCTGGGCCCCCGTCGGAACCAACCGTTCATCGCCGTGAACGTCGGCGCGCTGCCGGAGACGCTGCTGGAGAGCGAGCTGTTCGGGCACGAGAAGGGGGCGTTCACCGGCGCGGCGGAGCGCCGGCTCGGCCGGTTCGAGCTGGCCGACGGAGGGACTCTGTTCCTCGATGAGATCGGAGAGATCCCGAAGAGCACCCAGGTGAAGCTTCTGCGAGTGCTCGAGTCGCGCGAGTTCACGCGGGTCGGCGGCACCCAGAACATCAGCGTGAACGTGCGCGTGATCGCGGCGACCAACCGTCCCTTGCGCGAGCACGTCGAGGACGGTGCCTTCCGCGCCGATCTGTACTATCGGCTCAACGTGCTCAACACCTATCTGCCCCCGTTACGTGAGCGGAGGGATGACATCCCGCTGCTGGTTCGTCGCTTCATTCGTGACTTCACGGCACAGCACGGTCGCCCGTTCCCGGGGATCTCCGCCGAAGCGATGCAGCTGCTGGTGGATTATCCGTGGCCGGGCAACGTGCGCGAATTGCGGAACCTCATCGAGAGCATGGTGGTCCTCACGCACGAGCGGGAGATCGGGGTCGCAGACCTGCCGCGACAGATCCGCGAGGGGTCAGGCCGCTTTCTCCCGGTGCACGTGGGCATCCCGATCGTGCGGGGCACCGAGCGCGCGGTCGGGGAGGGTCGCGAGCTCGAGTTCATCCTCCGGAGCCTGTTGGAGCTCAAGCTGCAGGTCGAGGAGCTGCGGCGACAGGCGGATGATGGCCGGGCTCGAGGAGGTGATGGGGCGGAGCGATTGGCTTTCGGCGTTCCTTCGGGCGGTTTCATCGGCGAAGTCCCTGCGCCTGCGGGCGGGGTCGGATCGGCAGGCCCAACGGGCATGAGCGGGATCGGGCCACGTGACGAAAGCCCGCCTCCGAACGTCGTTACGATAGTACCGGGCACGAAAATGACCGAGGTGGAGCGTGCGGTGATCGAAGCGGCGCTGAAGGAGACGCGCGGCAATCGTCGTCGCGCGGCCGATCTGTTGGGGATTGGTGAGCGGACCCTCTACCGCAAGATCAAGGAGTATCGCTTGCCCGAAGTTGAGTATTTGCTTGACTAACCACCGGGCAAGTGAAATATTCGCAGACACCTACCGTTGCGTGCCGAAGACGGCATGCTCCTGCGCCCGAACGACGGCGTTCCCTCCGCAGGTAGGCCTCGGCATTCACATGCATCTGAGCGAATTAGACGGTGTCGGCGAAGCCCGGTAACGCCCCGCCTTCTCTCGCCTCTCGGACGGCAGCGAGCGACGTCTCCCATATCGCGGGGACCGTGCTGCCGATCGAGCGCGCAGAGGAACTGCTTGTCACGCTGCCCGGCGTGTTGAACGTGCGCATCGTTCCCGGCCCTACGGGCGAGGTGAGCGAGGTGCACGTGTTGACGACGACGGAAGTGTCGCCGAAGCAGACCGTGCGCAACGTCGAGAGCGCGCTTCTCGCGAATCTCGGCATGCGCGTGAGCCACAAGAAGATTTCCGTGGCGACGAGCGAAGGGCCGGCCGCGGAAGCGATCCGCGCGGCGCGCTACACGCCCGGGTTCGGCACGCCGGTGCAGCCGCGCGAACCGCTGTCACGCGAGCAGGTGCAGACGCCGCCGTCGGTGGCGACTGTCCCGGCCTCGCACAAACGAAAGCTGTACTTCGAAGACGTCGAAGTACGTCGGTCACGCGCGAGCGGCATGAGCTGTCGCGTCACGCTTCGTCGCGGCGACGAGTTGTTCGTCGGCGAGGCGCAGGGACTGGAGACGGATCGGCTCCGCACCGAGACGGCGGCGCGTGCCGCGGTCGTCGCCGTCGCGCAGGCCGACACGGAAGGCCGCTCGCTCGCATTCGAGGGTGCCCGGCTGATCGACGCGTTCGACCGGCAGTTCGTCTTCGTGGGGCTGACGACGAAGTTCGGCCGTGAAACGGCGCTGCTCACCGGCAGTGCCCAAGTGAAAGACGGCATCGAGACGGCGAGCGTGTTGGCCGTGCTCGACGCGACGAATCGTTGGGTGGAGTTGTAGGTCCTACCTTTTGGATTTATTGGAGAACGACCGTCCCTTCTGCCTGAGCGAGCAATAGCGAAGCGGAACTGAGAGGTAGGTGAGCGGAGCTCAATCCATTGGACTGGCGTGGGAAACCACGACTTTCTCAGGAGGGGGTGACGCATATGGCTCAGTTCATTCTGGACTTGGTTAGCCTTGCTTTCGGCGGTACGCAAGTTTGGATCTGACAGGGCGGTAGGATAGTGGTAGAAGGGCGGTCGCTCCTCCGACACAACATTTTTTATGAAAGCGCCAAAGGCATTCGTTCAACTCGTTTGCATCGCCGCGCTGCTCGCCGCAGTGCTCCTTTGGCACATCGCGCCCCCCATCGCCGACTGGGACATCGGCACGGTCGCGACGCTCGCCGCGGTGGCGCTGACCGCCGAGCTCATGGTGTACCTCCTCCCTCGGCAAGCGGCGGCGTCGATCTCGTTCATCCCGTACATGACGACGGTGTTGCTGGTGCCGAACTTCGCGGCGCTGGCGGCCATCGTGGGTGCGCAGATCATCGTCGAGTTGGCGCGCCGGCGCGACGGGCTCAAGTCCTCGTTCAACACTGGCCAGCTGCTGCTCACGTACGCGTTGGCCATCATGGTCTACCGCACATGCGGCGGCCGCAGCCTGTTCGAGCTGCGACATCTCGATGTGGCCAGCGTCACCGTCGCGGTCGGTCTGCCGATGATGGTGGCGTATGTCGTCACCTTCGCGCTCAACAGCCTGTTGGTGGCCCAAGCGATCGCACTTTCCACGAACGGCAAAGTCCTGCAGGTCTGGCGTGAGAACACCGCGACGACGATCGGCATCGACGTGCTCGCCGCGCCAATCGTGTTCGCCTTCGCGTGGGTCTACGCGAACTACGGTCCCATCATCGCGTCTCTGCTGTGGGTGCCGGTCCTTGGCGTCCGGCAGCTGAACACGATCAACCTCGAGCTGGCGCAGACGAACCGCGAGCTCCTCGAGCTGATGGTCAAATCGATCGAGGCGCGCGATCCGTACACCTCGGGGCATTCACGCCGCGTGAAGGAGTACGCGATCAAGATTGCGAAGTTGCTGGGGCTGAGCCAAGCCGAGGTCGAGACGATCGGCACCGCGGCGCTGCTGCACGACGTCGGCAAGATCTACGACAAGTACGCGCCGATTCTCGCCAAGGCCGACCGGCTCACGCCGGAAGAGTGGGCGATCATCAAGGAGCATCCGGTCGACGGCGCGAACCTCATCGCGACGATGACGCGGCTCCGCGGACTCGTCCCCTCCGTCCGGCATCATCACGAGAACTGGGACGGCACCGGCTACCCCGACGCGCTCCAAGGGGAAGACATTCCCCTCGCGTCGCGCGTCATCATGTTCGCCGACACCTTCGACGCGATGACGACGAAGCGGCCGTACCGCGGCCCGCTCGGCGAGCTCGAGGTGCGCGAGGAGCTGCTGCGTTGCCGTGGACGCCAGTTCGATCCGGAGATCACCGACCGCCTGCTCGCGAGCGACTTCTGGCGGACCCTGTTTCCCCCGGGCAGTCGCGTTGGCGGCACGCCGAGATTCATGCATCTCATCTCGACCGGGTCGAAGGGCTAGCGCCGCGGTACACCCGCTCGTGCAGCCAGCGGGCAAGTCGTCGCCCAGTCACAGGGCATCAGGTCTGGTCCATTCCGGATCGTCGACCGTCGTGAGTCGCAGCAAGTAGCAGCAGGGCCGGCGCTCGCGGCGCTCGGATCGCAGGTAGCTGCGCAGGAGCCGGCTCGCGTCGCCCGACCGCCCGACCGCCCGGAGCGAGCTCCAGAGCACCTGCATGTGGTCGTCGTGACGACCGAAGCGCTTTCCACGCTCGTGGTACTGAAGGAGTCGCGCCAGCATCTCCTGCGTTGGGCGGCGGCCATCGCACATGAGTGCGACGCGCATGCGATACACGACTAGCCGGTTGGCGAGTCGATCACAGGCGACCTGGTCTTCGGCGCCGTGCGTCATCGCTGCGAGCGCGGCACGCGCTCGATCGGCCGCCCCTTCGAGCAGCGCCAGATCGATCTGGCCCGTCCAATAGTCGACCGGCGTGCTCGCGCCACCCAGCGTTACCCATAACTCTTCGGCGGCGCGCATCCACGTGCGCGCCTCGTGGATGTTGCCGTCACCGATCAGAAGGGAGGTGAGGCGAGATGCGCAGGCGAGCGCGCTGACGCTCATCGACGCCTGCATGCACTCGGCGTACGTCCGCTCGACGTCGGAGTGGTCCCACGGGCCGTCCCCGACGAGCTCCCTCGCGATGGAGCAGGCGGTGCGCCCGACGTAGGTGTACCACGAGCGCTCCCCCCGCGACGCAAGGTCTTCGATCTCGCCGACGAGCTGCACCGCCTCCGCCCGGTCGCCGAATACGCAATGGTGGATGAGCGCGGTGAGCCGCTGGATGAGACGGGTCCTCGGTGCAGCCGCGTGCAGCTCGCAGTTGATGAGAAAAGTCTCGCGCGCCAGTGCGTCGTCGAGATTCCCGTCGGCGGCCAACATCAGGAGACGCGCTGCCCGGATCCGGCGTCCGGCGTCCAGAAGGGGCGAACGCACGTGCTCTCTCAGACTCGAGATGTGGCAGCAGACGCTGTCGAGTCCGGGCACACGAGCCTCCACCCGGTCGAACGCCAGCTCGGCGCGACGGCCGGGAGGGTCCTGCACGGCAAGACTGAGCGACTGGCGCTCGCCCACCGCCGGCTCCAGCGAGCTTGCTTCCCCGGCCGCCTGCAAGGCGCCGATCAGATCGTCCAGCAGCTGCGCCTTCTCGTCGACCGTGTCGGCCCGCTGGAGCGCTGCCCGGATAGCCGAGACGGCGGCCATGGGTTGGCCGATGTCGACGGCCTGCTGCCAACACGCCCGCAGGCATTCGCGCGCCCGCTTCCAATTGCCCGCCTGCTGCCAGTGGGACGCGATGCGCCACGCGCCGACCTGCGACAGCGGTTGGCCGACATGTTCACGCTCGAGGAGGACCGCCGCGCGCTCGTGCATCACCGCAAGCGTGGTCGTGGTCGCGGCGCGGACTGCACGGTCGTTCACGAACGCCGACCGGCACCGGAGTCCGTCCGACTTTCGCACGATCAGGGACGACCGATCCAGCTCGTTGAGCGCGTCGAGCAACTCGTACGGACCCAGGCCGGTGACCGCCTCTATCCCCATCGGCGTGAGCGTGTCGCCGGCGATGGCGACGGCCTGCAGCGCATATCGCGCTTCCACCGACAGCTCGGCAATGCGTTGATCGACGAGCGCCACCAGATCCGCCGGAATGGTTTCCGGCGCCCACGCGTGGGATGCGTGACGGACCAACAGCTCGAGATGACCGGGGTTGCCGGCCGCGGTATCGAGACACCAGGCGCTCTCGCGTTCGCCGAGCTGCACTCCGGACCGGAGCACGAGCACGCGCAGGAGCTCCTTGATGTCGGAGGTCGGAAGCGGATGCAGGCGGAGCGAGTCCATGCCGGCGGCCCATCGCTGCGTGCAGAGCAGAAAGAGGATCCGATGGTTGGGCAGCTGCTCCTGCGTCACGCGGAGCAACGCCCGCGATGCTTCATCCAGATGATCCGCGTTGTCGACCACGCAGAGGAGCGGGCGCTCTTCGCTGACGCTCCCGACCAGATCGCCGACGGCCTGGCGCACCGACGCGTCCTCGTATGGCGCCTGGTTGTGCTCCCCGGCGACCGCTCCGCGTGGAGTCGAGGCGCCGGACAATCGCCGCAGAAATGGAAGCGAGTGCGGGTCGCATCCGGCGGCGCCCGGAAGGCCGAGCAGTTGCCGGCTCAAGTCGGCGAAGAGGGCGAGCGGGCGCTCGCGGTCGCCCGGCGTCGGCCGGACGACTACGATGGATCCCGATCCATCCATCTCGACCATCGCCGCGAACTCCTCGACAAGACGCGTCTTACCGATGGATTTTTCCCCGGTCACGCGGGCGGTGAGGAAATGGCCGGCGCGCGCACGAGCCCACATCGTCGCCAGGTCAGCCATCTCCTCGTTTCTGCCGAGCAGTGGGAGCGAGGTGGTGTCGAGGTCTCCGGCACTGCGGACGCTGCTGCTGATACGTCGCTTGAGCAGCTGCGCCGGGAGCGCGAGGGTGACGCCGGAGGTTCCGAGATCGCGCTCGTAGCGCTCCAGAAGTCCGACGGCGATCGCTTTCGACCCCGTACGCGCGATCGCCTCGGCCAGCCCGAGCGTCGCGGTCTCGCTCAGCGGGTCGATCTCGAGGAGACGTCGCGCGAGCGACTCGAGGAGCCGCCAGTTCGCCCGCCGCCGTGCGTCTTCCAACGACAGTGTCAGCTGCCGGCGGATGGAGGTGTGCACCCGGTCGCGCAGCCCATCGACCCACTCCGAGAGCTGCGTCGACGGTGGTGGCTCATAGTGCGGCAGGACGACGCAGCTCGATTGCAGGGCCTGCAATCGACCGAGCGCTGCCGAGTCGAGTAGCTCGTCAACTGTCGACCGCACATGAATGGGCTCCAGCGCCACGGCATACTCCGCCAGCGACAGCGGAACGCCGAAGCGGCGCAGGCGGTACAGCAACTGTCGAAGGTTGTGTGCCGCTGCCTGGGCGTTCCGTTCTTCCGGAAAAAGTACCTCGATGAGCTCTTTGCGCGGAATGCGGCGACCTCGCTCGGCCCCGAGATAGAGCAACAGGGCGAACAGAAAGGGCGCGCCGGGCTCGACTCGCCGCGCGCCGATCTGGACGATGCATTCCCCGACGATGCGAAGTAGAACGGTCGACACACTGCGGGCCGGCCCGGGACCATGGAACGCGTCCGAGCGTCATCGCTCGCGCATGCAACGATGCGCCAATGGCGTCACCGCCACGTCATCGTCTCGCCGAGAAGTGTCGCCAACTTCTGCCGCGGCGCAACGGCATGCCGACGCATATGTGCTGCGCAAGCTGAGAATTATTTCAGGTAGGGCGGCCCGTGGGTCGATGAGAAGCATCTCGCAGGATGGCTGCTGCCACCTTCCGCCACGTCCTGTCCGGGGGAACGTATCCGATCAGGTCAGGGCGGCGGTGCTCGGGTCGGCGATTGCGGCGGGCTGGCGTCGTACCGCGCGGCCCGAGCGGCCGATTGCGAGTGCCAACGCGGCCGCCAGTAGGCACAGCGCTCCGGAGCCGAGGAAGGCGAGGCGATAATCGCCGGCCGTCATCCGAATCCATCCGGCGGCGTAGGCCGTCAGGGCGGCGCCGAGCTGGTGCCCGGCCGCGATCCAACCGAACATGATCGGCGCACGCGCGACGCCAAAGGCGTCCGTCGCCAGCTTGACCGTCGGTGGCACGGTGGCGATCCAATCCAGCCCGTACCACACCGCGAAGACCCACAATCCCGTTTCCGCCCCGCTCAGCGCGACCGGAAGAAACATGAGACTCAACCCCCGCAGGGTGTAATACCAGGCAAGCAGCCATCGACTGCTCCATCGGTCCGACAACCACCCCGACCCCGTGGTCCCGACGAGGTCAAAGACACCCATGAGAGCAAGGAGCCCCGCGGCGCGCACCTCCGGAATGCCGTGATCGTGCGCGGCGGGGATGAGGTGCGTTCCAACCAGACCGTTGGTCGACGCGCCGCAGATGAAGAAGGTCGCGAACAGCAGCCAGAAATCCCTCGACCTGGCGCCGTCCCGGAGCGCCACGAGGGCGATGATCGCCGGATTCTGCGTGCTCTCGCCCACCGCAACGTCGTTCGTCGTCCCGCCGAACGGCAGGATGCCGAGATCGTCCGGCCGTTCACGCATGAACAGCGCGATCACGGGCACGGTCAGGGCGGCGGCACCCGCGACGAGCAGCACTGCGGGGCGCCATCCGTGTCGCTCGACTATCGAAGCAAGCAGAGGGAGGAACACGAGCTGGCCGGTCGCCGTGCTCGCGGTGAGGATCCCGAGCGCGAGGCCTCGCCGCGTCACGAACCAGCGGTTCACGATCGTGGCGCCAAGGACGATCGCAGCCATCCCGGTGCCCGTCCCCACGAACACTCCCCAGAGGAGGACGAGCTGCCACGGGCGAGTGACCCGGGTGGCGAGCGCCACCCCGATGGCCAACATGGACATCGCGATCAAGGACGTGCGTCGCACCCCCAGGCGCTGCATCAGCGCACCGGCGAACGGTCCCATGAGCCCATACAGGAGGATGCTGATCGACACGGCGAGCGAGATGGTCGCTCGGCTCCAATGGAATTCCTGCTCGAGCGGGACGATCAGGACGCTCGGCGTCGAGCGCACTCCCGCGGCGGCCAGGAGGACGACGAAGGTCGCGGCAAGCACGACCCACGCGGAGTGAAGCCGGTGGCCCGAGCGGAGCGGCGTGTGCGAAGCAGTCATTAGGTGGTCGTTCCGGGCGTCGGAGTGGGCGCGGAGACTCTCCATGACCGCGCGATAGGTCAATACCAGCGGTTGACGCCGGGTTCGCCCGCGCTCGAAGGCTGGAACCCGCGGCTCGAGCATACACGGAGAAGCTCGCCGGCCGGGAAAATGTGACCCAGCTCACACAAGTGCACGCCACTTGCACCGGGAGCGGTTCGCCTGAATTATGGCAGGACGTCGCAGCACACCCTGGCCCGGGACCCTCGAGGAGGGGAAGGCAGTGGCGCATCCGTTGGTTCGCATCTTTCGAGACGACTACAACCGGGAGTGGGAGGTCCGCGCGGTGAAGGAGGAGCTCACCGACCGACGCCGGCGGCTGCTCCCTCGACCGGAGCTTGCGTACGGGTGGCTTCTCTTCACCTCGGGCGGCGAGCGCCGGCGCCTCGATCCACTGCCCCCCGGCTGGTACGTGGCCACCGACGCGGTGCTGAGTCACTGGTGCCAGGACGCAGCGGCGGTTTCGCCGAGAACAGATGCGTAACGTGCGCGGCACGGTCCCGGGGCATGGATGGTGCTCGGACCGGCCCGCATGGCTCTGCGCTCATTCGTCTCTCGCGACGGCACGACGTGGACTGCGTGGCAGGTCCGCGCCGAATCGCCGGCGAGCATTCCGGGGACGCCGACGGAATGGCTCGCCTTTCAGAGCGCCGACGGCACCGAGCGTCGCCGGCTTCTGGAGGTACCGAACGGTTGGGATCAGCTTCCCGACGACCGGCTCGACCTCTTGCGCCGCATGGCTGAGCCGGTGACACTCCTCGCGAATCGCCATTCGCCCCCGGGCGGAGTCCAGGCACAGGAGCCCACGAAGCTCGATTCCAGGGAGTAGCGGGCAGCCGACCGCACTCGGCGGCCCCGTCAGTCGGCACGGTGTCCGGCGCGCGATTGTTGCGGCGCTCGATCGGGTAGGTTACCATCGCAGCCCACACCGCACTTCGTCTCCGCTCAATGTCCGAACAACGACTACCGCTTGCGCCGCTCGACGCCGCGCTCGACGACTACTGCCCCGTGTGTGGTCGCCCCGACGGCTACTGCGAAGTCTGCGGCGGCCCGCACGATCAGCGGCGTCAGCACGCACGAGTGCCCGGTGAAGAGGTGCGTTTCACGCAGGACGACCTGCTCGCCGTGGAGCGCGAAGCCGCGGCCTGGGAAGGCAGCCGTGAGTACGAGATGAACGTGCACGGCGTGCGTGCGCACACGGCGCAGCTTCGGACGCTTGCACGGAAGCTCGGTCTCGTGCTGCAGTACACCGGGTAAGCGCGAGGCGCGGGCGAGCGTCGACTAGGGCCGCGGCAGTCGGCTCACGATGGTCGCGGCGGTCACTCCTTCCGCCTCCGCCTGGAAGTTGAGCACGACGCGATGCGCGAGCACCGGCAACGCCATTGCGTCCACATCTTCCAGGTCAGGCATCGCTCGGCCATCCATGGCCGCGCGGGCCTTCGCGCCGAGGATGAGGTACTGCGAGGCACGGGGGCCGGCGCCCCAGCTCACGTACCGTTTCACCTCGGCGGTGGCTTCCGGCGCATCCGGCCGCGTCGCGCGGGCGAGGCGCACGGCGTGGCTGACAATGCTCGGCGCCGCCGGCAGACGTCGCACGAGATGCAGCAGCTCGCTCAACTGCGTGCCGCTCAGCACCGGTGTCACCTCCACCTCGCGATCCGACGTCGTCTCGAGGACGATGCGCTCTTCCTCCTCGCGCGAGGGGTACCCCACGGTGAGCTGGAGCATGAATCGATCGAGTTGCGCCTCCGGGAGGGGATAGGTCCCTTCCTGCTCGATCGGATTCTGCGTCGCGAGCACGAAGAACGGCTCGGGGAGCGTGTGCGTCGTCCCGGCCGCGGTCACCGCGTGCTCCTGCATCGCCTGGAGCAAGGCCGCCTGGGTCTTCGGAGGCGCGCGATTGATCTCGTCGGCGAGAACGATGTTGGCGAACACCGGGCCGCGGGCGAATTTGAAGAATCGCCGGCCGGTCGAGTGGTCCTCCTCCAGGAGCTCGGTGCCCGTGATGTCGCTCGGCATGAGGTCGGGGGTGAACTGCACGCGCGAGAACTCGAGGTCGAGCGCCTGGGCCACCGTCTGTACAAGCAGTGTCTTGGCCAGTCCGGGGACGCCGACGAGCAGGGCGTGGCCGCCCGCGAGCACGGCAGCGAGAAGGTTGTCCACCGTGTCGCGCTGTCCGATGATCCGTCGCGCGATCTGGGTCTCGAGCGCCGCGCGCGCATGCGCGAGGCGGTCGAGCAGCTCGAGGTCGCGATCCTCGTCGCGCGCGGGGCGCAGGTTCGGGGAGCTGGTCACGTTGGCGAGAGCGGGTCTGAGGATTGGACAGCCGCAAGGTATCGCGTGGCGCAGGGCCTCAGAAGGAGATCGTCTGTCGTACGTGCGGCAGTGGCGGACCGATGCGACGTGCGGCGCGGTCTTTTCGGGCGCCGACCGGTCTTCGGGCATCGCACGTGCATGCTCGCGCCGGGATGTCCCCCACCGATGCTGCTCATGAACGCCTGGTCGAAGCGCTGCACGCGGCGCATGTGGCCGGGCGAGGAGTTCCGCCGGATCTCGAGGCGGTCGTCCGCGCCTACGCGGTGACGCGGCGCGCGGCCGGCGATCCCATCGAACGAATTCTCATCGACGTCAAGGCGCTTCTCGGCGCGCACGTCGGCGGGGACGTCGACATCTTCAAGCACCGGGTCGTCGGTTGGACGGTGGCCGGCTACTTCGCCGGCACGTCGAGGGGCGGCGACGTCGAGCGGTGAGTCGTGAGCAGAGGGTCGGACGCAAGAACGCCACCCGAGACGCGGGTGGCGTTCCGATCGGCCGGACGAGCTGGTGGCGGTGTCAGCGCAGCGCGAACTCGACGCGTTCTTGGACCGGAAAGTTGGAGCTACGAAGCGTGGCGACGGCGACGTAGATGCCGTTGGGGAGAGGTTTCTCGGCGCGCTCCTCGAAGCGCATCGTTTCTCCGCCGTCGATGACTTTGTTCTGCAGCGATTGCGTGAACATGCGTCCGTTGCCCCAGCGATACACTTCCTTGCCGGTGGAGTCGACGACCGCGAAGTCGTACTCCTGGCCGCTGGGGAATGCGAGCTCGACGCTCTTCTTGGTGGCGTTGGTGACGTGGAGCGCGAAGTGGAGCTTGTGTTGTTCGGCGCTCACGTTGAAGGCGCTCTTGAGCGCGCCGGCGGCGACGGTCTTGTGTTCCGGGGGGCGCACCATTTTCTCCGGCGGGACGACCGACGATTCGGAGTGCGACCGCGAGCCGCAGGCGAGGGCGACTGCTCCGAAGAGGAGCGCGGAGATGACCAGGCGGGGATTCATTTGTGAAGACCGGACGAGGCTCGGTTGGCATGGGGAGGCGAGCGTCCGCTCACACATCCAACCTGCGGCTAAGTTATCAACACCGGGACGAACGGGCAACCAGGGTAGTCACACTGAAGTTGTGATGGCCGTTACACTTGCGTGCGCCAGGTCGGCATTCGGCCTCCGTTCGGTTTGAAGGCGAAAATTGCTTGCGAAAAATTTCACAAGCGCTAGATTCCGCCCCGCGATGACAGGGACGCCGCTCGGGTCGCCGCAGGGGCCGAAGGCGGGCCCCCCTCGCTCGGACGAGGGAGGGCCCTCGGTCGCCACATACGCAGGGCACGGGCTCACCTTCGCAGTCTCGGTTCTCCTTTTCCTCAAGATCGGCGAATGGCTGGACCGGAAGCTCGGCACCTCCCCGTGGCTCCTTCTCATCGGTGTGTTTCTGGGCGCGGGCGCGAGCTTCTACAGCATGTATCGCTCGCTGATGGCGGCGCAGGCGCGCGACGAGGCGGCCCGTCGAGCGCGGCGCGAGGAGAACGAGGCGCGCCGATCGCCGCCGTGAGGCTGGGGGAACATGGCTCGTAGCGTGGGGCTGTACCTGCTGGCGAGTCTCGTCGCGATCGGCCTGGCCGGCGCCGCGTTCGCCGGCATCTACGGCGCGGCGGAGGATCGCCGCGCCGTGCTGGTGAGTGCGGGAATCGCGCTGGTGGTTCAGGCGATCGCGTTCGTCGTCGCGCGGCTGTTCGCACGCGGCGGCAACGGGATCGCGGGATGGACGCTCGGCGCGGTCGTCTGCCTCATCGCGCTCGTGATCTACGGATTCGTCTGCCGTGCCGTCGGCTTGCCGGCGAACGCGGCGCTGCTCAGCCTCGCGACGTTCTTTTTTCTGACCGAACTGATCGAACCGCCGCTGCTCACCGTATGAATACCGCTGTCATTCTCCTCGCGCTGTCGCTCGCCGGCACCTCGCTCGGCGCGCAGTCGCCGGCGCAGGCGATCGATTCCGCCGCCTCGCGCGCCGCACTCAGGACGAGCGTGGAAGTGCGGCACGGCACCGCCACGCCCGAACAGCACGACGCCGCGGCACCCCACGGCGGGTGCGAAGAGTACGCGCCAGGCGACATCATCACGCCGCACATCACGGACTCGCACTGCCTCGAGGTACCCGGGTTCCCGAAGTTCTGGGAGCCGCGGGAAGTGGAGCTGCCGCGTTGGAAGCCCGTAGTGATCGGCTCCGCGTCGATCGATCTGTCGCCGACGAAGCACGTCGTGATGCTCCTCGTGGCCGCGCTGCTGTGCTGCTTCGTGCTCATCGGCGCCGCGCGGTCGCACGTGCGACACACGCACGACGTCGGGCGGCCGAAGGGGTTCGCGGCCGGGATCGAAGCGATGGTCCTGTACATCCGCCAAGAAGTGGCGCTGAAGAACCTCGGACCACACGGCGAGGGATATGTTCCGTTCATCCTCGCCCTGTTCTTCTTCATCCTGTTCGCCAATCTCCTGGGGTTGATCCCGTTCGGCTCGACCGCGACGGGGAACATCTCGGTGACGGCGACGCTGGCGATCGTGACGTTCCTCGTGATCGAATCGGCGGGGATCCGGGCGCAGGGCGCGGGTTACCTGAACACGATCTTCTACTGGAACACCGAGCTTCCGCTCGTGATGCGGATTCCGATGTTCATCATCATGACGCCGATCGAGATCGTCGGAAAGCTGACGAAGCCGTTCGCGTTGGCGATCCGTCTGTTCGCCAACATGACGGCGGGACACATCGTGGTGCTGGCGCTGATCGGACTGATCTTCGCGTTCAAGAGCTACTTCATCGGGATCGCTCCCGCGCTGATGGCGGTGGCGATCATGATGCTGGAGCTGTTCGTCGCATTCCTTCAGGCGTTCATCTTCTCTCTGCTGGCGTCGGTGTTCATCGGTCAGATTCGAGAGGCGCAGCATTAAGGCAGTCGACAGCTGACAGAGGTAGAACGCGTGTGGGATGTCGCTCTCCCCGCATGCGCGTACCCGATCGAGTGATCGGGGATGTCCGCTGAGACCCGGGTCTCGCTGGCGGACGGCGGCGGCAGCAGGGGCCGCGGGGCGCTGAGGGTTCACGTTCTTGCACGATGGAGCATAGACTCATGGTTCACTCGATCCTTCCGCTTCTTCAGGCGACCGCCGACACCGCTGCCAGCGCACGCGGCATGATGGCCGTCGGTGCCGGCCTCGGGGCGGGTCTCGCCGTGATCGGCGCCGGTCTCGGCATCGGCCGTATCGGTGGTCAGGCGGTCGAAGGCATGGCGCGTCAGCCGGAGGCCGCGGGCCGCATTCAGACGGGCGCGCTGATCCTCGCGGCGCTCATCGAAGGCGTCGCGCTATTCGGCGCCGTCATCGCGTTCCAGATCCAGGGCAAGATCTAAATTCGATCGAGCGCTCGACGCCCCGGGGCGTCGAGCGTTCACCCACTCATTCGATTCATGCGCACTCTGCTTCGTACTTCCGTGCTGCTCGCTCTGACGGCGACGCCTGCGCTGGCCCAGGAAGCTGCCGCTCCGGCGGGGAGCAACCTGCTCTCGCCGAGCTACGGGCTCATGTTCTGGACGCTGGCGATCTTCGTCGTCCTGCTGATCGTGCTCGCCAAGTTCGCGTTCGGACCGATCACCGCGTCGGTCGAGGCGCGCGAGCGCGCACTCGAAGAGGCGATTGCGGCAGCGAAGCGCGATCGCGAGGAGGCGGCGCGGCTGCTCGCCGAACATCGTGCCGCGCTCGACGCATCGCGGAGCGAGGCGCAGAAGCTCATCGCCGACGCGAGGACGGCGGCCGAGCGCGTGCGCGTCGAGATCGTCGAGCAGGCGCACGCCGAACAGGCGCGCCTGCTGGAGCGCGCGCGTCAGGAGATCGAGGCGGAGAAATCCAAGGCGATCACGGAGCTGCGCCGCGAAGCGGTGGAGCTGGCGATTGCCGGCGCGAGCAAGGTCGTCGAGAAGAATCTGGACCAGCCGACGAACCGACAGCTGGTCGAGCGATTCCTCGCCGGTGTGACGCCGGCGGCCGTGAAGGCGAGCCGCTAAGACGATGCGCGACGTCACGATCGCCCGGAACTACGCCGAAGCGCTGCTCGATCTCGCGCGGAAGGCGAACAACCTTCGTGGCTGGGGCGACATGATCAGCGAGTTCGCCTCGGCGATGGAGCGCGACGCGACGCTGCGTCTGTTCCTCGAGTCTCCGCGGATTTCGGCGGCCGAGAAGAACCGACTGCTCGCACACGCGCTGCAGGACCGCATGCCGCGGCTCATGGTTCGGTACATCGAGACGCTGATAAAAAATCGGCGGCAGATGCTCATCCCCGAGATCGCGCGCGAGTATCTCGATCTGGTGGACGAGGCCGAGGGCCGGATGCATGCGCAGGTGACGGTGGCCATGGAACCGGATGATGCGTTGCGCCAGGCGATCGCATCCCGGCTGTCCCGGCTGTTCGGGAAGGAGGTCGTGCCGCACATGACGGTCGACCCGGAGATCATCGGCGGCGTGGTGGTGCACGTCGGCGATACCGTCCTCGACGGCTCGGTACGGAAGCGGATCAGCAGCCTGCGTCGCCGACTGCTGAGGGGCGCGCTGTAGCATCGTCGGGCGCTGACACGGCGACCGCGAGTTGCAGTCGGCGCAGCGGTCGCAACGTCCGAGGTGGGCGGCGCATATACTAGGGTACGGCACCCTGCTACATCCCTTCTCCCCGTCCCCTGGAGCTCCCTGCATGACGCGACTCCGTCCTGGCGTGACGGTCCGGCTGACGTCGGCCGTCTTCGCGCTCTCCCTTGCTGCTCGCGTCCCCGCGGCGGCGCAGCAGTCGGTAGAGGCCGACAAAGCCCTCCTCGCGCAAGAGCGGTTCGTCACTCCGCCGCCCGAGGTGGCACGGCTGGTGACCGCGCCGAGGCAACTCAACTCCACCCTGACGTCGGCCAGTCCGGACAAGCGGCACTTCCTCGCGACGCACACCGAGGGGCTGGGGAGCAACCAGCGATTCGGGAAACCGCACTACTATCTCGGCGGCCTGCAGGTCGACTACCGCGCCAATCGTGCGCGCCCGCTGACGACGCGTGGGCTCGTGGCGATCGAGGTCGTGGATGGCGAGACAGGCGCCAAGACGCGAGTCGAGATCCCGAACGGCGCGACGGCGTCGTCGCCGACCTGGTCGCCCGACGGCTCGAAGATCGCCTTCCTCGCGAACTTCGATGATGCGTCGTACGTGTATGTCGCCGATGCACGGAGCGGCGCATCGCGGCGCGCGAGCAGCCGTGCCGCAATGCCGGTGCTGGCGACGACGCTGGACTGGACGCCGGACGGAAGCGCCGTGTACGCGGTACTGGTGCCGGAGCCGCGGATGGCTGCTCCGAGTCAGCCGGCCATCGCTCAGGGGCCGCTCGTGCGGATGACGGCGGCCGGGATGAAGAACAAGACGCGGACGTACGCGAGCCTGCTCGGCTCACCCTATGAGAAGGCGCTCCTCGAGTACTACGGCACCGGCCAGCTGGCGCGGATCGACGCGCGCGGCGGCTCGACGCAGAACGTCGGTGCGCCGGCGCTCATCGAGCAGGTGGATGTGGCTCCCAACGGGCAGCAGCTGCGCGTGATGCTGTTGTCGAAGCCGTTCTCCTACGCGGTGCCGGTGACGAGCTTCGGGAGGGAAGAGCAGCTGTGGACCGCGGACGGACGCAAGCTGGCGACGCTGGCGAAGCGTCCGCTCCGTGAGACGGATGCGAACGACGACGGCGGGTCTCGGGCCGGCAGCGATTCGGGACGGCGTGCGCTCGCCTGGTATCCCGGCGGCGGCGTCGCCTTTCTGATGCAGGATCCGGCGCCGCGCCGCGGGCGCGGCGCTGCAGCGCGCACGGACACGACCGAGGTCGCGACCGGTGACAGCGCGCGCGCTCCGCGACGCAAGGATCACCTCTACGTGTGGACGGCACCGTTCGATTCCGGCTCGGCCAGGCCGATCGTGGAGAGCGACAATCGCATCGCCGGGTTCGTGTTCACGACCGACGGCAAGTGGGCGCTCTTGAGCGAAACCGCCGCCGGCGCCGCGTACACCTACGCCGTGGCGCTGGACAACCCGTCGACGAAGCGCACGATCTTCCGCGCGCGTGGCGCGCAGGTAGGGTTCAGTCCGGCGAACGCATTCGGCAACCCGCGCGGCGGTCCGGATGACGAAGGGTTCTACAACAATCCGGGTACGGTCGTTCTTCGGCAGACGGGCAGCACGCCGTCGGCGCTGGTGAGCCCCGACGGAAAGAGCGTCTTCCTCGAAGGAACGCAGTACGATCGCAATCCGCAGACGACGGCGCCGCGGATGTTCGTCGACAAGGTGGACCTGGCGACGAGCGCGAAGACGCGCCTGTTCGAGAGCGATACCGCCGTATACGAGAGCGCGCCGATTCCGCTCGACGACGACTTCAATCGCTTCGTCGTGACGCGCGAGACGGAGACGGTGGTGCCCGATCAGTGGCTGCGCGACCGAGGGACGGGCAAGCTCACGCGTCTGACCGAGAACCGGGACGTGACCGCCGAGGTGACGCGCATGCCACGCAAGCTGATCCAGGTGACGCGTGCGGACGGCTACAAGTTCTGGGTGAACGTGACCCTGCCGCAGGGCTATCGCGAGGGGACACGGCTGCCCGGCATGTTCTGGTTCTACCCGTACGAATACGCGGATCAGGATTCGTACGACCGCACGCGCCGCACGTTCAATCGGCACAAGTTCCCGGTGACCGGGCCGCGGTCGATGGAGATCATGGCGACGCAGGGGTACGCCGTGATTCAGCCCGACGCGCCGGTGTTCGGTGTTCCGGGACGCCTGAACGACAACTATGTGCCCGATCTCCGCAACAACCTGGCAGCGGTGATCGACGAGCTCGATCGGCAGGCGATCATCGATCGCAACCGGCTTGGGCTCGGCGGGCATTCGTACGGGGCCTTCAGCACGGTGAACGCGCTGGTGAACACGCCGTTCTTCAAGGCCGGGATCGCCGGAGACGGGAACTACAACCGCACGCTGACGCCGACCGGATTCCAGAGTGAACGTCGCGATCTCTGGGAGGCACGCGACGTCTACCTGCAGATGTCACCGCTGCTGTGGGCGGACCGGCTGCAAGGGGCGCTGCTGATGTACCACTCGCTCGAGGACCAGAACACCGGCACCGATCCGATCAACTCGATCCGGCTGTTCCACGCGCTGCAAGGGATGGGCAAGCCCGCAGCGCTGTACATGTATCCGTACGAGGATCACGGACCGCTGATCCAAGAGACGCTGCTGGACCAGTGGGCGCGGTGGGTTGCATGGCTCGATCTGTACGTGAAGAATGCCGGGAAGGGCTCGGCGACGCAGAAGGTTGCCGAGGTGAGTGTGACGCCCTGAGTGGGCGCAGGAGATGGAAACGCGGGGTGGTCGGCATGTCCGACCACCCCGCGTTTTTTATCCGGGGGTGCCGCACTCATCCGGCGTGGACGATATTGAGGCCGCGACGCACCTGGCATCGGTGCGGTCCTTGCACCGGCGCATTTCGCCGGTAACCACTCGCCGACACCGTACGTTATGAGCGGTCGCACCGAGGTTCGCCATGTTCCAAAGCCGTGGGGTCATGAGACGATCTGGGCGGCGAACGACCTGTACGTTGGAAAGATCCTGCACATCAAGGCCGGTCATGCCCTGTCGATCCAGTATCACAAGGTGAAGGACGAGACGGTGTACCTGTTATCGGGCCGGTTGAAGTACTGGGTCCAGGCGGAGGGGAGCGACCAGCTGAAGGACATGCAGCTGACGGAAGGCGAGGCGTTCCGGATCACGCCGGGCACGATTCACTACATGGAGGCGGTCACGGACTGTGATGTGCTCGAGGCGAGCACGCCGCATCTGGACGACGTCGTGCGTCTCCAAGACCGCTATGGACGAGAGGGAACGATCGCCCCATGAAAGTCATCATTCCGCTGGCCGGGAAGGGAACGCGCCTTCGCCCGCACACGCACCTCGTGCCAAAGCCGATGCTGAAGATCGCCGGCAAGCCAGTCATGGATTACATCCTCGAGGATCTCGAGCAGCTTGGCGGCGTCGAGCAGGTCGTCTACGTGACCGGCCACCTGAAGGAGAAGGTCGAGGAGCATGCGCGGACGCGGTTCGCGACGCTGCCGGCGGTGTTCGTCGAGCAGAAGGTGCAGGACGGCACGGCCGGCGCGGTGAAGCTCGCCCAGCCGTTCGTCGACCAGGACATCCTCATCATCTTCGTGGACACGATCTTCGAGACCGACCTTTCCGTCATCAAGACGACCGATGCCGACGGCATCATCTGGGTGAAAGAGGTCGAGGACTATCAGCGGTTCGGCGTCGTCGTGACGGACAAGGACGGCAACATGACGAAGATCGTCGAGAAGCCGAAGACGCCGATCTCGAAGCGCGCCAACATCGGGTTGTACTACATCAAGAACTGGAAGCTGCTGTACGAGGGGATCGATCACGTCCTCACGCAGCCGAAGAATCAGGGTGAGTATTTTCTCACGGACGCGTTCCAATACATGATCGACAAGGGCGCCAAGCTCCAGGTCATCGACGTGGAAGGGTGGTACGACGCCGGAAAGCTCGACACGCTGCTGGAGACGAATCGCACGGTGCTGGAGAAGGGAAAGGCGCGGAAGCCGACGTCGGTGCCGGCCGGCGTGACGATTCACGATCCGGTCTACATCGAGGACGGCGTGACGCTCTCCAGGGCGACGATCGGCCCCAACGTGTCGATCGGTGCAGGGAGCACGGTGGAAGGCTCGACGTTGACCGACACGATCATCGGCAACAAGACGAAGGTGAAGGGCTCGTCGCTCAAGAACTCGCTCGTCGGAGACGACGTCACGATCGAGGGGCTCACCGGGGAGCTGACGGTCGCCGACCATTCGGAGATACGCGCGGGACGCTGAGCCGCGCGGTGCACGTCCGCGCCGCTACGTGGACGCGAGCTCCGCGGCGGCGACGAGGATCGTGAGCGCGCGCGCCAGGCCGAGCGTTCCGTCGGCGTTGTCGTACCACTCGGCGGGAGTATGCACCCCGCCGCCGCGTCCGCCCGCGCCAATCGCAATCGCCGGGACGCCGTGACTGATCGGCACGTTGGCGTCGGTCGATGCCGTGACCAGCTCGGGGGTGCGCCCGATGGCGTGAGTGGCGACGGCGGCAGCGCGAACGAGGGGATGCTCCCGCGGCAGCTCACCGCAGGGCCGATCGCCGATGATCGCGATGCTATAGGTGAGGGGCGGACTGCCGGGCACGCGGCGCAGGTTCTCCTCGCGCATGGCGGCGTAGACCGCCTGCTGGATCTCGGCCGCGCTGCGCGCGAGCACCTCGGCGTTCGACGAGCGGAGGTCAACCTCGAGCCAGGCCTCCTCCGGGATGGTGTTCACGCTCATGCCGCCGCCGATGCGGCAGACGGACAGGGTGGTGCGTGGAACGCGCGGCAGCGTGAGCGACGCAAGCCGTGCGGCAGCGGCGCCGGCGGCGTGCACGGGGTTCGGGACACCGTAGGCCGCCCAGCTATGGCCGCCCGTGCCGCGGAAGGTGACGCGAAAGCGTCGTGCGCCGAGCGCGCGGTGAACGATGCGGTCGTCACCGGCGCCGTCGAGCGCGATGCAGGCGGCCGGTATCTCGTCGAGTCGCGCGAAGAGATGCTTGATGCCGCGCAGATCGCCGACACCTTCCTCGCCCACGGTGGCGGCGAAGATGATGGGCCGCCGCGTGCGCAGTCGTGCTCCGTCCACGACCTCGGCGAGCGCGATCATGCCGGCGAGGCCGCGCGCGTTGTCGACGATGCCAGGCCCCGCGAGATGCTGTCCGTTCCGCGCGACGCCGACCGTGGTACCCGGGGGGAACACGGTATCGAGGTGCGCGCAGAGGAGGATCGGCGCGACCGCATCGTCCGAGGCTCCGCGGCGCAGCCCGATGACGTTGCCGACATCGTCGACGTGGACATCGCCCAGACCGAGCGCGCGGAACAGCGACGCGACGAAGGCCCCGCGTGCCTGCTCTTCACCCGTCGGCGCGGCGATCTCCGAAAGCGCGATCTGGCACCGGAGCACTCGTTCATCCGACGCGGCAAGGGCTGCCCGCGCGGGGGCGAGTCGTGCAAAAAGGCTCGCGACGTCGGCATGCCGGCCGGCATCCAAGGTGGATCGGGGCAGGGGAGGGGGAGGGGGAGGCGACTCGAGCACGCGCATGCGCTATCTATGGGGCCTCGCCCTGCCGCAGCGCAAGCTCGACACGACCGAGTCGCGGCGAACACATCCACGTAGATCGGATCATGAGCGACCTGCCGCGGCCGAAGCTGGGGCGAAACGTCATTGCACTCGGTGCGGTCAGCCTCCTCACCGATGTATCGAGCGAGATGATCTATCCGCTCCTGCCGGTATTCCTCACGGTCGTGCTGGGCGCGAACGCGAGCTTCATCGGCGCGATCGAAGGAGCGGCTGAGACGACGGCGGCGCTGTTGAAGCTCGCGAGCGGTTGGTGGTCCGACCGCGTGCGCCGCCGCAAACCGCTCGTCGTGCTCGGCTACGGGATCGCAACGTTGATGCGGCCTATCGTGGCGATCGCACGATCGGCGACGCAGGTCCTGCTGATCCGCGTGGCCGATCGCGTCGGCAAGGGGATACGCAATGCGCCGCGCGACGCGTTGATCGCGGAGTCGGTCGAGCCGAGCATTCGCGGGCGCGCGTTCGGCTTCCATCGCGCGATGGACCACGCCGGCGGCGTGCTGGGGCCATTGATCGCCTTCGCCGTGCTGACGTGGAAGATCGCTCCCATCCGCACGGTCTTCTGGCTGGCAGCGATCCCGGGCGTGCTCTCCTTTCTGGTGCTGGTGATCTTCGTGCGCGACATTCCGCGCGAGGCGTCCGCTCCCACGCAGGGCGGACCCGATCTTCGCCAGCCGCTCGGTGCGCGATTCTGGAGAGTGCTCGCGGTGATTCTCGTCTTCACCCTGGGCAACTCGACCGACGCCTTCCTGCTGCTTCGCGCGAGCCAGCTTGGTGTGGCGGTGGCGCTCGCCCCGATTCTGTGGGCGGCGCTGCACGTCGTGAAGACGGTGTCGAGCACGCCCGGCGGCGCACTGTCCGACCGCATCGGGCGGCGGCCGACGCTCATCGCGGGGTGGACATTGTACGCCGCGGTGTATTTCGGCTTCGCCTCGGCGCGCACGGCGTGGCATGCGTGGGCGCTGTTCGCGATCTACGGCGTATTCTTCGGGCTGACGGAAGGGAGCGAGCGGGCGTTGGTGGCGGATCTCGTCGGACCGGAGCGGCGCGGTACCGCGTTCGGCTGGTATAACCTGGCAATCGGACTCGGCGCGCTGCCGGCCTCGCTCTTGTTCGGCTACGTGTGGGATCGAGCGGGGGCGAGCACGGCGTTCGTCATGGGCGCGTCGCTGGCGTTGGCGGCGGCGGTCGGGCTCACGCTCGTGGCGCCGACGCGGACGGCCGATCGGCCAACTGGCTAGTCAGCAACACCGGCTTCCGGGTCGGTCGTAGCGGCGGGCGAGCGCGTCACGCAGATACGCCTCCCGGGAGAGCGGCGTGAGGCCGGGATGGCGACGCCGCACGTGCTCCAGGTAGCGCTCGTAGTCGGGCGCGCCGAGCACGCGGCGGAGCACGGCAGCGGAACGCGCGAGCGAGATGGCAAGTCGCCGGACGATCACGGCACGATCGACGCGCCCGATGGGCGACGAGTGACGGTTGCTGCGCCGACGCCGCTCAGCCAAGATTGAGCGCGTACCTGACGGCGTCGATTCTGCCGTGAAACCGATCGAGAGTCCATTCGATGAGCATCCAGTTGCGACAGGTACGGGACTGGGCGGCGTTCACCACCCTGCTGCTGGTGATACGTGCGCCGATCACACGTGCGCAAGAGGGAAACGTGCGCGCCGATACCGTCGTGGCGCATCCGGACCGGCAGAACGTGTGGACCGTATGGAGCGCCAGCGCACACGGCCAGCCACTGGCGACGCGTCTCGGCTACCGCTACGACCGCGGGCTCGTGATCGTTGGACTGCAGAAGCGATGGCCGCTGACCGAAAACCAGGACCGGTCCCTGGAGCTCGCATACACGATCGACATCACCCCGGTGGTGCTTTCGACGGAGATGCCGGAGTACGTGATCCGGACCGTTCCGTGCGGCGGCAGCTCGCCGCCCGGCTGCAGGACGACGGTCTCGGTGCTGTCGGGACAGCACACGGCGCACGGCGCCGGCGCCGCACCGGTCGGCTTCCTGGGACGGTGGAAGGTCTCGCGCGCTCTTGGACTGCAGCTCCGGGCGAGCGGCGGAGTGGTCTACTTTTCCCAAGCGATCCCCGATCCGCTCGGCTGCACGCTCAACTTCACCGCGGACGCGGGCATCGCCGCCGACGTCCGCGTCGCGAACAAGCTGTCGCTCGTGGCTGGCTGGCGGTTGAACCACATCTCCAACGGCGGACGCGGGCAGGTCAATCCAGGGATGAACTCGCGGATGATCGAGCTGGGGTTATCGCTCGCCCGGTGATCGGGCTCGACCAGGGGGTTTCGGTGCTCACGACGGACTTCCCTTTCCGGAGCACGGCATACCACTCCCTCACGGACGCGACGATGACGACGAGGACGCAGAGCAAAAAGAACGCAGCCACGGCTGCGTCGAGATAGTCGTTGAAGATCATTCGCGTCAGCTCACCGCCCGAGTGCACCCCGGGCGGCAGCACACCGGCGGCGCGTGACGTTTGCAGCACGTGTGCATGCGCGAGGAATCCGAGCTTCGGGACGGGCGAAAACAGCTTCGCGGCGCCGGCTGACATGGTCACCGCGGTGATCCATACGAGAGGAAGCAGCGTGACGAACGCGTAGCGCGCCTTTCCCATCTTGATGACGATCGTCGTCGCGACGCAGAGCGCCACCGCGGCGAGCAGCTGGTTCGAGATACCGAACAACGGCCACAAGGAGTTGATGCCGCCGAGCGGATCGATGACGCCTTGCCAGAGGAAATGCCCCCACATGGCGACGAAGACCGCGCTGGAGACGACGACGACGGGAGTGTGTGACGTGCGTCCGAGCGGCGCCCACACGCGGCGTCCGAGGTCCTGCAGCATGAAGCGTCCGACACGGGTTCCCGCGTCGAGCGTGGTGAGAATGAACAGCGCCTCGAACATGATGGCGAAGTGGTACCAGAGGGCCATCGCGCCGCTGCCGCCCAGCATGTGCGAGAAGATGCGCGCCATGCCGACGGCGAGACTGGGTGCGCCGCCGGTGCGCGAGAGCAACGACGTCTCGCCGACTTGCCGGGCGAGCGCCTCGAGCTCCTGAGGGGCGACGACGAATCCCCAGCTCGCGACGGCACTCGCGGCGCTCTGCGCGGTGGTGCCCAATGCTGACGCGGGGGCGTTGATCGCGAAGTAGACCCCGGGTGTGAGCGCGCAGGCCGCGATCAACGCCATGACGGCGACGAACGACTCGACGAGCATGGCGCCATATCCGACGAGGCGCGCGTCGGACTCGCGTTCGAGCAGCTTGGGCGTCGTCCCGGAGGCGATCAAGGCGTGGAAGCCGGAGATCGCGCCGCACGCGATGGTGATGAACCCGAATGGAAAGAGGGTGCCCGCGAATACCGGTCCGGATCCGTCGGTGAACCGGGTCAACGCGGGCATCTGAAGGGGCGGAAGGGCGACGAGGATTCCCGCGGCGAGCGCGACGACCACGCCGATCTTCACGAACGCGGACAGATAATCGCGGGGCGCCAGCAGCAGCCACACCGGTAGAACGGACGCCGCGAAGCCATACGCCATGATCAACCCCGCCAGCGACTTTCCGCCGAGGGTGAACGTCGCGGCCAGGTCGGGATGCGCGGCAACCCATCGCCCCGCGTACAAGGCGCCAACGAGCAGCACGACGCCGATGGCACTCGCCTCGAGCACGTGGCCCGGGCGTATCCACCGCATGTAGATACCCATCGCCATGGCGATCGGGATCGTCAGAGCGATCGTCACCGTGCCCCACGGGCTCGCACGCAACGCATTGACGACGACCAAGCCGAGGACAGCGATGAGCACCACCATGATGCCGAGCACGGCGACCATGGACGTCAGCCCCGCGACGCGTCCGATGTCCTCGCGGGCCATCTGCCCGAGCGATTTCCCGTCGCGACGAATGGACGCGCAGAGGATCACGAAGTCCTGGACTGCGCCGCCGAGCACGACTCCCACGACGATCCACAGCACGCCGGGCAGGTAGCCGAATTGTGCGGCGAGCGTAGGTCCGACCAGCGGGCCCGGTCCGGCGATGGCGGCGAAGTGATGGCCGAAGACGATCCATCGGTTGGTCGGCACGAAGTCGCGTCCGTCGGCGAGCCGCTGAGCCGGCGTCGCGCGCCGGTCGTCCAGCGCGAAGATCCGCGTGGCGATGAACGCGCTGTAGAACCGATAGCCGATCGCGTAGGTACACAGCGCCGCGACGATGAGCCAGGCGGCGCTGACGGGCTCGCCTCGTGCCAGCGCAAGGACGCCGAGCGCGCCGGCGCCGAGCAGGGCGACCGCAGTCCAGGCGGCAATCGTCAAGGCGCCGGCGGGCCTCCGTCGCCCGACGAGACTGGTTGTCGTCATGCGCGCCAAATTGGAAGCGGGCGCCGGGCGGGTCAACCATTCCGAGGGCAACGCCGAGCCTTCGCCTCGGGTGCGCCAACGGTTTAGCTTACGCGCACACCACCCACATCGCCCTCGTGCACCTGTCCCAGCGTCTTCTCTGCCTGTCAGTCCTCGTGACCGCCTGCGCCGGCTCGCAGCCGGCCGAGACGCCCGCTCCCGTGGCGCCGGTCCGACCCCTGGCCGCCCTCGCGGCCCAGCAGGTGATCGTGACTCCCACGCACAGTCTGCGCGAGGTGGACGCCCTCGGTTGGACGGCCCAGATCCCCCGGTCGCGGGAGTACCTTCGTTCATTCGACGACGCGTTGGCCACCGAGCTGGCCGCGCGGGGCATCCAGAGCCAGTGGGTCTGGCCCGCCGACCTCACTCGCGCGGCGCGGGCCAATCCGTCGTATGCGGTCGATCCGTACGCGCTCGCCGCGTCCCCGCTGCGCGACCGGGCGGTGATGGGCGGCACGCGGATCGGCGATCCGCTCGCGACGCAGCTGCGCACGATGGTCGCACTCCAGGAGCGGGCGCGTGCCATTCTGCTGCCCGTGGAGCTCCGCTTCGACAAGGATGCGACCGGACAAGGGGTTGCCGTGGTACGCCTCGCCCTGATCGACGGCCGATTGGGCGAGGTGCGATGGATCGGCGACGTGCGCGGCGACCCCTCACCCACCTTTTCCCGTGCGCTGCTGACGACTCTCGCCGCGCACATGTCCGATCTGATCACGGCCCCGTAGGCCGAGTCACCATATCGAATGGCTACCCAAGTCACGCTCATTCCCGGCGACGGCATCGGTCCGTCGATCAGCAGTGCCACCGTGCGCGTCCTCGAGGCAGCCGGTGCCGACATCCAGTGGGACATCCAGTACGCCGGCCAGGCCGGCGTCTCGAGGTACGGCGACCCGATTCCCGACGCGACGCTCGATTCGATCAAGCGGACCCGCATCGCACTCAAAGGCCCGCTCGAGACGCCCGTCGGCGAAGGGTTCCGCTCGATCAACGTCGCGCTGCGCAAGACGTTCGACCTCTACGCGAACATCCGTCCGGCCCACACGATCGTGCCGGGCAAGCGCTACGACGACATCGATCTCGTGCTGATCCGCGAGAACACCGAAGGGTTGTACGTCGGGATCGAGCATTACATCAAGATCGGCAGCGACCCGCGCGCGGCGGCGGAGTCGGTCGCGCTGATCACGCGCGTCGGCTCGGAGCGTATCGTTCGCTACGCGTTCGACTATGCCGTGAAGCACGGCCGGCGCAAAGTCACGCTCGTCCACAAGGCGAACATCCTCAAGTTCTCGCAGGGGCTGTTTCTCGACGTCGGACGACAGGTGGCGCACGAGTACGCTGGGATCGAGTTCGAGGAGGTGATCGTCGACGCGATGGCGATGAACCTCGTCCTCAAGCCGGAGCGATACGACGTCATCGTCACCACCAACCTGTTCGGCGACATTCTCTCCGACGAGATCTCCGGCCTGGTCGGCGGCCTGGGCCTCGCGCCGGGCGCCAACATCGGGTTGGGCGGAGCGATCTTCGAGGCCGTGCACGGCACGGCGCCGGACATCGCAGGGAAGGGGATCGCCAACCCGAGCGCCTTGATCCTCGCTGCCTGCATGATGCTCGAGTACATGAACGACGGCGAGCGGGCGCGACGCGTCCGCTCCGCGCTGGAGACGACGATTCGCGAGGGCAAGGTCGTCACGCGCGACCTCGGCGGCGTCGCCGGCACCGACGAGTTCACCGACGCGATCATCGAGCATCTCTGAGCGGGGCGAGCATGCCGACCATCTTCCACTGCTCAGACCTGCACTTCGGGCATCCGGCCGTCCCCGAGCAGTACGAAGCGATGGAAATGCTGATCGAGCGCCGCCGGTACGACGTCGTGGCGATCTCCGGCGACGTGTCGCAGCGCGCTCGATCCGGCGAGTTCCAGCGCGCCCGCGCATTCATCCGGTACGCGGAGCA